>DATFFZ010000226.1:0-39013 GCA_035249845.1 Gemmatimonadaceae bacterium
GAACCTCGTGCAGAACGTGCACCTGAGCCCGGGGCAGCCGATCGCGATCATCCGGAACGCCGAGCTGATCCTTCTCCGCGCGATCATCGAGTGGGGTCAGAACGACGACGTGGCGGCGCGCGCCAACCTGAACCGGGTACGCACGGTGGAAGGTGGGCTGGCGGCGATCGCGCCGTCGCATGCCGCGCTCCCGGCCGCGATCCTGTACGAAGTTCGGCTCTCCCTGCTCTTCGAGAGCTCGGCGAGCTGGACCTACACCCGCATGCTGGGGCTTCTTCCCTCGCTCAACCCGACCCCGGCAACGCACCCCGATCCACTCACCGCGTTCCCGATTCCACAGGGCGAGCGGGACGCGCGCAACAACACCTTTGCCTGCGTTCCTTAATTAGGACACGGCGAATCGTACGAGCGGCCCCGGCGAAAGCCGGGGCCGTTCTGCATATTGGCAGATGATCGAGATCGTTCGCGGCGACATCACCCGACTCGATGTGGACGCCGTCGTGAATGCCGCCAACAGCGCGCTTCGCGGTGGCGGCGGCGTGGACGGGGCCATTCATCGAGCCGCCGGCCCCGGTCTCCTCGAGGAGCTCCGCCGCTACGACTACTGCGCCCCCGGCGATGCCGTGATCACCGGCGGACACGCGCTCTCGGCGCGCTTCGTGATCCATGCGGTGGGGCCGATCTGGCGCGGTGGGAGCGGGGGCGAAGCCGCGACACTGGAGCGTGCCTATCGCTCCTCCTTCCAACTGGCGCTCGACGAGGGCACGGTCCGGACGATCGCGTTCCCGGCGATCTCCACCGGGGTGTACGGGTATCCAAAGAGGGAGGCGGCCACCATCGCGCTGCGGGTCATGCTCGAGCACGAGTCCCGCTTCGCTCGAATCGTCCCCTGCCTCTTCGACGAGGAGGCCGAGCTACTCTACCGGGATGAGCTGGCGCGACAACGCCCGGTGTCCAGGTGATCGTCCGCCCCGCATCTTACGAGAACCGTCGCTCATCATAAGGAATACGATCATGCGGATCCTTCATGCTGCACTCTCCCTCGGGCTCCTTGGCACGCTGGTCGGTAGCTCGCCGGCCGCGGCACAGCGCAATCGTCCGCAGACGCGGGCCGCGCAACCCGGCGCACCCGTGCAGGCTGGGCAGGACGCCTTCGCCGCCATCGCCGAGATCGTGCGAGTCCTCGAGAACGACCCGCGCACGGACTGGAGCACCGTCAACCTCGAGGCCCTCCGCCAACACCTCATCGACATGAACGACGTCGTGCTCCGCTCGACGGTTCGTGAGACGAAGATCCCGGGGGGCGTACAGCTCGACGTCACCGGCACCGGTCGGACCGGCGCGGCGATCCGCCGAATGCTGAAGGCCCACACCGAGGTGCTCGACGCCAGGGCCGAATGGGACGCGACCGCAAAGGACATCCCCGGCGGCGTCCGATGGACGGTGCTCTCGAGCGAGCCCGGTGACCTCCCCGAGGTCACGCGAATTCGCGGGCTCGGATTCGCCGGTCTGTTGGCCACCGGCGCGCATCACACCGAGCACCATCTCGCACTGGCGCGCGGTACTCCGCCGGATGCGCACGCCGGCCACTGAGGCGCTCTGACCGCCGCTCGCCAGCCGACGCATATTCCCCGCGTGCCGATCGTTCCGCTCCACGGACACCTGGCCCTGCGGCGCCGGCTCGCCGAGAGCATCGCTCGGCGCGCGCTTCCATCGAGTCTTCTCATTCATGGACCGACCGGCGTCGGCAAGCAGCGTCTCGCCCTCTGGCTTGGCCAGCTGCTGCTCTGCTCCTCGCCGGGCAGCAGCGCCTGCGGCGAGTGTCAGAGTTGCCGATACACGGCGATGCTGGTACACCCCGACCTCCGCTGGTTCTTCCCACGACCGCGGCTCGCTGATGGTGACGCCAGCCCCGCCGACGTGCTCGCCGACTACGCCGACGCGATCGCCGAGCGCGTGAAGGGCGGCGGTCTGTACGCGGCGCCGAGTGGGAGCGAGGGGATTTTCGTGTCGACGGTGCGCGCCATCGTGCAGATCGCGGCGATGACGCCGAGCCTGGCCAGCCGGAAGGTGATCGTGGTGGGCGACGCGGAGCGGATGGTGCCGCAGGAGGGCGCGGATCAGGCCGCCAACGCATTCCTCAAGCTCCTCGAGGAGCCACCGGCCGACACCACCATAGTATTGACGTCCAGCGAGCCTGGGGCGCTCCTCCCGACCATCCGGTCGCGCGTCGTGGCTTTTCGCGCCGCGCCGCTTTCGGAGGCGGACGTCCGCGCCTGGCTCACCGAGCCGGTGGTGCGCGAGGCGCTGTCGGGGGCCGACGCGCTTCCCGGTGGGATGGAGGCGCGAATCCGGCTGGCCGCCGGACGTCCGGGGGCGCTGCTCGACGGAGCCGAGACTCGTCAGGCAGCGGAGGCCGCCCGCGCGCTCCTCGGCTCCATCTCCGGCGGACGCGCCGATCGGATGCGCGCGGTGTTCGCGCTGGGAGGCTCGAAGGCGCGTGGCTTCTTCTCCGACGTCCTGGACGCGCTGACGCTGGAGCTGCGCGAGCGTGCCCGGCAGGCCGCCGATCGTTCCGACCTGGCAACCGCGGCCGCCGCGGCGCGCGGGATAGACGCGGTCGAGCGGGCGAAGGAGAAGGCGAGCGGAAACGTCAGTCCCCAGCTCCTTGGAGCCTCGCTGGTGCGCCAACTTCGCGAGCTGATGACGTGAGCCACGAGCGCGGAAAGCTGACCCACATCGGGCCATCGGGAGAGGCTCGGATGGTGGACGTAACCGACAAAAAATTTAGCACCCGGACGGCTCGTGCTTCGGGGTCCATTCGCATGACCGAGGGGACTCTGAGCGCTATCGTGGGTAGCACGGTAGGCAAGGGCGATGTCATTGGTGTCGCCCGGCTGGCGGGCATTATGGCCGCCAAGCGGACCTCAGAGCTTATTCCGCTCTGTCATTCGCTCCCTCTGACCGACGTGCAGGTCGCCATCGAGCCAGATGATTCCCTCCCCGGTCTCCGGGCCGAGGCGGTCGTTCGGACGGTGGGCCCCACGGGGGTTGAAATGGAGGCGATCACGGCAGTGGCGATCGCACTGGTGACTGTGTACGACATGGCAAAAGCGATCGACCGTAACATGGTGATCTCCGACATCTGTTTAGAGTCGAAGGAGGGGGGCAGGAGCGGGAACTGGCAGCGCGGTTAGCGGCACACGCGTTGCTTTGAGTGCGCGGGCAGACGGGGCGTCGTCGCCCCGTTCGCGCATCCTAACCCTAGCAAACGGGTGTCATGCGGAATATTCGTGATGGATACGTCCACCGCGGCGATAGAATACGTCGACGCGAGAAGATCCGACGCTGGGTCCTCGGCCTCGGAGTCATTGGCGGCCTCGCGCTCATCATGTTCGAGCGCCAGCGAGACGCCAACGCGTCGGCATCCACCTTCACCTTCGGCCTTGGCGAGAGTAGCCGCATCCAGAGCGAGCTGGAGCAGCTCCGCGGCGAGCTCGAGATCCATCGCGCACAGCTTCAGCGCGCCGAACAGGTGATGGCGTTCTCCGGCCGGTACAAGATCGGCGCGGATCTGGCGGCCGCCATCTACGACATCGCGCTGGCCGAGGGACTCGAGCCGGAGCTCGCCTTCCGTGTGGTTCGCATCGAGAGCCAGTTCAACGAGCGCGCGACCAGCCCGGTTGGCGCCATTGGCCTGACGCAGCTCATGCCGGCTACGGCAAAGTACTTCGACAGGAAGGTCACGAAGGAGAAGCTCTACCACCGCGAGACGAATCTCCGCATCGGCTTCCGCTATCTCCGCGCCCTCATTACCGAGAACAAGGGCGATGTCCCGCTGGCGCTGGTGATCTACAACCGCGGTCCCGTCGCGGTGCAGAACGCCGTCGCCCAGGGTCTCGACCCGCGCAACGGTTACGAGCGGATCGTGATGAAGGGCTACAACGGCAGGGGTGTGGTGGACTGATCGAGCGGGGTGCGGGAAGCGGGGAGCGGGAAGCGAAGCACAAGAGAGGCGCCGGTCGGATTACCGACTGGCGCCTCTTCCTTGTGTTCAATCGCTCCCCGCTTCCCGCTCCCCGCTTCCCGCTTCCCGCTTCCTGACTATCCGCCCACCCTCAGTCTCTGCCCCGCCCGTATCGCGTCGCTCCTCAGCCCGTTCAGCTCCTTCAGCTCCGACGGCGTCGTCGCGTACTTGCGGGCGATCGAGGTGAGCGTCTCGCCACGCTTCACCAGATGCGTCCGCGCGGCCGACGAGGCGGACGTGCGCGGCTTGGACGCCCTGCTCCGCGAAGCGGACGAAGCGGTCGCGCTGCGCGAGCGCGTCGAGCCGCCGCGAACGATGATCACCTGTCCCGGATAGATTACGCTCTTCTTCAAACCGTTCATCCGCTTGAGCGCCGCCACCGTCGTCCGGTACTTCTTGGCGATCAGGCCCAGCGACTCGCCCCGACGAACCACGTGCGACCGGGTGCGGCCGCGCGACGACCCGTAGATCTCGATCGAAGGATCGGGCACATCGCGCGCGGCGGCCAGCACCGTCGCCGATGGGACCAGAACCGTGAGGCCGGTCGGCAGCACGCCTCGCTTGTTCGGTCTGAGGTCGCGATTGTACCACCCCAGCTGCTTCGCTGGCACGCCGGCACGCGACGCGAGCGAGCGCAGCGATTCACCCTTCTTCGTCGTGAGACGGGTGAACGCCTTGCGATCCTCCTCCGGCAACGAGTCGTACGCCGCCTCGAATCCCTCTCCCTTGCCGACCGGGAGACGCAGCCACCACGACGTCTTCGGCGGCGTCACGCCACGAAGGAGCGCCGAGTTGAGATCGCGCATCTCGGCGGGCGTCGCTCCCACCGCCTGGGCCGCCGCCATGACCGGCGTGGACGGACCGACCCAAACGCTGTCGTACGCGAAAACCGGCTGCTGCTCCACCCCGAAGCCGTAGCGCGCCGGATCTTTCGCGATGAGAGCGGCGGCCACCAGCTGCGGCACGTAATTCTTGGTCTCCGCCCGCAGATAGCTCTTCTCCGCCAGCGCGAAGAACACGTCCTCGCCGCTCGTCCCCTCGAGGTCCTCGGCGTAACGCGTGAGACCCCGCGAGATCCTCCCGGGACCGCCGTTGTACGCGGCCGCCGCGAGGTAGAGCGAGCCGAACTGCTCGTTCAACCAGCCGATGAACTTCACCGCGCCGTCGGTGGCGCGAATCGGATCGCGTCGCTCATCCACCCACCAATCCACTCGCAGCCCGACACCGCGGGCGGTCGTGGCCATGAACTGCCACATCCCCACCGCGGCCGCCCGCGAGTAGGCGTGCGGATCGTAGCCGCTCTCGATGAGCGCGAGATACGTCATGTCCTCGGGCAGCCCCGCGGCGCGCAGCTTCGATCGGATCATCGCCTCGTAGCGCGTGCCACGGTTCAGCCAGTCGCCAAAGCGCTCGCGGCCGCCGCCGGTGAATCGGCGAACGTAGAATTCCACCCGCTCGTGCGCCTCGTAGGAGCGCACGTCGATGTCCCAGCTCGGCTCCGCCGGCTCGGCCGAGGCGTCGGCGGATGTATCGATGTCGTCGCTGGCACTGTCCGACGTCTCCTCCGGAAGCGTCACGGGAAGGGAGTCGCCGAAAATACGAACCGCCTCTGTGGCTACCTCGTCCCGCTTTACGGTGGCGGTGTCGTGCGCCCCAGCGTGGCCAGGGGCTAGCGAGCTGTCCTTAGCCCCGACGCTCTGCGCGTCTTCGCTCGCTCTGGCCGGTACGGGCGCGTTCGTCGGCGGCGCGGAGTGACATGCCGCCAGTGCGGCCAGGAGTACGACGATGGCGCAGGACGCCCGGTGGCTGGTCTGAGGCATGGCAGGTAAGCTGACGGCAAGGGCTTGGACGGGCAACCACTTTGACACGATTTCCCGTCCGTGGGTTTCTGTGCTCGGCTGCTCCGTCCCCCGTCCCCCGCCCTACCGGGTGGCGATGACGTTCCCGAGTACGCGATTGGTAGCTTGGAGGACGGCCAACACCGCCCCGCGAACAGGGTCCGCCTCCACCAGCGAGGCACCCAGAAGCCTGGCGTTCATCTCGCCGCGCGTGTCGACTGCCACCACGATCACCGTGGCGTCGAAGGCGCGGATCGATTTCACGCCGATCAGCTCCAGTTGAAGCACGTTGTCCGAGAAGTGCTCGATCGCGCGGAGCGTCGCCTCCGCCGCGACGCGCAGGTCCACGGTCGGACTCGACTGCCCCGCCGATGATCCCCGGAGGAGAACGCCGTCGACCCACTCCAGCTCCACCTCTGCCGTGCAGCGACCATCGGGGGTGCGCCGGAAGCGGAAGTCGGTGAAGCGGAGACGCTCACGTCTCGGTGAGGGAGTCTGGATCGCCGCTGAGGCGTGCCCGTGCGTGTCGGTTTCGGCCATGTGCTCCGTGAATCGTGTCGGCAACGCGGGGGCTTGGCGCGGGGGGGCCGAGCGTGCAAGGAAAACACGATTCAGGCCACCGGGAGCAACGATTTGAGACGCCCTTTTTCGGTCGAGTAGCCCTCGGGCGGGATTACTGCATTGCGGCATCGGCGCGCGAACGCTCCCTTCCGTTCCACGCATGCCTCATGGGTAGGCAGTGGTTTCGCGACCCGTTGCGACGTTTCGTGCGATGGGTGAAAGGAGACGTGCCGATCTCGCTCCACAGGGGCGCGCGTCGCACATTGCAAGTCATTTTATCACAACTATTTACGATCGGCACGCAGGTTGCTCGGTTGCGCGTCGTGACGCTCGACAACGGCCAGCACCGCAAGATGAGCGACGCCACCGTCTGACGAGCCTTCCACGTCCCTCGTGATGCCCCCTGCTCGGAATGTCGTGCGGCCGCGCGCCGACGCGACCGCCACTGGGTAGATCGCTGACGAGAGCGGATCGCTGCGTTTACCGATCGCGGGGGGCGCCGTGCTGACCGTTCCGAAGGAGCGGTCGGCTGGTTGCCCGCTGGATGATCGGCACCGCCGAAAGGCGATCTTGGAGTGTGCCACATCTCCGGCGAGATCCGCGCGATGGGTCGCGCGAAGCGATAGCCGACACTCGCACTTTGCAACTCGCGTCGCGCGATCTGCCGCGGCGCGAGTGGAGCCAATCGAAGCCGAAAAATGGGTTACCAAGTGGTGGCGAACCCCGTCCTTCCCGAGGACACGAACGGAGCCACGTTGGACTTCGGGATCGAGAGCATCATCGGTGACAGTTCCGCGCTTCGCGACGCGCTCGACCGCGCGCGCAAAGTGGCGGCCAGCCGCCTGACTACCGTCCTTCTGGTTGGAGAAACGGGGACGGGGAAGGAGCTGTTCGCGCGCGGCATCCACTACGCGGGACCATCGCGCGGTGAGCCGTTCGTGGCGGTCAACTGCGCCGCCATTCCGGAAACGCTCCTCGAGAGCGAGCTCTTCGGACACGAAAAGGGCGCGTTCACCGATGCGCGGTCACAGAAGCGTGGGCTCATGGAGCTGGCCGGCCACGGAACGCTCTTCCTCGATGAGATCGGCGAGCTCCCCCGCCGTCTCCAGCCGAAGCTGCTTCGTGTGCTGGAGGATCGGCGCGTTCGACGCCTGGGCGGACTCCAGGAGCTCGACATCAATTGCCGCATCATCGCGGCCACCAACCTCACGCTGCACGAGGCGGTAGCGCGCCTGGAGTTCCGCGAGGACCTGTTCTATCGACTGAACGGCTTCCGGATTCACCTCCCGCCGCTCCGCGAGCGCGAGGGTGATGTCGAGCGCCTGGGCAATCATTTCCTCGAGGAGCTCGCCAAGCAGCAGGGTCTCAAGCCGAAGGAGCTCGGACCCGACGCGATCACCGCGCTCCGGCAGCACAGCTGGCCCGGCAACATCCGCGAGCTCAAGAACGTGATCGAGCACGCGGCGATCCTCTGCGAGGGGAACGTCATCGGGTCCGATCACCTCATGCTGCAGCAGCGGACGTCGCAGCCCGCATCGCGCGCCGCCAATCCGCTCCGGCAGATCACGATCCCGCCCGAGGGGAAGTCCATGGATTCGATCGAGCGCGAGGCGCTACGCCTGACGCTCGAGATCACCCACGGGAACCGCAGCGCGGCCGCTCGCATCCTCGGCATCTCCCGCCCGACGCTGGCGCGGAAGATTCGCGCCTACCACATCCCTGATTATCGCGCGGACGCGGCCACATGATCACCGCGGGTGCCGAGGGGGTGTCCGAAACGGACACCCCGTCGCTTCCCGCGGAGGTGAGCGCGATGGTCGATGACGCGCGCGCGGCGGAGCGAGGCGGCGATCGGAGGCGGGCTCGAGAGCGCGACGAGGCGGCGATTCGCCGCCTTCCTCACTCCCGGCACCAGGCTGGCGCCAGCGTTCACCTCCCCTGGATCGGACGTCGCTACATCGAGGCCGCCGTCCCCGCCATGAACGGCATGGCCACGGCCCGCCATCGGCAGGGAAGCTGGAATATCGGCGAGCGGCGACGTGACCCATCGCTCCTGGCCGAAACGCCGAGAGAGCGAGGAGTGTTGCATTGGCTTCTTGGGCACGAGCCGGAAGTGTCACCAGAGTCGAGCCGGGCCTACCGGCTCTTTTCGCAGTTGCCCGTTGACTCGGCGCAGGTGAAGCGCCTCCAGTCCGCATGAGCGCGTCGATCCGGGTGCTGCTCGTTCAGGCGGACGACTCGCAGGCGGGGCGACTCGCCGAGGCCGTGCAGGGGCGCACCGGCACGCCGCTCGACATCGATCGCGCCTCCGAGATGACACAGGCGCTTCGCCGGCTCAGCGAAGATCACTTCGATGCCGTCCTGCTCAGCGTCGACCTGCCGGGCCCGCCGGTGCTGGAGGGGCTCACCCGGCTGCACGACCATGCGCCCGACGTTCCCATCCTGGTGCTGACGGATGGCGACGACGAGGCTCAGGCGATGATGGCGCTCAAGCTCGGCGCCCAGGATTCCATCGCGCTGGAGCAGGTGGATGGGAATCTGCTCGTGCGCGCCATCCGCTACGCGATCGAGCGTCATCAGCTCCAGATGGCGTTACGCGCCATGTCGCTGGTGGACGATCTCACGGGCCTCTACAACCGCCGCGGCTTTCTCACGCTGGCGCGCCAGCAGCTCAAGGTGGCCGACCGGATGAACAAGCGGGTGTCGCAGATCTTCGTGGATCTCGATGGCCTCAAGGCGATCAACGATCGCCACGGACACCGCGAGGGCGATTTGGCGCTGCTCGAGACGGCGGACATCCTGAAGGAGATCTTCCGCGAGGCGGACATCATCGCGCGCATTGGCGGCGATGAGTTCGTGGTGCTCGCGCTCGAGTCGTCGGGGGCGCGCCCCGAGAGCTACGTGGAGCGCCTGCGCGAGAAGCTGGCAATGCGAAACGCGCGGGGTCAGCGCCCGTTCGTGCTGTCACTCAGCATGGGCATCGCTCAATACGACCCGGCGTCGCCCTGCTCGATCGACGACCTGCTGGCCAAGGCGGATGCCCTGATGTACGCCGAGAAGCGGAGCAAGCGCTCGCGTCGCCCTGGCGACCTCCCCGGCGCGCCTCCCGCAATGCCGACGCCGTATTCGGCGGTGCATCCGAGAGCCGACTGACATCGGGACTCGGCCATCGGGACTCGGCACTCGGCGGCGTAGAAAAAAGAAAGGGCCGGCGTGTTCCGCCGGCCCTTCCTTCCTGGCGAGTTTCCTAGCTCCTACTCACGAGCTCCGTCGTCACGCCGTATTCGGATCGCACGACCCGGGAACGAAGTTCGGGTTGTTCCGCTCCTCGAACGGCACCGGGAACGCGACCTGGGGACCGTAGGTCCCGCCGCCACGACCGGTGTACGTGCCGCTCGGGAAGATGTCGCTCTCCACGCGCCCGTAGTCACGAATCAGGCGGCGGAGATCGCCGAGCCGGTGCGCCGTGAGGTACAGCCAGAACGCGCGCTCGCTGAAGAGCTGGTTCTGCTGATCCGCAGCCGTCGCGCCGAGCGCGAGCGGAGCGAGACCGGGCACCGTGGTGCGAAGCGTGTTGAGGATGCCGAGCGCGGTGGCCGGGCTGCCGGCCAGCGCCGCCTCGGCCTCGATCAGCCGCGCCTCGATTCCGCTGGCGAGCGGCACATCGGCGTCACGATCCGGGTACTTGAGCGTGCCGAACAACGCACGCACCCCGTCGAAGCCCGCGCCCAGGCTGGTGAAGGGCGTCCGCGGATCACCGTTGCGGAAGGGAAGTCCTTCTCCCCCCTCGCTGTTGGCCTGTGTCCAGCGTCCCTGGTTCCAGTTGTACTCCCAGATGCCGTTGTTCTGGCGATCCGAGTTGTCCGAGTGGAAGACCAGCCACTCCCAATCCGTCGGGACGGTGGCCACCAGCGCCGCCGCCGCCGCGTAATTGGCCGGCCCCTTGTCGACGAGCGCGCGGGCCTGCCCGACGCGCGCCAGGAACTCGAGGTCGGCATCGCCCAGCGTCTCGGCGAATGACTGCGCCTCGGCGAAGTACGCGATCGCCTGGTCGAGCATCTCGATGCGGCTGAGCGCCGGCCCAGGGACCAGGTGCGAATCGTCGTCGAGCGTCGAGAACGGCAACGGGGAGCAGTAGATCTCGGCCAGCAACACGTAGGTGAAGCCGGCCAGGCTCAGCGTTTCGGAGTGTCCCTCGACACCGGGGTCGAATTCCTCGTACCCCGCGATCGCGGTCTCCGCCGTCTGACGCGCGCGTTGAATGGCGAAGAAGATGTCGCGCATGGTGGCGTTCGAGATGTCGTCGTTCTCGATGCGACGACGATCGACCACCACCCGCGTGGGAAACGTCTCGGTGAAGAACAGCTCGTCGGTGAAGAGCCCCGACATGTTGACGAGCCCTTCGAACGCGGTGGTGCCCCCAGTGCCGCTGAAGCCGACCTGGAAGTCACCACGAGCCGCGTTGAGGATCGCCGGGAGCCCGGACGGACCCGTCACCGCACCTGGACGAGAGACGTCCGGATCTTCGATGTCGAGCAGGTCGTCCGGATTGCACGCCGACAACGGCAGCGCGACGATCGCGGCAAGCGCCGCGATCCGCGCGAGGGACCAGCGTCCCCCCCGCGTCCGCATCGTATTTGTCATGAATCGGTTCTCGCTCATGTGAGTGGGCTCCTTACCAGGTCACGTCGAGACGCGCGGTCCAGAAGCGCGTCTGCGGCTGCGTCAGGAACTCGTCCGTGGCGAACTGCGCCGGACCGAATTCGTTGGCTTCCGGATCGAAGCCGGTGTAATCCGTCCAGGTCTTCAGATTCCGCCCGGCCACCGTGAGCGAGAGTCCGCTCACGCCGACGCGGGATGCCCACCGCTGCGGCGCCGACAGCGTGACCGCCAGCTCGCGCAGCTTCGTGAACGTCGCGTCCTCCACGTACCCCGCGTTCGTTCCGAGCAGTCCGGCCGCGAATCGCGCCTGGAGCTCCTGTGGAGCGTTCGGGTCTTGCGACGCCTCGCACACCTGGAAGGCCACGCAGCGGAACTGCTCGGTGAAGTTGAGCAGCTTGTGCCCGCCCTTGTGGTCGAACATCGCCGACACGCGCACGTACTCGAAGAACGTGAGCGACGGGGTCACCGCGATCTCGCGCCGAGGGAACGGCGTACCGAGATAGGACTCATCATCATCGATCGTCAGCTCGCAGGCGGCCGTGTTGTTCTGCTGTAGCCGAGCGCACCCGACGCGCTGAATGATGCCGTCGCCGTTCTTGTCTTCCCACCCGCGAATCTTGCGGCCGAAGTAGCCGCCCAGGGGGAAGCCATTCCGGTGATCCTGATCCTGCGTGATGGGGATCGGCGCCGTCTGGCCGAGGTCGATGATCTCGTTCTTGTTCGTCGAGCCGTTGACCGTCAGCTCGAAGCGAACCGGACGCGTCTCGATGATCCGGCCGTTGACGAGGAACTCGAGGCCGGTGTTCCGGACCTCGCCGATGTTGTTGAACTGCGTCTGGAAGGTACCGTTGGACGGCGGCAGACGGCGCAGGATGAGCGCGTCGGTCGTCGTCTTGTGGTAGTACGTGAGCTCGAGCGCGAGCCGATCTTCCAGGAAGCCGAAGTCGGCACCGCCCTCGAACTCACGGGTCCGCTCGGGCTCGAGGTCCGCGAGGCCGACGCCGCCAGTGATGAAGGCGGGCTGGTCGGTGTCGGCGCCGGGTCGCGAGACATCGCGCACCGCCACCGCCGTGGCCGTCAAGAACCGGATCGCATCACGCTGACCGGGACGCTGCCCCGACTCGCCGTACGCCGTGCGAAGACGCAGCGAGCTGAGGATGTCGTTCTTGGGGAACCAGGTCTCCTCGCCGATCACCCAGGAGATGCTGGCCGACGGATAGACGATGACGCCGAAGTCCGTTCCGAACGACGAGTTCTTGTCGCCGCGGGCACCGGCCGTCAGGTACAAACGATCGCGCCAGCTGATCTGCTGCGAGACGTAGCCGCCGATGGTGACGTTCTCGTTATTCGTCTCGTCGACCGCAAACAGCTTCGCCGAGCCGGCGAGCGAGCCGGTTCCGGCGAGCAGGCCCTGTCCAAATGCCTGCGTTCCGCGCACGGTCTCGTTGTTGTACTGCACACCGGCCGTCGTCGAGCCGCGCAGCGAAGTTGCGACCTGATAGTTGGCGGTCAGCCCGCTGTTGAACGTGTAGAAGAAGGTTTGGAACGGATCGGAGAATCGCTTCCCTTCCGGATCGTCGGCAAAAGTGCTGGTCGGTACGCCGGACGTCGCGGGCGGAATCAGCTCGTGGTCGTGCCGGTTGGTGAAGTCCAGTCCGAACGTGGTGGTCGACGTCAGCCAGGCCAGCGGGCTCCAGTTGCTCGACAGCGAGCCGGTGAAGCGCTCCACGTTCTGCCTGGTATCGATCCCGAAGAAGTCATCCTTGGCGAAGAAGCCGTAGCCGAGGCCGTCGCCGCCGTCCGGGAACGCGTAGCCGAACACGCCGCTCGGGATGATGCCGCGGACGTTGTTGTCGTTCTGCGGAAGACGGGTGCGGCTCGACATGTAGCCGGTGTTCACCGTCACGTCGAGGTTGTCGCGGAGCTGCGCGCGCACGTTGGCGCGGCCGTTCACGCGACGCAGGCGGTTGATCTCGTACACGCCCTCTTCCTTGGAGTAATCACCGCCCACGTAGAAGGTGACGTTCTCCGTGCCGCCCGCCGCGTTGAGTCCGAGCTTCTGCGTGAAGCCGGTCTGGAACGGACCGTTGACCTCGAGCGGGTTGAACGACGCGATGCCGTCCTGATTGCAGACGCCCTGCACCACGAAGTCCGTACCGCAGCCGAAGCCGCCGGTAGTGCCGAGGTTTCCGAAGATCGTGTCGCCGACCGGGGCGCCGAAGCAGAATCCGGCGTTGAACTCGTTCTGATCGCAGATGTCGACCGCGGCGAAGTTGTCGGGGAAGGACGTCTTCTCCTTCACCGTGCCGTACTCGCCGTACGCCTGCCAGCGGGTCTTGCCGGCGCGTCCCTTCTTGGTGGTGATCTGAATGACGCCGTTGGCCGCCGCCGTTCCGTAGAGAGCGGCCGCCGATGGGCCCTTCACGACCTCGATGCTCTCGATCTCCTCGGGATTGAGGTCATCGAAGCGCGAGATCCCCTGCCCACCGACGTCGAGGGTGCCTGACAGCTGGTTGTTGTTGACCCGGATGCCGTCGACGATCACGAGCGGATCGTTGGAGAGCGACACCGAGTTGGAGCCACGGATGCGGATGCGGGAGCCGGCGCCGGTGGTGCCGCCGCCCTGCTGCACCGTCACGCCCGCGACGCGTCCGTTGAGGAGCTGCGAGGCGCTCTTCACCGCCGGCAGGGGGACGTCTTCGAGGGCGATGCTGCCGGTGTTCGCGCCGCTCTCGCGCTTGAGCTGCTGTTGACCGCTGGCGCTGATGGTCACCTGGTCGAGCTGCTGGGCGGTGACGGCCAGGGCGAAGTCCGCCGTCACCGATCCGGTGGCCGGAACGTCGACGACGCGCGCCTCAGCCACGTAGCCGATGCGCACGGCACGGAGCTGGTGCTGCCCGGCGGGAACGCCGCGGATCTGGTACTGCCCCTGATCGCCCGTCACGGCGCCGCGCTGCGTGCCGACGAGCAGGACCTGCGCTGAGGGAATGCCTTGCTGAGTAACTCGATCGATCACCCTACCGGTGATCGTCGCCTGGGCGACCGCGACCGCGGGCAATGCCGCGAGTGCGAACGCCAGGGCCGCACACTGACGGAATCTTCCTGTCATGCGACCTCCATACCTTTTGTTAGGTATGCGGGTGAGTGGACCAGTGCGTGGAAGCGCCACGGATGGCGGGGCGCATGGAACCGCCGGGCCGCGCGTAAGCGCGGTCACGACCGTTGAGCGCTTCGAGCGCACAATGCGGGCGGCGCAAGATGACAGTCGGTACATGCCACCCTCAACAGCGGTGGGCCGAAGCGCCGCACGAATGTGACGAAGATACTCTGGCGCGTGGCGAACCGCAGCGGCTGTTACATCGGTACGGTTGCCGACATTTCACCGGTGTCACAGTCGTCACAGGTTGGTGAAACGCGACTGCGACCGCGGCGAGACAGCGCGCTCGTTAGGCCACGGTATCGGGATGCGATGCCTGGGGATTCCGGGTCGGACAAAGCAATGGGCCGGCGATTCCTCGCCGGCCCACCGACTCCCTCTCACCCAGCATCCCGAACGGTCACGCCCTCAACCGATACCCCGCCTTCAGCACCGTCACGATGTGGCGCGGGATCGCCGGATTGTCCTCCAGCTTCTGACGGAGGCGACACACCGTCATGTCCACCCGCCGCGTGCTCCGATCCGCCTCGCTCTCCCACACCTCGCGCAAGAGCTCTTCGCGCGTGGCCAGCGCCCCACGCCGCCGCAGCAACGCCAGCAGCAGGTGAAACTCCGTCGGACTCAACGTCACCAGCTGCCCGCGCCGCAACACCGTGCGCGACGCGAGATATACCTCGATGTCGCCGAAGCGCTCCGGCGCCTCCGACGACTGCGGCTCGATCCCTGGTCCGGCGGCGGCGCGCCGCAAGAGCGCCTCCACCCGCGTGAGAAGATCACGCAGACCGAGTACCTCCGCCGCGCTCTCAGCCATGGAGGCACGGAGGTCCCGGAGATCAGCCGCATCTGTGCGCGCGGCCACGCTCATCGCCGACATTGTTGCTTCCTCCGTTCGCGACGCCTGAGAGATCGATGACTCGTCATTGGTCGCGGGCTGTCGTGTCGCCGTCCGAGATACGCCACCGCTCAATCGCTCGGCGTCGATGAGACGCAGGTGCTGCGTCGCCTCCGACACCGCGGGCGGTACCACATCGATACTGCGTGGCGTTGGCTTCGCTCCCATACTCTCCTCGGCGGCGTCGACGAGCACGCGTCTGCTCATCTTGGACATCGTGACGCCTGTTAGGGTTTACCGCGAATAACCGAGCCGATACGCAGATTCCCGCAGTGCTCCGGGGATGTGCGACGAAATGTCCGGTATGTCCCACAAGCGAACACCTGGCCGCGCACCCTCGAACTTCCACATTACGGAAGCACCACCGCGCGCGTTTCAACGTGCTCGACCCGCATACTCCGCACATCACGCGACGTTCCGCGCGATCGCGCACGCTCGGTGATCGCAACCTAGGACGCGGTACGGCAAGCGGAGAATGCTTGCGGTTCGAGTCGCATGCGACGGGGGACGAAGCGGTATGCGCGGGGATGAGCCGATTATTCGACGCCGGAGCGCCGGCGCGCGTTGCCAACGCGCGCCGCAAAAGTCCATCTCCCGAAAGGCGCCGCCCGGACCTTTCCACCTCCGCCGTCCCAACACCGCACAATGTCCGCTTTGCGACAGTCCCGCCTTGGCGTCCCCCCGCTGCTGACGCGGATCGCCGCCGCCCTGGTCACCGCCACGCTCCCCCTGTCCGGCCACGCCGTCGCGCTCGGCGCGCAGCAACCCGCCGTGACGCTCACCGGCTTCCTGCAAAGGGACATTGGGCTCTCTGCCGCGCAGATCGACGCGGCCGCCCGCGGCCAACCGGTGGTGAAAGTGCTGGAGACGACCAACCAGCGCGACGTCGCCGTCTTCGGCTTGGTGGCGGTGGACGTCCCTCGTGAGGCATACGTCCGGCGCCTGCGCGAATTCCGCACGTCGCTCCGTTCTCCCACCCGCACCAAGCTCGGGATCTTCAACGACCCCCCTTCCCTCGCCGATGTGCGCGAGGTGACGGCCGATGACGAAGCCGTGAGCGAGCTCCGGAAGTGCAAGCCGGGGAGCTGCAACTTCAAGATGCCGGCCGCCGACATGAGTCGCGCCCGGGCGCTCCTCTCGTCAGGCGGCGAGGCCAGGGCGCACGTGGCGGCGTACGTGCGCCAGCGCATGGTGGAGTACGTCGCCGACTATCGCGCCCGCGGGAACGCGGCACTGATCGTGTACGACGACCGCGGCGGCACGCGCGCCATCGACGCGTTCGAGGATCTCCTGGCCGCATCGCCGTACCTGTACCGCTACGTCCCGGCGCTGCACGAGTATCTGCGCGCCTACCCCGGGGCGAGGCCGCCGGGGAGCACCGACGTGCTCTACTGGTACCAGGACGAGATGTCGGGCCTCCGCCCGATCTTGGGGATCACGCACGCCACGCTGTACGAGTCCCCGGAGCTGCCGAGCGCGACGATTCTGAGCTCGAAGCAGCTCTACGCCAATCATTATTTCGAGGCGGCGTTCGAGCTGCTGACCGTGGTTGACCGACAGACCGCGCGGGGCGCTCCCGGCGTGTACCTGCTGGTCCTCCGCCGCTACCGGTTCGACAACCTGCCGTCAGGCGGACTGCTCAACGTCCGCGGCCGAGTGGTGGGAAAGCTGCGCGACGCGATGCAGGGGGAGCTGGCGCGTGCGAGGCGCGACGCGGAGCCGTGAGGCGTGGCGGAGGAACGATGCGAGCCGACGCAAATGACCCGGCCGAGGATCGAACTCGGGACCTACGGATTAAAAGTCCGCTGCTCTACCAACTGAGCTACCGGGTCGTACAACAAGGGGCGCTACCAGAAATCTAGTAGCGCCCCTGCTCTCCGGCCACGCTTCGATCAGTCCCGGAACGTCACCAGCGTCTGCCCGCCGTGATGCTCCACGCGCAGCGTGTCGGCACGTCCATCGGCGCGGAGCTGGACCTGGACACCGAACGGGTGGGTGATGCTCCGTGTCAGGTGGGAGCTCCCGTGTGAGAGCATGAGGTCGACGCGATCATCGTGACGGTCGTAGGCCGCGCCGCGGAAGCGATACTCCGTTCCCTGCGTCTGCGCGCCGAAGGTCACGTTGTCCTCCTCCACCGAGCAGTCGCGTCCGGCGTTGCGCGTCGAGATCTCCTGGAGGCGCGTGGCCCACTCGGTCGCCTCCAGCGAACGGTCCGTGCGCTCCCACTCCACATCGGTCGCGCAGCTGCGGCACAGGTCGTCGGTCATCGGCGGCACGGCGAGGACCGAGCACTGCGCGCCGCGAAGCACCTTCGTCGCCACGCTGCCGATGATCATCCGCTCGAAGAAGCCGTGGCCGTGGCTGCCGACGACGATGAGGTCGGCGTCCGTGGCCCGCGCCACCCACAGGATCTGGCTGGCCGGATCGCCGCGCACCGTCATCGTCTCCACCGTCAGCTCGCCGGGGAATCCGATCTCGTCGATCGCCTTCTGAAACGCCGATGCGATCACCTCCGCCGACGTCGTCCCCGCCGCCTGCGCGACTCCGGGCGGCAACTCCACGCGCGGCGCGACGTGCACCAGGTACACGGTGGCGTTCGGCGCCAGGATGGCCAGCGCCTCGCGCGCCGCGCGCAGGCTGCCCGCGCTGAAGTCGAGCGCCACGACGACGCGCCGCGGCGCCCCGGAGAAGCCGGGCGCCACGGCGAGCACCGGCACGTTTGCCAGGCGAAGCACCTGCAGCGCCGTCTCGCTCCCCACCAGACGGTGGATGACGTCGTGCCGGCCGATTCCGAGCAGGATCATCCGCGCGCCAGCCCCTTCGGCGGCGCGGGCGATCACCTGCGCCGGCGGGCCATCGATCACCTTGCGCCTCCAGTCAGCCTTGCCCAGCGTGCGCAACTGGCTCTCGACCGTGCGCGCCAGTGCCGCGCGCCGCTCCTGCTCGAGCACGGCGGAGGGTGGCTCGATGCCGAGCTCCGCGCCGAGGATCGGAAGCGGCTCCAGAACCGAAATGACCTCGACGTCGCCTCCCCCGCGCTCGAGAAGGACGCGCGCCGCGGTGATGGCCGGGTTGGCGCCCGGCTGTCCATCGGTGGCGACCAACAGGCTTCCCAGAGTGCCCCACGACTCCCCGCTGGGGGTCTCGAGCTCGATGGCAGTGTCGACGGCGGACATGGCAACCTCGGCGGAGAAGTAACGAAGTGAGCGTGCGCTCGGCGTCGACTTCAACGATGGAAGTGGCGCGGCCTGCCGTCTGTCGGGGAAGCGCCCCGACGGGCCCGGAGAAAATCCCTACATGGGGGCGAGTCGAGCGGTGACGTGGATGTGAAAAGGGGTGGAAGCGTTGGCTTCCACCCCGATCCACTTGCCGCAACGCGAGCGAGTCGCGAGTGATTCAGCCTGCCGTTCAGTCCTGCAGCGAGCTCACGACCCCGGCAGCCTCGGCGTTGCCGCGGCTCTCCACCACGAAGACGACGCGGCGGTTCATCTCGGCGCCCGGATCATCGCGCTCGGCGCCGTTCACGACCTGGCGGGTCTCGCCATAGCCGACCGCGCGCAGCGTCTCGCCGGTGAGGCCCTGCGTCACGAGATACTCGCGAACCGCTTCGGCGCGACGCTGCGACAGCCCCATGTTGTAGCGAACGGAGCCGGCGGGATCAGCGAAGCCCTCCACGGTGATCACCGAGCCACCATAGTACTTCTGCACGATCTGCGAGAAGCGATCGAGCGCCGCGCGATCCTGATCGCGGACGGTCGCATCGTCGAACGCGAAGTTGACCGGGAACGCGA
Organism: Gemmatimonadaceae bacterium; assembly: GCA_035249845.1. Taxonomy (GTDB): domain Bacteria; phylum Gemmatimonadota; class Gemmatimonadetes; order Gemmatimonadales; family Gemmatimonadaceae; genus DATFBY01. The sequence continues at coordinate 18,929 of DATFFZ010000226.1, forward strand.
ACTTCACGCCTTCCTCGAGCGCCGTGATCTTCGCGCCGAACTCGGTGCGCAGGTTGTTCAACTCGGTACGAAGCGACGCTACATCCGCCGCGACGGCGCTGTCGCCAGCCATGCGCGCGGCGCGCTCGGCGGACAGCGAGGAATCGGTGTAGGTGCGGACTTCGGCGACGCGCTCACGCACGTAGCCCTTCGTCGCGCACGCTGCGGTGAACGGCACGACGGCCGCGATCAGTGCGAGTCTTTTGAGGTTCATAGTCTGTGTCTCCGTGCTCACGTTTGCGCCAAGGGGGAACCGAACCACTGCTGCCGTTGCTTGAGCGAAAAATGTGCCTCGGACGATCAGAAAGGAAGTGGGCAACGCATGAGCTAAGTGTGATTTGGATCACAACTTGCGAGCTTCATCCGTTCGCCGTTTGCCTTCTGCCTGCCATCGTCACGAGGTCTCATTTTTCGCGAGGGCCTTTCCCCGGTGCGAGGTCTCGCATCCGTCTCGCGCCAACAGCACGCGACGTACCACAATTTTTTGGCGACCAGCCGGCTATCGCTCGGCGCGATGGAGCCACTCGCCGCCGTCGACGACGACGATGGATCCGGTGATCCAGTCGCCGCCAGGGGACGCCAGGAAGGCCACGACGTTGGCGATGTCGCGCGGAGAGCCCCACCTCCGCAGAGGGATGGCGCGCTGTGCGTAGTCGCCCATGGCCTTCTCCACGGCGAAAACATCAGTAGCGCCAGCACCGGGGGGAACGAAGGCCTTGCGCACTCCTTCGGTGGGGATCGGGCCCGGCGCCACGGCGTTCACCCTGATCCCGTGCGGCGCCCACTCCATGGCCAACGTCCGGGTGAGCGCGTCGACACCCGCCTTGGCCGCCGTGGCGTGCGCCATCATCGGCCACCCACGGTAGTGCAGCGTCATGGAGATGTTCACGATCCGTCCGCCGCCCTGCTCGCGCATCACCGGCGCCACCGCCTGAGAGCAGAAGAACGTTCCGTACAGATCGATCTCGACCACCGACTTCCAGGCGTTAGGCGAGAGCGTCTCCGACGGGGCATAGAAGTTTCCCGCCGCGTTGTTCACCAGCAGGTCGACGCGTCCCTGCCGCGCGCGCACCTCGGCAACCATCGCCCGTACCCGCTCGACCTCCCGCACGTCGACGGCGACCGCGCTGGCCGCGCCGCCGCGCTGGTGCAGCTTCTCCACCGAGGGCTCCAGATGCTCCGGCTTCCGACTGGCCAGCACCACGTGCATCCCGAGCTCGGCGAGCAGCTCGGCGATGCCGAAGCCGATGCCGGTGGCGCCCCCGGTGATGATGCCCACCTGTCCGGCGAGCAGTGCCGGTCGAAAGATCGAGGCGGAGTCGGCGGGCGCGGTCACGCCGGTGGCAGCTCGCGGCTTGGCTCGATGGCGCCGAGCATGATGGAGCTGCCCGGAAAATCCTGGACGAGAAGGTCGGCGAAGCCCGCCTCCACGGTGGGCGTGTCGTCGAGCTCCAGCGGGAGCTGCTCCCGCTCGAGAAGCGCCTTCACCAGGAAGCTACGGCGGTGGTGGACCGACGGTCCATCGGAGGCGAGCCCGGCGATGTGCGAGGGAGTGGCGTAGCCGCAGTTCCGGTCCCACGCGTAGGTGGGGTGGCGCGCGGCGAGACTCCGCATGAGCCGGTCGCGGATGACCTTGGCGATGATCGAGGCGCAGGCGATGCTGAAGCAGCGGTCGTCGCCGTCGATGATGGCCGTGTGTGGGACGCCGAGCGTGCGCAAGGGCCGGCCGTCCACCAGCACGTGGTCCGGCGACAGGTTGAGCCGGCGGAGCGCGCGCCGCATGGCCAGGACGCTGGCCTGGTAGATGTTGATGCGGTCGATCTCGCGCGACGATGCCGCGCCGACGCCGACGCTCAGGGCGTGCTGACGGATGAGTCGCGCCAGGCGGTCACGCGCGCGCGGCGTCAGGAGCTTGGAGTCGTCGACGCCGCGGATGGCGCGCTCGTCAGGCGGCATGATGACGGCGCAAGCGACCACCGGGCCGGCGAGACATCCGCGTCCGACTTCATCCACCCCGGCGATGAGCGCTCCGCCGGTACGGCGGAGATCCCGCTCGATGGTGCTCCAGCGACGGCGCCCGGCGAACGCGGCCCGGGGCTCCTCGCGCATCGCTGGGGCCTCCCTACTCCTCGGTGGAGCCGGGAACGCGGACCTTCTTCTCGCGGATGCGAGCGGACTTTCCGCTCACGTTGCGGAGGTAGTACAGCTTGGCGCGGCGCACGCTGCCGCGCCGCACGACGGTGATGGCGCCGATCATCGGGCTGTGCACGGGAAAGATCCGCTCCACGCCGACGCCGTTGGAGATCTTGCGGACGGTGAACGTCTCGCTGACTCCGCTGCCGCGCCGCGCGATGCACACGCCCTCGAAGGCCTGGAGCCGCTCCTTGTCACCCTCCTTCACGCGCACGTCGACGCGCAGGGTGTCGCCGGACCGAAAGGGCGGAATGTCGGTGCGGAGATAAGGCTTCTGGGTTTCGATGAAGGGATGCATATGACGCTCGGGGCGGTAGGTGGGCCCGTCTCAAGGCCGTTTTTGCTATAGACATGGTAAGTTAAGGGGGCGAAGGGGGTTATGCTAGGCATCGGGCAATCGGGAAGCGGGAATCGGGAAGCGGGAAGCGAAGGCACACCCGATGAGTTCCGAATCCGCCGGCTCTTCCCGCAGGCCGCGCACCGCGCGGCCGCTTCCCGATTCCCGCTTCCCGAGATACCGAACATTCCCCGAATCCCCGGTGTATCTTCCGGAACAAGGACTGGATCAGAACCTAGGGACCTGTGAAGGAGGAGCACATGACGACCGTCGTGATCGACGTCGCCCGAATTGGACTGGATGGGGCCCGGCTCGAGCGAAGCCTCACCCTGGTGGGTGAGAAGGTAGGCGATGGGAGATACCGCGTCGTGGGTGGACGCGAGGCGCACTGGGTGGACCTCTGCACGGCCAACCACCCTCGCTGCGATTGCGCCGATCACCTGTGGCGCGATGCGCTCTGCAAGCACATCCTCGCCGCGCTGCACCGTGAAGGGCACGAGCAGGTGATTCGCGCCGTGGGTGGCCTGGTGGCCAGCTTGCGGGAGAAAAAGGCCGCCTGACGAGGGCGGCGGAGCCGGTGCGCATGTGTCTTGCGCGCCGGCCCGTGCGATGGCCGCGCCCAAACGACCGCACGACATCGCGCTCATGCTCCGCCGCATCCGGCGCGCCGTCGCGCCGTACCCCAAGGCGGCGATGTTCGAGCTGGCCGCGCGCGGTCATCGCACGCTCTTCGAGCAGCTGGTGGCGTGCATCATCTCCGTGCGCACGCGCGACGAGGTGTCGCTCCCGGTGGCGCTGGCGCTCCTCGAGCGCGCGCCCACCCCGGCCGCCATCGCCGCGCTCGACGTCGACACCATCGACCGCGTCATCGGCGCCGCCACCTTTCACCGCGGGAAGGCGGCGCAGATCCGCGAGATCGCCAGGCGCACGGATCGCGACTACGCAGGCGGGCTCCCCTGCGATGCGGAGGTGCTGCGCTCGTTCCACGGCGTCGGACCGAAGTGCGCGCACCTCGCCCTCGGCATCGCCTGCGACACCCCGGTGATCAGCGTGGACGTCCACGTCCACCGCGTCACCAACCGCTGGGGCTACGTCTCCGCCCGCACGCCTGAGGAGACGATGCTCGCCCTCACCGCCGCGCTACCGAAGCGCTACTGGATCACCCTCAACGAGCTGCTGGTCCCGTTCGGCAAGCACATCTGCACCGGTCGTCTCCCGAAATGCTCGGCCTGCCCGGTGCTGGAGATGTGCCGGCAGGTCGGAGTAACCGACCACAGATAAGCGACGCGGACGGAGACTGCAACCTTGGCATTCGGCATTCGGCATTCGGCATTCGGTCTCGGCGCAGAGATTCCATCGCGGGAGCCCGAATGCCCAATGCCTAATGCCTAATGCCTCGTCTGAACTCCTCCTCCCTCCTCCCTCCTCCCTCCTCCCTCCCACACCGTCTTGATGTTGACGAACTCCCTGATGCCGATCGCCCCGAGCTCGCGGCCGTAGCCGGAGCGCTTGACGCCGCCGAAGGGCAGTCGCGGGTCGGAGGCCACCATCGCGTTCACGAACACCATTCCCGACTCGATCTCCTCCACCAGGCGCTCACGCTCGGCGGCCTCCATGGTCCAGGCGCTGGCGCCGAGGCCGAGCTGTACCTCGTTCGCCACGGCGATCGCTTCGTCGAGGTCCGGCACCCGGATCAGCGCCGCCACCGGGCCGAAGGTCTCCTCGCGGCGCGCCGGCGCGTCGGGTGCCAGATCGGTGAGCACGGTGGGAGCGTAGAAGTTACCGGGACCCACCAGGCGATGGCCGCCCGTCACCACCCGCGCGCCCAGCGCCACCGAGCCCCTCACCTGCTCCTCCAGCTCCTCGAGGATCTGCCGCGTCGCCAAGGGTCCGACCTGCGTCCTGTCGTCCATCGGATCGCCCACCACGAGCGATCGCATCCCTTCCACGAAGCGGCGCTCGAACTCGTCGGCGATCGCCTCGTGCACGATGAAGCGCTTGGCCGCGATGCACGACTGGCCATTGTTGATCGTCCGCGCGGTCACCGCCGCGCGCGCCGCCGCGTCCACATCGGCGCTCGGCATCACGATGTACGGATCGCTGCCGCCGAGCTCCAGCACGCACTTCTTGATCTGACGGCCGGCCTCGGCGCCCACGCTCGACCCCGCCCCTTCGCTTCCGGTGAGCGTCACCGCAGCGATGCGGCGGTCCTCGATGAGGTTCGGCACCGCGTCGCTCCCCACCAGCAGCGCCTGAAAGACGCCCTCGGCGAACCCCGCGCGCTGGAAGAGATCCTCCAGCGCCTGCGCGCACTGCGGCACGTTCGACGCGTGCTTGAGCACGCCCACGTTTCCCGCCATCACCGCCGGCGCCGCGAAACGCATCACCTGCCAGAACGGGAAGTTCCACGGCATGATCGCCAGCACCACGCCTAACGGCTGATAGCGGACGCCGCTACTCGCCGCTTCGGTCGGAACCGCTTCCGGCGCCAGAAATCGCTCCGCGTGCTCGGCGTAGTAGCGGCAGGCACGCGCGCACTTGGCCGCCTCCTCGCGCGCCGCCCGGATCGGCTTCCCCATCTCCAGTGTCATGAGCCGTCCGAGCGATTCCTGCTCGCGCTCCAGCAGCTCGGCGAGCCGCAGCATTCGCTCGGCGCGATGGGCGAAGGTCGTCCGGCGATGGGCGTGAAACGCGTTCACGGCGCAGTGCAACCGTGCCTCGACGTCCGCATCGCCGTGCGGCTCGAAGGTGGCCAGCGTCTCGCCGGTCGCCGGATTCACCGACTTCATTCGCTCCCTCCATCGCCCGGTAGCGCCGCGCGCCGTCGTGTCAGGCGCTCGGCTTCCGCGCGCCGCCATTCGGCGATGCGCTTGTGGTCTCCCGACAGCAGGACCTCCGGGACGCGATGTCCTCGGAACTCCGCCGGCCGCGTGTAGCTGGGCGCGCTCAGCCCGCCATCCCAGAAGGAATCCGTGTAGGCGCTTTCCGGATCGGACATCGCGCCGGCGAGGAGCCGAACCGTGGCGTCGATGATCGCCAGCGCCGCCGGCTCGCCGCCGCTCAGAACGAATGGACCGAGCGAGATCTCCTCGTGCGCCAGATGGTCGGCCACGCGCTGGTCCACGTCCTTGTAGTGGCCGCAGAGGAGCGTCAGCTCCGATCCCGCGGCATATCGCACGGCGTCCGTCTGGGTGAACGGTCGGCCCCGCGCGGAGACCAGCACGACGGGCGCTCCGGCGCCGAGCGATTCCACCGCCTCGAAGAAGGGCTCGGGCTTCATCACCATCCCGGGTCCGCCGCCGAACGGGTAGTCGTCCACCGTGCGATGGCGGTCGTGCGTGAAGTCGCGCAGGTCCACCACCCGGTACTCCACCGAGCCGGCCGCGGCGGCCCGCGCCGGGATGCTGAGTCCGAGCGGCGTGGTGAAGAACTCCGGGAAGATGGTCACCACGTTCACGCGAAGCATCAGTCGAGCATCCCGTTCGGCAGGCGCATCACGATCCGCTGCTCCTCGGGCACCACGCGCACCAGGAACTCCTCGCGGTACGGAAGCAGCACGGTATCGGCCGTGCCGGCGCGCCGCACCTCGATCAGCAGATTCTGCGGCAGCTCGTAGTAGCCCACGATCTCACCCACGGCGGCGCCGGCTTCATCTTCGACGCGCAGGCCGACCAGGTCGGCCACGTAGAGCTGCCCTTCCGACAGCGGCGGCAGCTCGGCGCTCGGCACCAACAGATACCGGTTCGCCAGCGACGCCGCCGCATCGCGATCGCTCAGCTCGGCGAAGCGCACCAGGAAGAGCCCATCGCGGAAGCTCCGCGCCGAGGCGATGGTGAGCGTCTCCTCGTCAGGCGAGGCACGACCGTCGGTAGTGCCGGCGAAAAGACGACGGCCGGCCGAGTACACTTCGGCCGGCGCGTCCGTGATCGGCTCCACGAGGATCTCCCCGTGCACGCCGTGTGCTTTGCGCAGCCGCCCGACGATCATCAGATCGGGCTTCGCCACGATCGCCTTACTCGGCTCCGCCTTCGGCCACCGGCACCGCCGTGCCCACGCGCTTCCGCGCCAGCCGCTGCTCGTGCCGCTGCTTGAGGACGCCGGCACGACGCAGGAGGGAGCGCACGGTGTCGCTCGGGAGCGCGCCGACGTCGAGCCAGTGGTTGGCGCGAGCGGTGTCGATGTTCACTCCACCCTCCTTCGCGCGCGGATTGTACTGCCCGATGGTCTCGATGAACTTCCCATCGCGCGGGCTCGTGGACTCGGCGACGACGATCCGATACATCGGCGTCTTCTTCCGCCCGACGCGGCGGAGACGGATACGAACGGCCATGTGCTGTTCTCCCAGGAGAGTGGTGTTGGTACTGCGACCCGGGCTCTTCGCGCGGCCGGGAGATCCGGTGCGCACCCGGGGAACGGGGGGCTCGGGGGGCCCTAGCCCCGCATCATCAGGCCTGGCGGCATTCCCATCCGCCCACCCGATCCCAGCTTCTTCATCATCTTCTGCATTTCCCGGAACTGATCCAACAAGCGGTTCACTTCATTGACCGGTCGCCCCGAGCCCTTGGCGATCCGCGACCGGCGCGAACCGTTGATGATCGAGGGGTTCTTGCGCTCCGCGGGCGTCATCGAGAGCACGATCGCCTCGATGTGCTTCATGCGCTTGGGCTCCACCTTCGCCTGCTTGAGCATCTTCGTGTTCACGCCGGGAAGCATGCCGAGGAGACCCTCGAGGGGGCCGAGCTTCTGGATCTGCCGCATCGTCTGCAGGAAATCCTGAAGGTCGAGACCCTCCTTCTTTACCTTCTTCTCGAGGCGCTTCGCCTCATCCTCGTCGAACGCCGACTGCGCCTTCTCCACCAGGGTGACGACGTCGCCCATCTGTAGAATGCGACCGGCCATGCGCTCGGGGTGGAAGTCCTCCAGCGCATCGACCTTCTCGCCGACGCCGATGAACTTGATCGGCTTCTTCGTGACGCCGAAGATCGACAGCGCCGCGCCGCCGCGGGCGTCGCCGTCCATCTTGGTGAGGATCACGCCGGTGACGCCGAGCTGGTCGTCGAAGCCCTTGGCGATCTTCACCGCGTCCTGCCCCGTCATTCCATCGGCCACGAGCAGGATCTCGTCGGGATGCACGGCGTCCTTGATGCGCGAGAGCTCGCGCATCATCTCCTCGTCGATCTGGAGACGGCCGGCGGTATCGATGATCACCACGCGCTCGCGGGCGCGCTTGGCCTCGTCGATGCCGCGCTTGACGATCTTCACCACGTCGGTGGTGTCGCGGTCGAGGTAGATGGGCACCTCCACCTGCCTGGAGAGCGTCTCCAGCTGATCGATCGCCGCCGGGCGGTAGACGTCGGCCGCCACCAGACGGGTGGGCCGCCCTTCGCTCTTGAGCTTCCGGGCGAGCTTGGCGGCGCTGGTGGTCTTCCCCGACCCCTGGAGCCCGACCATCATGACGACGGTCGGCGGAACGGTGCTGAGCTTGAGCCCTTCGCGCCGCTCGCCGAGCATTGCGGCGAGCTCGTCGTGGACGATCTTGACGAGTTGCTGGCCCGGTGAGACCGTACGGAGCGCGGCGACGCCGACGGCTTTCTGCTCCACGCGCTCCAGGAACTCGCGCGTGAGCTGAAAGTTGACGTCGGCCTCGAGCAGCACGCGGCGGACCTCGCGCAACCCTTCCTTGATGTCCGCATCCGTCAGGACGCCGCGCCCACGCAACCGCGCGAACACGGCGTCGAGTTTCTCGCTCAGCTCATCGAACATAGCCTTTAAAGGTAGACGGGATTAGTATTTAGGACAAGCGGAACGACCGCATCGGGACTCGGGCATCGGGACGGTCATCGGGACTCGGCCATCGGGACTCGGCGGTGGCGGTGAGATCTCGACCGGTCGCCGAGTCCCGATGACCGATGGCCGAGTCCCGATGTAGTCGTTCCTACCCACCGCCTCCATCTCTCCATGGCCCGCACCCAACGCAAAGAAGAGATCCTCAAGTCCGAGCTCCCGCCCTCGGTGCCCCTCATGGCGCTGCGGTCGACCATCGTGTACCCGCTCGGGACCATCGCGGTGCAGATGGGGGCGCCGGAGAACCTGGCCGTGCTCCGATCGTACGAGGACAACGGCCTCATCGTAGGGCTGGTGGTGGCCAGCGGCGAGATGGACGAGGCGGTGAATCCGGATTCCTTCGTCGGTCGCGTCGGCGTGGCGGCGCGCGTGCACGAGCGCATCAACCTCCCCGGCGAGACGATCCAGATCACTCTGCAGGGGCTCCGGCGGATCGTGATCGACGGGATCGATCGGCGTGATCCCTTCCCCGTCGCCCGCATCAAGCCGGCGCGCGAGACCCCGCTCGATCCGATCAATGGCGAGGAGCTCATGGCGCGCCTCGTCTCCGCCGCGGAGACGCTGGCCGAGCTGGTGGAGCGCATCCCCGACGAGGTGCCGGCGATCCTCAAGATGAACATGTCGGACCCCGGCCGCTTCGCCGACCTGGCGGCCACCAACATGAACTTCCGCATCTCCGACAAGGACGAAGTGCTCCAGCGCCTGGACATCGGGGAGCGCATCCGCTTCGTCCTGAGCCGGCTGGAGCGCGAGGTGGCGCGGGCGCGCGTGATGGAGGACATCAAGCGGCAGACTGAGGTCAAGATCGAGCAGCACCAGCGCGAGTTCTACCTCCGCCAGCAGCTGCGCGCGATCCAGGCAGAGCTGGGGGAGGCCGACCCCGGTGAGAAGGACGCCGTGGAGCTGCTGCGCAAGATCGAGGAAGCGAAGCTTCCCGAGCGCGCCATGCAGGAGGCCCGGCGCGAGATCGAGCGCCTGCGCATGCTGTCTCCGGCGTCGAGCGAGTATCAGGTCATTCGAACCTACCTCGACTGGCTGGTGGCGCTCCCCTGGCAGAAGCGCTCCGGCGACGAGCAGATCGCTCTCACCAAGGTCCAGGAAGCGCTCGACGCCAAGCACTACGGGCTCCAGGAGGCGAAGGAGCGCATCCTCGAGTACCTCGCCGTCCGCAAGCTGCGCGGCGGCGATCCGCACGGGCCGATCCTGTGCTTCGTCGGGCCCCCGGGCACCGGCAAGACTTCGTTAGGCGAGGCCATCGCCGGCGCCATCGGCCGGCAGTTCTATCGCATCTCCGTGGGCGGCGTGCGCGACGAGGCCGAGATCCGCGGGCACCGCCGCACCTACGTCGGTGCCATGCCGGGGCTGCTCATCCAGGCGCTGCGCCGCGTCCAGGTGAAGGACCCGGTGCTCATGATCGACGAGATCGACAAGATGACCCACGGCGGGATGTCGGGGGATCCGACGGCGGCCATGCTGGAAGTGCTCGATCCGTCGCAGAACCACGACTTCGTGGATCACTACCTCAACCTTCCCTTCGATCTCTCCGCGGCGCTCTTCATCTGCACCGCCAACAACCTGTTCGACATCCCCGCGCCGCTCCGCGACCGCATGGAGGTCATCAAGATCACGGGGTACACCATCGAGGAGAAGGTGGAGATCGCCTGGCGCTACCTCCTCCCCAAGCTCCTCGAGGAGCACGGCATCACCGACAAGGACATCCAGTTCACCGACGAGGTGCTCGGCTTCATCTCCAGCGGATACTCTCGTGAGGCGGGGCTCCGCGGCTTCTCGCGCAACGTGGCGGCGATCATGCGAAAGCGCGCGCGCAAGAAGGCCGACGGTGAGGAAGGCGCCTGGGTGGTGGACAACCAGCTGGTCGAAGAGATCCTCGGCATCCCGCGCTATTCCAGCGAGGAAGCGGAGCAGGAGCCCGAGGTGGGCGCGGTCACGGGGCTGGCCTGGACCGCCACCGGCGGCGATCTCATGACCATCGAGGCGCTCAAGATGCCGGGGACGGGTCGGCTCATCGTCACCGGACAGCTCGGCGACGTCATGCGCGAGTCGGTGGACGCGGCGTACTCCTACGTTCGCTCGCGGGCCGGCCAGTTAGGCATCACCGACGCCATCTTCCGCGAGTTCGACCTGCACATCCACCTTCCGGCCGGCGCCATCCCCAAGGATGGGCCGAGCGCCGGCATCACCATGACGCTCGCCATCGCCAGCTCGCTGAGCGAGCGGCCGGTGCGGCGCGACGTGGCCATGACCGGGGAGGTCACCCTCCGCGGCAAGGTCCTGGAGATCGGCGGAGTGAAGGAGAAGGTGATGGCCGCCTATCGTGCCGGCCTCCGCGAGGTGATCCTTCCCAAGGTCAACGAGAAGGACCTGCGCGAGGTGCCTGACGAGGTGCGGCAGAACATGGCCTTCACCTTCGTGCAGACGATGGACGAAGTGCTCCGGTTGGCGCTCCTTCCCGCGCCCGAGCGTCGGGCCGACGCGCCGGCGCGCGTCGAGGACGAGCGTCGTCTCGAGCCGACCGAGCGCTCCGTGCCGATCGAAACGACCGCCTGACGAGCGCGGTCGCGCCACCAGCGGCGTGCTCCAACCACTCGACGACCCCACCAAGCAGGCCAATCTCGACCGCATGAAGCGTCGGGCGACGAGCCTGTTGCTCGGCGCCGCCGCCGTCTTCGTGGCGTCGGCCATTCTCAGCGCGCGCTACCCCTGGCTGGCGATCATCCGCGCCACGGCCGAAGCGGCCATGGTCGGCGGCCTCGCCGACTGGTTCGCCGTCACCGCGCTGTTCAAGCACCCGATGGGGATTCCGATCCCCCATACGGCGATCATCGCCGCCCGGAAGGACCAGATCGGCCGCACGCTGGGCAACTTCGTCTCCCGTCACTTCCTGAGCCGCGACGTGCTCTCGCAGAAGCTGGCGTCGCTGCACATCGCCGACCACCTCTTCAAGTGGCTGAGCAGCGCCGAGAACAGCCGGAAGGTTGCACGACTGGCGGCCACCGCGCTGGCCGGCGGCGTCCGCGTCCTCAAGGACGAGGACGTGCAGGAGCTGATCGACGGCGTGATCGTCAACCGGATTCGCAACACGCGCGTGGCGCCCATCGTCGGGCGCGCGCTGTCGCTCATCACCGAGGGGAAGCGGCACCAGGAGCTGCTCGACGACGCCGTGCGCCTCCTGGCGCGCGCGGTCCACGATCACCAGGACCTGATTCGCGACCGCATCGAGCGCGAGAGCCCCTGGTGGGTGCCGGAGCTGGTGGACGACAAGATCCACGAAAAGATCGTCGGCGGGCTCGACCGCACCCTGCAGGAGATCAGCCGCGACCCCGATCACCCCATGCGCGAGCGCTTCGACCGCGCCCTCGAGGAGTTCATCCAGAAGCTGCACCACTCGCCCGAGGTGCAGGCCAAGGCCGAGGAGCTCAAGCTCGAGCTGATGGACGCCGCCGCGGTGCGCCGCTTCTCGACCTCCATGTGGGAGGAGGCCAAGAGTGCGCTCTTCCGGTATGCCGACGCCGACGACGCCTTCGCGCCGACCGCCATCGAGCGCGGCCTCGTCTCGTTAGGCGATGCGGCGCTGCGCGACCCCGAGCTGCTGGCCAGGGTGGACGGCTACGTCACCGACGTGGCGCTCTACCTGGTGGATCGCTACCAGAACGAGGTGGCGCAGCTCATCGCCCAGACGGTGCAGAGCTGGGACCCCAAGGTCACCGCGCAGCGGATCGAGCTCGCGATCGGACGCGATCTCCAGTTCATCCGCATCAACGGCACGCTGGTGGGCGGGCTGGTGGGGCTGCTGCTGTACCTGATCTCGGGCGCGCTGCGCCGCGGCGCCTGACGAGTCGGGCCGTCAGGCTAGTCCTGAACCGTCACCTGCTCGGGGCGGATCACGTCGGGACGCACGCCCTCCGGCACGTCCACGTAGACCACCGCCGGCTTGGTGTCGATCTCCCCGCCCCACACCCACATCGTGCGGCCGCGCGTCGTGTAGGTCTTGCCGGACGGATCGCCGGCCGCGGGCTGCACGGCTCCGAACCGTCGCGCCACCACCGCGTCGAGCGCCTGCGCGAACTCGATCGCATCCACCGGGGAGTCCCACGTCGTCACCCAGACGATGCCCTCCCCGCGAGGAGTCCCGAGCACCATGTAGCGATCTCCATCCCACCCGGCCGCGATCCGCACCGCATCGGCCTGGTTCTGGAGATGCTCGAACAGGAACACGCGAATGGGAAACTCGCCGACCTCGTTCTGATACGTGTCGGTGGCGCCGCTGGGCGTCGGGAGCGTGATGCGCGACGGCGCATCGGGCGCGTCGAAGTACTTCTCTGGGTGGAGGATCTGCTCGGTGGATTTCGGAAAGTTGGAGCCGTACGGCTGCGTCCCCGGGCGCTGCGTCTCGACGCGCCGCATGAACTCCAGGCCGCTCAGGTAGGGGAAGATCGACGTCTCCAACAGGATGCTCGGCGCCGAGGCGAGCACCGGGTACTGCTGGCGCGTCTGCTCGCGCACCAGCTGCCGCACCTGCTCCCATCCGCCCGGCAGGTTGAGCACTCCGCCCATCGCCTTGATCGGGACGAGCATCGCCTGTCCCTCGACCACCGCCTGCGCTGCCATCACCTGGTCATCCGCCCCCTTCACCTGGAGGAGCGAATCGAGATTGGTGTACTGATCCTGGAGCGCGTGCACCAGCTCGTGTGACACCGTGAGCGCCACCACCTCGGGCGCGATCCCCTTCACGATGTAGAGCTTCTTGGTGGCGGGGTCGTAGTAGCCAGCCACCTGCTCGGTGTAGAACTCGATCAGGAACTCGCCGAGGCGGAGCGAATCGGGGATGAGACCCAGCCGCCGCAGCATGATCTCCTGCTGCGCCACGTCCTCCGCCGCGCGCGTGCGGAACTGCTCCTCGAGATACGCACGCAGCTCCTCCTTGGACCGCTCCTCCAGCACCGGGCGCTGCTTGAACCGGAGTCCGGTGCCCCGCTCGATCACGGGGATGGCCTCGTTCACCTGCTTGGCGTAGGGACCCTGCGCGCCGGCATCCTCACCGCCGCAGGCCGCGGCCAGCGTCGTCGCCGACAGGGCGAGCAGTCGCGCCAGACTCGTCAGGCAGGGCGAACCGAGCGCACGCCTCACGGCGTCCATTCGATCTGACGACCGGAGGCGACGCTGACCACTCGCGCCACGTCGTGGCCGCGAACGACCAGCCCTTCCGCCACCAGACGCCGGTGGATCTCCGCGTCCAGCTCGGCGAGCCGCGAGGCGCGCGGACGGCGCGGCGGCGCGCCCTCGCCGTTGGTGCGCAACGGCTCCGTACCCTCGGCGCGCTGCGTGGGCGCGGCCACCGGCTGCCCGGACAACGCCGCCTCGATCTCGGCGCCGAAACGCTCGAGCGCCGCGAAGCCCTGACGAGCCATTCGCTCCAGCGGATCATCGAGCTTCCCGCCGAACGGCTCCGCCTGCTCCGCCGCCTCGGGCGCCGGCTCCGACTGCTCGACGCGCGGCGTGCCCCGCGTCATCTCGCGCCGTTCGGCGATGAGCGCCTCCACTCCGGGTGAATAGGACGCCGTCGCCTGCGTGTGCGCGCACGCCTCATCCAGGGCGTCGATGGCGCGGTCGGGACGCGCGCGGTCGGTGATGAACAGGTCGGTGAGGCGCACCGCGGCCTGGAGCGCGTCGGCGGCAATCGCCACGTTGTGATGACGCTCCAGCCGCTCCTTCCTCGCCTCCAGAATCTCGAGCGTCTGCTCGGCGCTCAGCTCGCGCACCGGCACCTTCTGAAAGCGTCGCTCCAGCGCCGGGTCGCCACAGATCCACCGCTCGTACTCGTCGTCGGTGGTGGCGCCGATCACCCGAAACTCCCCGCGAACCAGCGAAGGCTTGAGCATGTTCGCCGCGTCCATCGCCACGCCGATCGCCGTGCCCTGCCCGATGAGATTGTGCAGCTCGTCGACGAACAGGATGATGTCGGGATCCGACGACACCTCGCGGACGAGCGCATGCATGCGCTCCTCGTATTGTCCGCGGTACATCGTGCCGGCGAGCAGCGACACGTGATCGAGCGCCAGCAGCCGCACCGAGCGCAGCACCACCGGCACCGCGCCGGCCGCGATGCGCTGCGCCAGCCCCTCGGCAATGGCGGTCTTGCCCACGCCGGCGGGGCCCACCAGCACCGGGTTGTTCTTCCCGTGACGTAGCAGGATGTCGATCACCCGCGCGATGTCGTCGTCGCGGCAGCGCACGGGCTCGAGCCGCCCGGCGCGAGCCTCGGCGGTGAGATCGCGCGTGAGGCGCGACAGCGTGCCGCCCGAGCGCCAGAGATCCTCTCCGAACATCACAGTCCCATCACTCCGTGCAGATACCAGTCGATGAGCGCGCTCCCCCAGAGGAGCACGATGAAGGCAGCCGGTGCAAGAAACACCCCGAACGGCACCAGCGGAAGCTCCACCGCGGTGCCGCGGCGGCGGCTCCGAATCCACTCGATCGGGAAGACGAGCCCCAGGAACGTCACCGCGCCGAGCAGCGCGCCGATGAACACGGTGAGCAGCGTCCGTTCGGCGCCGAGGTGGGCGCCGACCATCGCCATCAACGTCACGTCGCCGAACCCCATCGCCTCCTTCTTGAAGGCGATCTCGCCGAGCCACCCCGCGATCGCGATCGCGCCGGCGCCGACGCAGGCTCCGATCAATCCATCGTACAGCGTCGCGAACGGAGAAGTTTCACCGAGGAACGCCGCGAGGGTGGCCGCCACGAACGCCCACACCATCCCGAACGCGGTGAAGCCATCGGGGATGATGTAGTGCGTCGCGTCCGTCAGCATGATGCCCAGGAGCAGCGTGGCGAAGATGGCCACCCGAAGCGCGGTGAAGGTGGCACCGAACTGGAGCAGCGCGGCCAGCCAGCTCAGCGCCACCACCAGCTCCACCAGGGGATAGACCGAGGAGATCGGCTCGCCACATCCGCGGCAGCGACCGCGCAACGCCAGCCAGCTGAGCAACGGCACGTTGTCGTACCAGGCGATCTGCTTTCCGCAGCGCGGGCATCGGGAGCGGGGCGACACCACCGATTCGTTGGCGGGCCAGCGCGCGATGCACACGTTGAGGAAGGAGCCGACGATGGCGCCCAGCGCGATGGCGAACACGCCGAAGAACCAGACGGGAAAGAGGATCAGCGCATCGCTCACGAGCGTTTCGCTCTCGGCCGAAAGTGGTGGAGGAGGATGCCGGCGGCCACCGCCACGTTGAGCGACTCGACGTCGCTCGAGATCGGTATCCGAACGCGCCGCTCGATCAGCGCGCGCGCATCGTCGGAGAGGCCACTCCCTTCATTGCCGACGACCAGCGCCAGCCGCGCGGGCACGTCATCCGCCGCGATCGCATCGACGGGCTCCCCCTCGGAATCGGCACCCCAGCATGACAGCTCGCTCTCGCGCAGGAACCGGCCGAGCTCATCCCAGGTACAACCAAGTGCGGGACGATGAAAGAGCGCGCCCATCGCGCTACGGACGACTTTGGGATTCCAGAGGTCAACCGTGCCCGGGAGCGCGAACGTCGCGTGTACGCCGAGCGCGGCCGCGGTTCGCAGCAGGGTTCCAGCATTGCCCGGGTCCTGCACGCCGTCGAGCACCAGCAGGCGCGCCACCACGGGAAGACCCAACGACTCGAGCGTCCGGCGGGGCACCTCGGCGATGGCCAGGACGCCCTGCGGGGAGTCGGTACCCGCCGCGGTGGCGAAGTCGCGCTCCGGGACTTCGAGGAGCTCGACGGCGCGGGCCGCGATCGTGTCACGCAATGCTTTGCCGCGGGCCGCGGCCATTAGGTCCGCCGAAACGAGGGCGCCACGGACGTGCAGGTCGGAGCGAAGGAGCTCCTCGACGGCTCGGACGCCCTCGGCGACGAACAAGCCTTGTCGCTCTCGCGCCTTGCGACGCTGTAGGTCGCGCGCTAAGGTCAGCAACTTCACGGACTTAGAGATGTGCGGTTTGGAATGGGACTTGCCTCCCGTACCGAGAACGGCTCGCACACCAAGAGGAAGAAATGAAACGTTTCGCAGCGGTAGCGGCACTCGGGCTCACGTTGGGCGCCTGCGGAATCTCGACGCAGCAGGAAGTCCAGCTGGGGACGGACTACGCGCAGCAGATCAACGCGCAGCTCCCGATCATCGCGGACCCCGAGATCAACCGGTACATCAACGTGCTCGGCGACTCCATCGCCAAGCTTTCCGACGAAAGAAATCTGGAGTGGACGTTCTTCGTGGTCGACAGTAGGGAGGTGAACGCCTTCGCGGTGCCGGGCGGCTACATCTACGTCAATCGGGGCCTGATCGAGCGGGCTGACAACCTGTCGATGCTCGCCGGCGTACTCGGACACGAGATCGCGCACGTGACGGAGCGCCATTCTATCCAGCAGATGGAGAAAGCGCAAACCGCGAACATCGGCGTGGGACTCGCCTGCGTGCTGACGCGCATTTGCGAGAGCCAGACGTCGCAGGCGTTGATCAACGTGGCGGGCTCGGCGGTCTTCGCCAGCTTCAGCCGCCAGGATGAGAACGAGGCGGATGCCAGGGCGATACCGATGGTGATGCGCGCCGGGATCTCGCCGCTGGGTATCCCGGCGATGTTCCGCAAGCTGCTCGACGAGCGTCAGCGGTCGGCGGGGTCGGTGGATGCGTTCTTCTCCACCCACCCGCTGGAGGAAGACCGCATAGCGAACACCGAGGCGCAGATCAAGCAGGTGGATCCCGCCATCCTCCAGTCGCTCGCAACGGACACGCGGAACTTCCAGGACTTCAGGAACCGCGTGCGCTCGCTGCCCGCGCCCAGGACCTGAGGACGGCGCCGCTCAGCGGCGCTCGTCGGCCAGCGCGATCGCGGCTCGGGCGAGAAGCTCCTCGATGGAGGGCGTCTCGTCCGGGCCGCATCGCGTATGGCCCATCCGGATCGCCAGGGTGTAGCGCGCGCCCGACTCGGCGTTGTGCTCGGCCAGGCGCGCCTCGAGGCGCGGGCCGATGATGCGCGCCGTCTCATCGGCGGCGTCCAGCACCAGCACCGCGAACTCGTCGACGGCCAGCCGGGCTACGACATCCGAGACGCGGAAGCTGTTGCGCAGGATCTCGGCGGCGTACCGCAACGCCTTGTCACCTTCCTCATAGCCGAATTCGGCGTTGATGGCGCGCAGGCCGACGATGTCCGCTTTCGCCAGCAGGAAGCCGCGCGTGCGCCGCGCCAGCTTGAGGTGGTGGTCGCACAGGGTGAGGAAGCCGCGCCGGTTGTAGAGGCCGGTGAGGTCATCGGTGAGCGAGAGCTCGCGCAGCGTGCGCTGCAGGCGATGGCGCTCGATGGCGTAGCGGAGCGCGCGAGTGAGGTGCGTGCCCTCAGCCTGCGTGGTGGCGAGCCAGTCCTGGGCGCCGCGCTGCACGGCGTCGAGCCCGAGCGCCTCGTCGTCAGGCGCGGTGAGGACGACGACGGGGACATCCGGAACACGGTCGTGGAGCGTGGTGAGCGCTTCGAGCGCATCGGCGCGCCGAACCAGCTCCAGGAGCACCACGTCGATCCCACCGTCGGCCAGGGTGGCGAGTCCGCTGGTCAGCTCGCTGGCGCGCACGACTTCCACGCTTGTCGGCGTGGCGGCCGCTCCAGGGGACGTAGCCGCGGCTTCGTCGCCGCCGATCCACAGTGCTTTCACCGCCCGTGTTTGTTCCATGACGTGCCCGAGCCTGAGCGCCGGTGGCGCGTGGAGACGGCCGACTCCCCGCCGCGGAGCAGCGGGTGCCCGACGTAGGGTAGACGGCGCTGAGCCGCCGTGGTCACGACGCGCGTTGTCCCTCGCGCGGCAACGGGACATCATTGGACAATGCGAAGCGCACACGCCGGCGACAGCGCCGGAATCATCCGTATCGCGCTCACCATCGCCGGCTCGGACTCGGGCGGGGGCGCCGGCATCCAGGCCGACCTCAAGACCTTCCACCAGCTCGGCGTCTTCGGCACGTCGGTGATCACCGCCATCACGGCGCAGAACACGCTGGCCGTGAGCGCCTGGCAGGCGGTGCCTCTCGATCTCATCGCGGGCCAGCTCGACGCCGTGGCCACCGACCTCCGTCCGAACGCGGTGAAGAGCGGCATGCTCCCCGATGCCGCGGTGGTGCGCACCGTCGCCGCCGGCATTCGCCAGCACGCGCTCGCCCCCTACGTGCTCGACCCGGTGATGGTGGCCACGTCCGGCGATCCGCTGGTGGAGCCCGACGCCATCACCGCCATCCGGGAGGAGCTGCTCCCGCTGGCCGCGCTGGTGACGCCGAACCTCGATGAGGCCACGATCCTGGTGGGCTCGCCGGTCCGCGACGTGGAGGGAATGTCGCGGGCCGCGCGCACGCTCGTGTCGTTAGGCGCGCGGGCGGCACTGGTGAAGGGCGGACATCTCGACGGCTCCGAGGCGATCGACGTCCTCTTCGATGGGCGCGACGTGTGCGTCTACCGCCACCCCAAGCTCCACACCCGAAACCTGCACGGGACGGGCTGCACACTCTCCTCGGCGATCACGGCGCTGCTGGCCTCGGGCGACGCGTTGCCGTCGGCGGTGACGAAGGCACTCGACTTCGTGCACCGGGCGATCGAGACGGCGCCTGGATTGGGAGGGGGACACGGCCCACTCAACCACTGGGTGAGGATTCCGTAACCAGGGGGATGCGCGAAGGTGCGATGTGCGATCGACATATGACGATATGACGATTGCATCGCAGAGGTGCGAGGGGGATGTGCGATGTGCGAGGGGCTCCGAATTGAAGATTGAAGTCGGAGCCCCTCACATATCCTCCGTCCACATCGCCCATCGCACCTGCAATCGTCATATCGTCATATGTCGATCGCACATCGCACCTGCAATCGTCCTATCGTCACATGTCGATCGCACATCCGTCACCTGTCAGAGCCGCCGGAGCCATTCCGTCACCAGCGCCGTGAAGCTCTCTTCCACCCGCCCCGCCACCTCCAGCACTTCCTCGTGCGATACTTTTTCTCCGCTGTACCCGGCGGCCACGTTGGTCACGCAGCTCACGCCGGCCACGCGCATGCCGAGCGCGCGCGCGGCCAGCACCTCCGGCACCGTCGACATCCCGACCGCGTCGGCGCCGAGCAGCTCGAGCATGCGGACCTCGGCGGGCGTCTCGTACGTCGGGCCGAGCAGCCCGCAGTACACCCCCTCGACCACCGGTACGCCGACCGCCAGCGCGCTCTCTCGCATGAGCACGAGCAGCTCCGGATCGTACGGTGCGGACATGTCCGGAAAGCGATCTTCGCCCGGCTGCACTGGTCCGATCAGCGGATTCCGCCACATCAGGTTGATGTGATCGCGGATGAGCATCAGATCGCCGGGGCGCAAGCTCCGGCGAATGCCACCCGAGGCGTTGGACACGAAGAGCGTGCGCGCGCCGAGCGCGTGAGCGACGCGCACCGGGAGCGCCGTGGTGCCGACGTCGTGCCCCTCGTAGAGGTGAAAGCGACCGGCCAGCGCCAGCACCGGAACCCCGTCCACGGTGCCCGACACCAGCCGCCCGCCATGCCCGTGCACCGTCGGCGCGGCGAAGCCGGGGATCTCGGCGAAGGGGATGGACACCGCCTCCTTCACCCGATCGGCGAAATGGCCGAGGCCCGAGCCGAGGATGAG
>DATFFZ010000227.1:0-11250 GCA_035249845.1 Gemmatimonadaceae bacterium
CGCGCTCGGCGCGGTGGCGGCCTGCGAGCGAAGCGATCCGGGCAGCGCGATGAGCGCGGCCAGCGTGAGCATCTCTATCGTGCGCATGTCGACCTCAGCGAGTGCGTGACGTCGAGAGCGCGCGGACGACGCGCGTGGCCAACGCTGTCAGGAGGAGCAGAAGGGTGGCGGCGGCGAGGAGCCCCATCGTGCCACCGGAGCTCAGCGCGTCGCGCGCGGGCTCGCCCAGGAGAGCGGCCACCGTGTCGCCGATCCCGCCCAGCACCGCGGCGCGAAGGCGCGTGAGCGCCAGGTTCCCGGCGAACAGCGCGGAGTCGAGGTTGGAGAGGAGCCAGAGCGTCGCCAGCGTGAACACGGCGGCCACCGATGCCAGCCCGCTCCCGGCCAGCAGCTGGGCCGGACGCGAGCGCGGCATCCATCCCCGCAGCGTGTCGAGCAGGGTGACGTGCCAGGGGACGAACACCTGCACGCGCGCCATCACGCGCGAGGCGAAGGCGACCGCGGGCGCGAAATGCGGCAGGTGCTCGAGAACGCGCACCAGCTTGCGCGCCTCCTCGAGCTCCCGACGGCAATGCTCGCAGCCCCGGACGTGCGCCTTCAGCGGCGTCGTGCCGAAGCCGACCTCGCCATCGAGAAGCAGGTCGATCTCATCTGGTAACAGGTGTCTATCCACAGGTCCTCCACCTGGTCGTACGGCACGGTGCATCAAAGGGTTTCAGGGCTCGAAGGGTCGCGTTTCCGGTCATTCTTCGGGTCATTCCCGCAGGTGTCCGAGGGTGTGCCGAAGCTCGTGACGCGCCCGGTGGATGTAGGTCTTCACCGTCCCCAGCGGGAGGTCGAGCGTGGCCGCGATCTCCTCGTACGACCGCCCCTCGACGTGACGGAGGAGGATGCAGGAGCGGTACTCCGGTCTGAGACGCGCGATCGCCGCCTCGATGGCGGTGCCGATCTCGCGAGACTCCAGCTCGTCGAGCGCCGACTCGTTGCGATCGCGGGCATCGAGCGTGGTCGCTTCGATGTCGCTCGCCGTGGCCGCGTGCGGCGAGCCGTCGAGACTCACCGTGTCGAGTTGCCTCCGCCGGAGATGATCGATGGTGACGTTGTTGGCGATCTTGAACAGCCAGCTGGAGAGCTTGAACTCCGGCCGATAGCGATCGATGTGATTGAGGACCTTCACGAAGGTGTCCTGCGCCAGGTCCTCGGCCAGCTCGCGATCGCGCACCATGCGGTAGATGAGCGAGAACACGGGGCGCTCGTACCGGCGGACCAACTCGCGGAACGCCGGCTCGCGCCCCTGCTGGGCGAGGGCGACGACGTCGGCATCCGGAAGATTGGCGAGCTCGAGCGAGACGGGCATGCCGGGGGCGGGGAGGGACGGGCGGGCCGGCTGCAAGTTAGTAACGGGGGCCAACTTGGGCCAGCGCACCAGCTTGCCATGGACCGGCGGCGGCTCCAAGTTACTCGGAATGCTCCCGGTCGAGACCGAGCGGCGTCGGGCACGAGCCGCCGCTGCGGGAGGCGACGAGAAGCGCGCCTACGTGCGACGGATCTTCTCCGAGATCGCCCCGCGATACGATCTGCTCAACCACGTCCTCTCCTTCAACATCGATCGCGGCTGGCGCGCCCGCGCGATCGATGCGCTCTCGCTCGAGCGCGCGGCGGACGGCGTCTACCTCGATCTCTGCGCGGGGACGCTCGACGTGGCCGCCGAGCTGGCGGCGCGGAAGGGATTTCGCGGCTCGGTGCTGGGCGCCGACTTCGCGGAGCCGATGCTGCGGCGCGGGCGCGGCAAGGTGCGGCGGCTCCCGGTGGCACCGGTCGTCGCCGACGCACTCCAGCTTCCGATACCGGATCGCGCCCTCTCGGGTGTCATCGTCGCCTTCGGCGTGCGAAACTTCGCCGACCTCGACGGAGGGCTGCGCGAATCGTGTCGCGTGCTCGAGCCGGGAGGGCGCCTCGTCATCCTCGAATTCTCCACTCCACGCTCGGGCCTCGTGCGACTCGGATACGGATTGTACTCTCGACTCGTGCTCCCCACCGTCGGCCGCCTGGTGAGCGGTCACCCGACCGCCTACAGCTACCTCCCCGATTCGGTGGCCCGCTTCCCCGACGCCGCGGCGCTGGGCTCGCGAATGCGGCGGGCGGGCTTCACCGACGTGACGTGGGAGACACCGACCTTGGGCGTCGTCGCCATCCACGTCGGAGTGCGCGCGTGAGCATCGACTCCTTCTCCGAGCTGATCGAGACGCTCGACGCCGCCGGCGAGATCGTGCGCGTCACGCGTCCGGTGTCGGTGGACCTCGAGCTGTGCGAGATCGCCGACCGCGTCATGAAGAGCCCGGGAGGCGGCCCCGCGCTCCTCTTCGAGAACGTCACGCTCTTCGACGGGACGCGCTCGGCGTACCCGGTCGCCATCAACGTCTTCGGCTCGATGCGCCGCATGTGCATGGCGCTCGGCGTGGAGCGGCTGGACGACATCGGGGCGCGGATCGCGGAGCTGCTCCAGATGAAGGTGCCGGAGGGGATCATCGCCAAGCTGGCGCTCCTTCCGCGGCTGCTGGAGGTCAGGAAGTATCCGCCGCGGGTGAAGGGAGGGGCACCGTCATCGCAGGAGGTCGTGTGGCGCGGCGACGAGGTGGACCTCCGCAAGCTTCCGATCATCAAGTGCTGGCCGGAGGACGGGGGACCGTACATCACCCTCACGATGGTCATCTCCAAGGACCCGTCGCGCGGGATCCGGAACGTGGGGATGTATCGCGTGCAGCTGCTCGGGCCGCGCACGCTGGCGATGCACTGGCAGCGCCACAAGGTGGGTGCCGCGCACTGGCGCGAGATGGCCGAGCGCGGCGAGACGATGCCGGTGGTCATCGCGGTGGGTGCCGATCCGGCGTCGGTTTATTCCGCGTCGGCGCCGCTCCCGCCCACGGTGGACGAGTTCATCTTCGCCGGCTTCCTGCGAAAGGAGCCGGTGCGATTGGCCAAGGCGCTCACGTGCGATCTCGAGGTGCCGGCCGACGCCGAGTTCGTGATCGAGGGCCACATCGATCCGCGCGAGGCGCTGGTGACGGAGGGGCCGTTCGGCGACCACACCGGCTTCTATTCCCTCGCGGACCTGTACCCGCAGGTGCACGTGACGGCGGTGACGATGCGGCGGAATCCGATCTACGGGACGACGATCGTGGGGCGCCCGCCGATGGAGGATTTCTACCTCGGGCATGCCACGGAGCGGATCTTCCTCCCGCTGCTCAAGGTCACCATCCCCGAGATCGTCGACTATCACATGCCGGCGGAGGGGATCTTCCACAACCTCGTGTTCGTGTCGATCGACAAGCAGTATCCGGGGCAGGCGTTCAAGGTGATGAACGCCCTGTGGGGGCAGGGGCTTATGTCGCTGGCGAAGGTGATCGTGGTGGTGGACAAGGAGGTGAACGTGCGCGACCCGCAGGAGGCGTGGTGGGTGGCGCTGAACAACCTCGATCCCGAGCGGGACGCGCGCTTCTCGATGGGTCCGATGGACGTTCTCGACCATTCCAGCCGTGGATTCACCTACGGGTCGAAGATGGGGCTGGACGCGACGCGGAAGTGGCCAGAGGAGGGTTTCACGCGCGAGTGGCCGAAGGTGATCGAGATGGACGAGGCGGTGAAGCGGCGGGTGGATGGGATGTGGGCGGAGCTCGGAGTGGGTGGGTGGCGAGCGGGGAGAAGCGAGGATGGAGGACTATGACGAGCGCGGCGAGGGAGGGGCAGACATTCGGCGGCGGCTCCGCGTGGACGCGGTACGCCAATCTGGTGAAGCTGCCGCACACGCTGTTCGCGCTACCGTTCGCGCTGGTGGGGGTGGTGCTGGCCAGTTATGTCAAACCAGTGGGCTGGGCCAAGGTTCTTTGGGTGACGGTCGCCTTCACGGCCGCCCGGTTTGCCGCCATGGGGTTCAATCGGATAGTCGACCGCAGGCTCGACGCCCTCAACCCGCGCACCGCGGCCCGGGAGATTCCGGCCGGCCTGATAGGGGTGAAGGAGGCGGCGGGTGCCGTCCTCATTGCCTCCGTACTGTTCGTATTTGCCGCGTGGAGGCTCAATCCCCTCTGCCTGCTCCTCTCCCCCCTCGCCCTGGCCTGCGTCCTCGGCTACAGCTACACCAAGCGCTTTACCCGCCTCGCGCACCTGGTTCTGGGTCTGGGTCTGTCCATTGCGCCGGTGGGCGGTTACCTGGCAGTGACCGGTGCCTGGAGCACGCCATGGTGGGCGCTCGTGCTCCTGAGCGTCGCCGTCATGTGCTGGGTGGCGGGCTTCGACATATTCTACGCGCTCCAGGACCTGGCGTTCGACAGGGAGCAGGGCCTCTATTCGATACCGGCGGCCATCGGGCAGGCGCGGTCGATCTCGGTGGCACGCGTGCTCCACGCCACGACAGTGCTCGCTCTGGCGGCGGTGGGCTGGGGGCTGGGTGCCGGGTGGCTGTATGCTGGCGGGGTGGTGGCAGTGGCCGCCTTGCTGCTCTACGAGCATTCTCTCGTCCGGGGCGGCGACCTCAGCCGGCTCGACGCCGCCTTCTTCACCATGAACGGCGTGATCAGCATCGCCTTCTTCGGATTCGTGCTGGCCGAGCGCGTGCTCCTCAGATGATCCGGCGCCGAGATGCTGGCCGGCCTCCGCTGACCGTCGCCATCACCGGCGCATCCGGTGCTCCGTACGCCATTCGGATCCTCCAGCAGCTGCTCCTGGCGGAGCGCCCGGTGTGGCTGATCGTCTCGTCGCACGGTTGGCGGCTCCTGGAAACGGAGAGCGGGATCACTTCGCCAGAAGATCTCCGTAGCCAGGTTGGCGGAGACTCCTGGGATCCGCTCGTTACTACCTTCGATGACCGTGATCGGGGCGCATCGCCGGCATCGGGGTCGGCGCGGAGCGCGGGCATGCTGGTCTGCCCGTGCTCCATGGGGACGTTGTCGGCGATCAGCCTTGGCGCGTCGCGCTCCCTGATCGAGCGTGCGGCCGACGTCACGCTCAAGGAGCGAAGACGGCTTGTTCTGGTGCCCCGGGAGACTCCGCTGAGCGCAATCCACCTGGAGAACATGCTCCGCGTGACCCGTGCCGGTGCTACCGTGCTCCCGGCGGCTCCTGGGTTCTACGCCTCTCCAACGTCGATAAGCGACCTGGTGGACTTCATCGCCGCCAGGGTCCTCGACCACCTGGGTGTGGAGCACGCCCTCGGCAAGCGCTGGCAGGCGGGAGCTCGGGAAGAGCGAGGGCAGTAGCATCGCGGAGCACCTGATCGGCCTGATTTCCGACACCCACGGCCTCCTGCGGCCGGACGTCCACGAGGCGCTGGCAGGAGTGGAGCTTATCCTCCACGCGGGCGATGTCGGCGGCGACGACATCCTCGATGAGCTGGGCCTCATCGCGCCGGTGATGGCCGTGTACGGCAACACTGACCCCACCGATCACCCCAGGCTGAGCGGCGCCATCCGCCGCGAGGTGGGCGGCGTATCCATCCACGTCAGCCACGGCCATGAAGTGGGGAGCCCGACCCCGCAGCGCCTGCTGGCCCAGTACAAGGAACGGGTGCTCGTCTACGGCCACACCCACCGCCCGCTCGTCACGGCCGCCGGTGAGCGCCTGGTGGTAAACCCCGGCGCGGCCGGACCGCGGCGCTTCGACATCTCTCCGAGCGTCGCACTCCTTCGAATCGACCGCGGGAAGCTGGACATCGAGGTCGTTCCACTGCGTCACTAGCCCGCCTCCGCGGAGACCGGATGTTGCGGGGTCCCATCTCCATTCCGGCGGCGTCGAGCGTTTGTCGATCGGGGCGGCGCTCACTCGACGACAGGATGGGCCGAGCATCATCGGCCGAGGTCGAAACCGAAGGAACAGGAGGCGGTACGATGCGATTCATGATCCTAGTGAAGGCCACCAAGGACTCCGAGGCGGGGGTCGCGCCAGACCCGCAGCTGCTGCGCGACATGATCTCGTACAACGAGGAGCTGGTGAAGGCAGGCGTCCTCCTGGCCGGGGAAGGGCTGCAGCCGAGCTCGAAGGGTGCCCGCGTTCGATTCTCCGGGAAGAAGCGCACGGTGATCGACGGACCTTTCGCCGAGACCAAGGAGCTCGTCGCCGGCTTCTGGCTCTTTCAGGTGAAGTCGAAGGAGGAGGCGATCGAGTGGGTGAAGCGGGCTCCAAATCCCTTCCCCGGCGCCGAGTCGGAGATCGAGATCCGCCAGGTGTTCGAGGCCGAGGACTTCGGTGATGCGATGACCCCAGAGTTGAGGGAATTGGAGGCCAGCCAGCGCGCTCGAGTGGCGAAAAAACAGTAACCGCCCCCGGCGGCGAGAAAGAATCGAGCGACGTGTCGATTTTCCGGTGCGTCGCTCGACGTGTAGGTAGGGCCGCGAGAGAACGGTGGAATCGCCGCCGGCGCGGCATCGAACTCGAAACGTGAGGAGAAGGTACGATGCGATTCATGATGCTCTACAAGCCCGGCCGGGAATCCACCTCCCCTCCGACCCAGGAGGAGTACGCCCGGATGGGAGATCTCATCGAGGAGATGGCGAAGGCGGGCGTGCTGGTAGCGACCGACGGTCTTCAGCACAGCTCCAAGGGCTGTCGCGTGAGGATCTCCGACGGGAAGTTCGTTGTGACGGACGGTCCGTTCACCGAGGCGAAGGAACTGATCGCCGGCTACGCGATCGTGAATGTGGAGTCGAAGGCGCGGGCCATCGAGCTGGCCAAGCGCTTCCTCGCGGTGGTGGGTGAGGGGGAGAGTGAGGTACGGCAGATGATGGATCAGGATGACCCGTGCGCGGAGTTCACCGCCGAGCTCAAGGAGCAGCAGGAGCGCTGGCGCGCCGAGCCCGCCGCGCAGGGGTGAGGAGGAGGCCGGTCGGGCTTGCCCGGACCGGCGCGGTTGGTCTGATTGGATGCCGTGACGGCATCCGATGCACATCGCGCGATCGACGCGGTCTGGAGGATCGAGTCGGCGAGGCTCATCGCCGGTCTGACGCGTATCGTCGGCGACGTCGGCGTGGCGGAGGATCTGGCGCAGGACGCGCTGGTCGTGGCGCTGGAGCGGTGGCCGGAGTCGGGCGTCCCGGACAATCCGGGCGCCTGGCTCATGGCCACCGCGAAGCATCGGGCCATCGACCAGCTCCGCCGGACGTCCATGCTCGAGCGGAAGCACGAGCAGCTCGGGCACGAGTTGGAGGCGCGTCAGGAGAGCGCGGTGCCCGATCTCGATTCGGCGATCGACGACCACGTCGGTGACGATCTCCTGCGCCTCGTGTTCATCACCTGTCACCCCATCCTCTCTCTCGAGGCGCAGGTCGCGCTCACGCTCCGCCTGCTCGGCGGGCTCACCACCGACGAGATCGCCCGCGCGTTTCTCGTTTCCGAGGCGACGGTGGCGCAACGGATCGTGCGCGCCAAGCGGACGCTCTCGGAGGCGCGCGTCCCCTTCGAGGTGCCACGCGGTGCCGAGCTCGAGCGGCGGCTGGCGGCCGTGCTGAAGGTGATCTATCTGATCTTCAACGAGGGATACTCGGCGACCGCGGGCGATGACCTGATGCGTCCCGCGCTGACCGAGGAGGCGATGCGGCTCGGCCGGATTCTGGTCGGGCTGGTGCCGGACGAGCCGGAAGTGCACGGGCTGCTGGCGCTGATGGAGCTTCAGGCGTCGCGCTCCAGAGCGCGCGTGGACCGGAACGGCGAGCCCGTTCTCCTGCTGGAGCAGGATCGCGGTCTCTGGGACCAGCTCCTGATCCGGCGCGGGCTGGCCTCGCTCGCGCGGGCGGAGCAGTTAGGCGGAGCGATCGGCCCATACGCGCTCCAGGCCGCGTTGGCGGCCTGTCATGCACGAGCGCGCACGCCCGAGGAGACGGACTGGGTGAAGATCGCCGCGCTCTACGACACGCTCGGCAAGGTGGCTCCCTCGCCGATCGTCGAGCTGAACCGCGGGGTGGCCGTGTCGATGGCGTTCGGCCCCGTGGCGGGGCTCGAGATCGTGGATGCGCTGCGAGAGGAGCCGGCGCTCAAGGGGTATCATCTGCTGCCCACCGTGCGCGCAGATCTCCTCGCCAAGCTCGGACGCGCCGACGAGGCGCGCCTGGAGCTGGAGCGTGCCGCCTCGCTCACGCGCAACTCGCGCGAGCGCCAACTGCTCCTGGAGCGCGCGCGGCGGCTCGGCGCGCGGGGAGACGAGGCCGGAGCCTAGTCAGGCGATGAGCTCCGCCGGCGCGCCATCGGTCATGGGCATGGCCGGCGCGGCGGAGAGCTCGATGCGCTTCCGCGGCGCGTCGGGGCGGCGCGCGCGCCGCAGCTCCCTGGGGAAGCGCCGGAACCACGACGAGAGGAGCAGCAGCTCGTCGATCTCGTGCGTGGGGAGCTGCGCGCCGTCGCGCTCCTCGGGCGAGAACACCTCGCGCACCAGCCGCGCCAGCTCGCGTCGCTCGCGGCGCGAGGAGGGCACCGGTCGCTCGGCGCGCACGCGGCCGCGCCGGATGAGATAGATCCGGTTGTCGCCGTCCACGCCCGGCACGCGGTAGATGAAGGAGAGCGTCTCCACCGCGAAGCGCATCCGCATGAACTGCTCGCGTAGCTCCTCCAGGCGGCGGAGCTTGTCGCGCAGCACCGCGGCGCGCTCGAACTCGAGTCGCTCGCTGGCGCGCTCCATGTCGGCGCGCAGGTGGTCCATCGGTCCGTCATCCACGCCGTCGAGAAAGGCGCGGGCGTGAGCCACGCGCTCGGCGTACGCCGCCTCGCTACACGCCGCCACGCAGGGACCGAGGCACTTCTTGACCTCGTAGCGGATGCACCCCGGCGTGCGGGGGGTGAGCTGGAAGAGCTCCTGCTGATCGGCGAAGTGCATGCGTCGGTCGAGCGAGCAATCGCGGAGGCCGAGCACGTCGTTGAGCTCGCGCACCGCGTCGCTCACGCGCTGCGCGCCGTTGAACGGACCGTAGTACACGGACGCGTCCTCGCTGGCGCCGCGCACCACGAGCAGCTTGGGCGCGGGACCGCGCGTGAGCTTGAGGAAGGCGAAGTGCCGCGCGTCGCGCTTCATGGCCACGTTGAAGCGGGGACGAAATCGCTTGATCAGGCGCAGCTCGAGCAGGAGCGCCGCGAACTCGCTCGGCACGTACTCCCAATCGATGGCGCGCGCCTGGCGGAGAATGCGCGCGCCCTTGTCCTCCGGATACGCGCACCGGAAATAGCTGAGCAGTCGCGTCCGCACCTGCTTCGATTTCCCGACGTACAGCACCTCGCCATCGGCGGAGAGCATGCGATAGACGCCGGGGCGGTCGGCGCAGCCGCCGCGCACCGTGCCGCGCATGGCGCGCAGCTCGTCGTCGGTGGCGGGTGTTCCGAGGTGACTACCGCGGGGCACGAATCAGGTTTGGCAGCGGTGGCAGAAGACCGTCGTCCGGTTGTCGATCGCGTTGGTGTCCACGAGACGTGTGCCGCAGCGAGGGCAGGGCAGGCCGCCTCGACCGTACACGGAGAGCTCGGCGGCAAAGGTGCCGCGCCCTCCGGAGGCGTCGCGGTAGTCCCGAAAGCTCGTTCCACGCGCGGCGATGGCCTGGCGCAGAACGTCCTGGAGCGACCGCCTGAGCGCCGCGACGTCACGCTCTCGCAGTGCATCTCCCGGACGAGACGGATCGATTCCGGCGCGCCAGAGTGCTTCGTTCGCGTAGATGTTGCCGACGCCGGCGATCCGGCGCTGGTCCATCAGCAGCTTCTTCACGGCCTGACGCGAGCCCCGAAGAGCGCCCGATAGATGCGCGTCGGTGAAGGACTCGTCAAGCGGCTCCGCGCCGAGTACGCGCTCGTACTCGGCCCAGCGCTCCGGTCGCATGTGGGTCACCGTGCCGAGGCGGCGGATGTCCCGGTAGTGGAGGACGCGCCCGTCGGCGAGGTGGAGGGCGACGGTCGAGTAGCCGCGCTCGCGCTCGTCCAGCGAGCCGCCGTCGATGAGCAGCGCGCCGGTGAAGCGCGGCTGAACGACCAGCCGGGAGCGGTCGTCCAGCTCGAGCACGATGAGCTTGGCCCGCCGCCGGCAGCGAACGACGGTGCGGCCGGCCAGCGCGCGGGCGAGCTGGCGGGCGCTGGTCTCGCGCAGGACGTCGGCCCGCGTCACCGTCACCCGCTCGATCCGACTCCCGCTCAGCTCTCGATCGAGATCCCGGGCGATGGTCTCAGTTTCGGGCAGCTCCGGCATCTCGCGTCATCTCGCGCCAGCCGATGTCCGAGCGATAGTGCTTGCCGGCGAAGCGGACCCCCGCGGCGGCGCCGACGCTGGCCTCGCGGGCCGATGCGATGTCGGCGCCGAGTCCGGTGACGGCCAGCACGCGACCTCCGGCGGTCACCAGCTCACCGCTGGGGGAGCGAGCTGTTCCGGCGTGGAAGAGGATGACGTCGTCCTGCGCGGCGGGGAGGGTGATGACGTCGCCCTTGCGCGGAGACTCGGGGTATCCGGCGGCGGCCACCACCGTGGTGACGGCCGACTTCTCCCCCCACACCAGCGGCCCGAGGCCGACGCCCTCGCCGTGGGCCACGGAGTCGAGGACATCGAGAAGGCTCGACTCGAGCAGGGGGAGGAGCGCCTCGGTCTCCGGGTCGCCGAAGCGGCAGTTGAACTCGACCACCTTCGGGCCATCCGGAGTGAGCATGAGGCCGGCGTACAGGAGACCGGTGAAAGGCGTACCCCGATCGTGCAGCGCGGCCACGGTCGGCTCCAGAATCCGGGACACGGCGTCGGTGATGACGCTCTCGGTGGCGATGCTCACGGGAGCATAGGCGCCCATGCCGCCGGTGTTCGGACCCTGGTCACCGTCATCTCGGCGTTTGTGGTCCTGAGCCGGGAGCATCGGGAGCACGGAGACGCCATCGGTGAGCGCAAATATCGACAGCTCTTCACCTTGCATGAACTCCTCGACGAGAACCTCATCGCCTGCAGCACCGTAGGCATGCTCCCGAAGCATGCCATCAATGGCCGAATCTGCCTCCGCGATGCTCCCGCAGACGATGACACCCTTGCCGGCCGCCAGTCCCGACGCCTTGATGACTACCGGAGCACCAAACTCGCGTGCGGCGCGCTTTGCTGCGGCGGGCTCGCTGCTACGGACCGCTCGAGCCGTCGGGATGCCCGACTCGAGCATCAAGGTCTTGGCGAACGCCTTGGAGGACTCGATCCGGGCGGCAGCCTGGCTGGGGCCGAAGATGGCCACGCCCTCGCGTCGAAAGAGGTCCGCGATGCCGTCT
>DATFFZ010000228.1:0-5169 GCA_035249845.1 Gemmatimonadaceae bacterium
ATTCCGATTGCCGATGTGCGATGCGATCACATATCCGCGATGGCTTTCGCACATCCGGCTCCCTCCTATACCTTTCCCCCATGCGTCGCCTCTCCCTCCTTCTCTTCTCCTTCGCGCTCGTCGCCTGCGTCGACGAAAAGGATGCCCAGAAGGCGGTCGAGGCCATCTGGCAGGGCGGTCCCAGACCCGACTCCATGCCGGTAATGCTCAACACCGACCTGCCGTTCCGCTATCCGCTCTCCCTCTGGTCCACCCGCGTCCAGGGGAACGTCGTCCTCCGCATTCACATCGATTCGACCGGCGCCGTCAGGCCAGAATCGACGATCGTCGTTCAATCTTCCGGGTACACCCCGCTCGACTCCGCCGCGGTCACGGGCTCCGAGGAGCTGCGCTTCCGCCCCGCCAAGCTTCGCGGGAAGCCGCTGGCGCTCTCCATCCAGCTCCCGGTCTTCTTCCGCCACCCGGAAGCATCCCCCTTGCCGGGGGACACGATCCTGAAACGAGACTCGGCGTCCGGCACCGGCGACTCGGCCCCCGCGCGCCGGGCCCCGACCCCGTAGGGCCAGGTCGCGACACGTTCTCATGACGCGCAACCTCCGCCCTCTCGACTCCGTCCTCGACACCATCGGCTGGACGCCCCTCATCCGGCTCAATCGCGTCACCCGCGGAATCCGAACGCCGGTATACGCCAAGGCGGAGATCTTCAATCCGGGCGGCTCGCTCAAGGACCGGATCGGGATGCCGATCATCGAGCGCGCCGAGCGGGAAGGAAAGCTCAAGCCCGGCGGGACGATCGTCGAGGGCACCAGCGGCAATACCGGCGTCGCCCTCGCCATCGCCGCCGCCCTCAAGGGCTACCGCTGCATCTTCACCATGCCGGACAAGATGTCGCAGGAGAAGGTCCGGCTGCTCAAGGCGTTCGGCGCGGAGGTGATCATCACCCCCACGGCCGTGCCCCCCGATCATCCGCAGAGCTACGTGGTGATGGCCAAGCGCATCGCCAGCGAGCTCCCCAACGCCATCCTCGCCGATCAGTTCTACAACCAGGCCAACCCCGAGGCGCACTACGACACCACCGGCCCCGAGCTGTGGGAGCAATCCGAAGGGCGGATCACGCACTTCGTCTCCGCCGCCGGCACCGGCGGCACCATCACCGGCGTCGGTCGCTACCTGAAGGAGCGAAACCCCGACATCCGCATCGTCTCCGGCGATCCGCAGGGCTCCATCCTGGCCGAGCTGTGGCGGTCGAAGGGGAAGAACAAGCTCGAGGGAGTGCCGTACAAGGTGGAAGGCGTGGGCCAGGACAAGCTCCCCGGCACGCTCGACCTCTCGCTGGTGGACGACTATCGCACGGTGAGCGACAAGGAGGCGTTCGCCATGGCCCGTCGCCTGACGAGAGAGGAGGGGCTCTTCGTCGGCGGATCGTCGGGGCTCATCACCCACGTCGCGCTGGAGGTGGCGCGCGAGATCGATGATCCCACGGCCTTCGTGGTGACCTTGCTGTGCGACACGGGCGAGCGCTACCTGTCCAAGCTCTACAACGACGAGTGGATGCGCGAGAACCAGATGCTCGACGTCGCCCGCCTGGCCGTCGGCCAGCTGCTCGCCGCCAAGACCGGTCAAGGCCCGACGGTGGTGAGCGTCGCCCCCGGCACCACGGTTCGTCAGGCGCTCCGCCTCATGGCGCTGCACGACGTCTCGCAACTCCCGGTCATGGATGGGACGAGCTGCGTCGGCTCGGTGGCCGAAGCGTCGCTCTCGGCGCGCAGCCTGGAAGACACCAAGCTCCTCGACGTCACGGTGAGCGAGGTGATGGAGCCACCCTTCCCGATCGTCGACGCCGGACAACCGGTAGATAGTATCACTAAGCTACTAACTAGGGCGAACCCCGCCGTGCTCGTCCGCAGCAATGGGACCATCGGCGGGATCATCACGCGGTCCGACGTGCTCCAGTACCTCATGGCACGCTGATCGCGCACGACGCTGAACCACGGGAAGCACACCGAGGTGCCGACGTATGGCCGCATCAGGATCGGAAGAGTTCGACCGCGAGCTGAATCCGCATCGCGATGAGGACGAAAGGCGGAACGCCGAGCAGGTGGCCGCCACCCTTGCCGCCCGCGGCGCCCGCGTGGACGGGAGCGAGGACAGCGAGCAGCTCGTGCAGCTCCTCGAGGCGGTCGAGCGATTCGAGGCCGCCGTCAGCGGCCTTGGCGGCGATCGCATGGTCGACGACCAGAGCTCCACCGCGCCCGACGATCCCGACTTCGTCCTCCCACGCCGCCGCGACGACGAGACGGTGGCCACCTACACGGCGCGCGTCGAGCGCGCCGCCACCACGCTGGAGCGACGCGCCCGCTGACTGGCGGCGCCACCCCACGCCTCCTGTGAAGACGGGCTCGACTGGCGCGTCATCTCCATAGCATGTCCTCCGACACGCACCGCTCGAGCCCGATCGCACGCCTCCGCGGCATCGGTGTCACGCCGCTCGGCGTGACATCCGCCGTGGTCCTCATCTCCATCTGGGTGGCCATCACCGACGATCCGTTCGGTACGCCGGGGATCATCGCCACCATCACGCTCCTCATGATCGCCGCCGGTCTCATCGTGATCGGCGCCCACGAGCTCGGACACCTGCTGGTCAGCCGCCTGGTGGGCTTTCGCACCATCTCGGTCACCATCGGGCCAATCCGCTTCGTGAACACGCGCGACGGCACGCGCATCCGCTCCGCCGAGGGGTGGCAGCTCGGCGGCGGAATGCTCATCTGCCTCCCCCGCCATGGCGAACGGCTCCGGGCAAGGTGGATGGCGGTGGTGGCCGCCGGACCGGTGGCCAGTCTCCTCCTCGGCATCTCGGGCTGGCTCATCGCGCCCCCCTTCGGCCTCGACCGAAGCGCCATCGGCGCCATCGCCGGGGCCATCGGACCGATCGGCACCGTGTGGTGGGTCGCGCTGCTTCCGACGGTGAGCGTCGTCTCGCTCGTCGCCGGCATCGCCAGCCTCATCCCGTCGCGCCGCGGCCTGCTGCTCACCGATGGCGCTCAGCTTCGGCTGCTCGCTCGAGGCGGCGCGGAAGCGGAGCGCTGGTGCGCGCAGATCCTTCTCACCGCCGCCGCTCGCAGCGGCGTCCGGCCGCGCGAGTGGGCACCGGCCTGGATCGACCGTGTCACCGCGCTGCGCGACGACAGCGCGCACGAAGCGCTGGGTCATCTCGGCGCCTTCTACTGGGCGCTCGACGGCGGGAATACCGCCCTGGCCGCCGAGCATCTGACGCGCGCCCACGCCCTCATCGAGACGCTGCCGCCGCTCGTACGGGCGCTGGTGCATCTCGACACCGCCTTCTACAACGCGCGTCTCCTCCGCGATCCATCGGCGGCCCGTGCGTCGTTAGGCATGGCCGGCGCGTCCGGGGTGCCGCGCTTCGCCCGCCTCCGCACCGAGGCCGCCCTCGCGCTGCTGGAGGGGGATCACGTCACCGCCGCCGCCAAGGCACGCGCCGGTATCGGTGCGCTGGCCACGCTGGAGCACGACGAGGTGGTGCGCTTTCCCGCCGAAGAGGAGTGGCTCCGCAACGTGCTGGCCGAAGCCGAAGCGCAAGCGCCGGCACCGGCGCCTCTCAGCGCCGCGTCTTCACTGCTTCGCTCAGCTCCGCCAGAAGCTCCAACGCCTTCATCGGCGTGAGCGCGTTCGGGTCGAGCCCTCTGAGCCGCTCGACCACGGGGTCCGGCGCCGCCGCGAACAGTCCCAGCTGTTCCTCGCTCGCCACTTCGCGTTCCCCGCTCCCCGCGACGAGATGTCCTCCCTCGAGCAGCTTCAGCACCTGTCTCGCCCTGTCCAGCACGCCGTGCGGGAGTCCGGCCAGCCGCCCAACCTCGATGCCGTAGGAACGATCGGCGCCGCCGGGCTGGAGCCGGTGGAGGAAGAGCACCTCGTCCCCGGCTTCACGGACCGCGACGTTATAGTTGCGTACTGCTACTAATTCGTCCGCCAGCTGCGTCAGCTCGTGGTAGTGCGTGGCGAAGATCGTCTTGCACCCGATGCGCTCGTGCAGATGCTCGCTCACGGCCCAGGCGATCGACACGCCGTCGTACGTCGATGTGCCACGACCGATCTCGTCCAGCAGCACCAGGCTTCGCCGGGTGGCGGTGTGGAGGATCGCGCTCGTCTCCGCCATCTCCACCATGAACGTCGACTGTCCGCGCACCAGGTTGTCGCTCGCCCCGACGCGCGTGAAGACACGATCACAGAGCCCGATCCGCGAGCGCGCCGCCGGCACGAAGCTCCCGATCTGCGCCAGCAGCACGATCAGCCCCACCTGCCGCAGGACGGTGGACTTCCCGGCCATGTTCGGCCCGGTGAGGATGATGACGCGCGCGTCCTCGGTGAGGGTGACGTCGTTCGGGATGAACTTGTCGCGCGGCATCATCCGCTCCACCACCGGATGCCGCCCGCTCGCGATCTCGAGCGCGTACTCCTCGGTGATCTCGGGACGCGTGTACCCTTCGCGCTCGGCTACCTCGGCCAGCGTGGCCAGTACGTCGAGCTGCGCCAGAATCGCCGCCGCGCATTGCAGCCGCGCGATGTGCGTGCCCACCCGAACGCGCAACGCGTCGAACAGCTCCCGCTCGCGCGCCTCGATCCGCTCCGCGGCGCCGAGCACGTGCTCCTCGTATTCCTTGAGCTCGGTCGTGACGTACCGCTCCTCGCCGGCCAGCGTCTGCCGTCGCTGATAGTGCGGTGGAACGAGGTGCTTGTTGGCGTTGGTGATGGAGATGTAGTAGCCGAACACCTTGTTGTATCCGACCTTGAGCGACTGGATGCCGGTGCTGGCGCGCTCCGCGCTCTGGATGCGCACGATCGCGTCCTTCCCGCCATCGCGGAGCGAGCGCAGATCGTCGAGCTCCTGGTCGGCGCCGGCGCGGATCGTCGCCTCGTCGCCGATCACCGCCGGCGCGCGCTCGACGAGCTGCGACGCGATGTCGCCGGTGATGTCGTCGCAAGCATCCCACCGCTCGAGGAGTGACGACAACAGTCCGGCACGCCCCGCCCGCCGCGCCGCGCCTTCCACCTCGGGGAGGCGGGCGAGCGAAGTGCCTAACGCGCCCACCTCGCGCGGCGTCGCGCGCCCCGCCGCTGCCTTCCCCGCGAGACGCTCCACGTCGCGCACCC
>DATFFZ010000229.1:0-33610 GCA_035249845.1 Gemmatimonadaceae bacterium
CCGTGCGATTCTACGTGGCGAACGGACTCCTCGATCGCCCCGAAGGCACCGGGACGGCTGCCACCTACAACTACCGCCATCTCCTCCAGCTTCTCCTCATCAAGATCCGCCAGCGCGAAGGGCAGACGCTCGACAAGATCAAGTTGGAGATGCACGAGCTCATCGGCGACTCCCTGGAGCGCCGCGTGGCCACCTCGCTCGCTCCCGCCCTCGGCGTCGGCGCCGACGCCGTCGCCGCCCGCGAGAACGACGTCACCGATGGCGTGTGGCGCCGCGTGCAGGTGGCCGACGGCATCGAGGTGCACCTCCGCGACGACTCCCCCGCCTCCAGCGAGGACGCGGTGATGGCCATCCGCGAAGCCGTGCGCGCGGCGCTCGGACGCGCCGACATTCGTTAGGCTAGAGCGCTCCCCACCACTGTAGTCCGTCCGTCCCGCGCCG
The DNA here is from genome assembly GCA_035249845.1 of Gemmatimonadaceae bacterium. Taxonomy (GTDB): domain Bacteria; phylum Gemmatimonadota; class Gemmatimonadetes; order Gemmatimonadales; family Gemmatimonadaceae; genus DATFBY01. Next base: position 442 of record DATFFZ010000229.1, read on the forward strand.
GAATCCGGCGGCCACCAACGCATCCACGCGCGGGCTCGCGTTAGCCGGCACACCGTCGATCTGCCTGACGACGATCGGCTTCCGCCTTCGCGCCGGCGTGAGCCCGGTGGCGATGTGCCTGACGAGTGCCGATGCCGCCGCCGTCACCTCTTCCGCCGGGAGTCCAGGGGCCAGCGTTACCCGCGCGCCCCGCCCTTCCGCCGCCAGCAGCACGCGCCCGCCCCGCGTCACCAGCAGCGCGCCCCTTCCGCGCGGACGCGTCAGCGCGTCACGCTCCACGCCCTCGAGCGGCAACGAGTACGGGTTCGCTGGATCGCTGGCGGCCATCACCACCAGCGGCGCGCCTGCACCCGCGTCGCGCGCCTCGCGCAGCCGCTCCACCGCGTCAGCCAGCGCGAACTGCGCTCCGCTCAAGCCGCGAACGAAGTAGCCGCGCCGTACCTCGCCGCGGTACTCCAGACGCTTGAGCTCCATGTAGATCGCGCGCCACGACACGGGCGGCCGCTCGCGCCGCCACCAGTCACGCGTCACCACTCCGTAGCGCGCCAGCCACTGCCGCGCGATCAGCTCGGCGTGCTCCTCCTCCGGCGGCCGCTCGGCCCACGTCCCCGGCGCGCGCAGCAACGCCCACCGTCCCACCCAACCCGACACCGGTCCGGCCAGATCCGGACGCCGCCATCTCGGCAAGCGACGAATGCTCGGACGCCGCTGCACCACCGGCCGCCCCGGTGTCGGGCTGAAATCCGCCGGCAGCCATCGCGTGGGATCCGGCTCGTCGCGCTGTCGTCGGTCGGGGAGCGGGCTCATGCGTACCACCTCCCGCATCGCTTCCACCGTGTCGTTGGTGACCAGACCAGCCGCCGCCAGCTCCCGCAGTGCATCGCGCACCGCGAGGAGCCCGAGCCCCGTCGCCGACTGGAGGTCTTGAAGGAACGACGCCCCGAAGCGCTCCAGCGCGCCGCGCACCGCCACCGCCCCCTCGCTCACCCGCGCCGGTGACTCGTCAGGCATCCACAACGATGCCTCGCCGCGCTCGACGAAGCGGATGGTCGCCAGAGCGATCGCCTCGCGCTCCGCGTCCGCGCGCGTCCCGCCAATCCATGTCAGGCGACCCGAGCCCGCCAGCTGCGACAGCGCCTGCGGGTCGTACGTCCGGAGTCGCGCCGGCAGATAGTCGCGCTCCCATCCCTCCGCTGGTCGCGGCAATCCGTACAGCTGCCTGACGACGATCTCCAGCCCGCTGGCGCCCTCCACCTGGTCGCGCGGGTCCACGTGCTGCCAGCGCTGGAGAAAGGCGGCGAACGCCGGCAGCTCCACCGCCTCGATCTGCTTGCGGAGCGCCGCCAACGCTCGCCGCCGCGCGACCTCGACCACCCGGCGCGAAAGCCACTCCGGCCGCGTCACCGACGCGCGATAACGGCCGCGCACCAGCCGGCCGCTCCGCTCCCACTCCGTGAGCCGCCGCTCGATCCACGGGGGCTCCCATCCGTAGCGCTCCCTCACCTCATCGGCGGTCACCGGACCCGACAGCGCCAGCCACCGTGCCAGGATCTCGCGTCGCGCCACTCGCCCATCCACCGCCGCCACCCGCAGCGGCTCCGGTATCGCCTCGGTCGCACTAATCTCCCGCAGATCCACTCCGCCGCGCACACGAGCCAGCGCCTCCACGCCGAAGGCCGCGGCGTAGCGTCCGAAGTTCTCGGTCAGGATCACGCGCCATGACGGATCACCGGCGGCCGGTATCGGAATCGCCACCGCCCGCCCGGAAACGAGCAGCTCCCGCATCGGGTCGGCACCGCGCCAGCCTCCGGCCGGCGCCACCCGCTCGCGCAACTCGTCCGGCGCGAGGTCGCCGGCGCGGTCGAGCAGCAGCGCCAGCTCGTCGGGGGTGCGTGCCTGACGAGTCGGCGCCGTCCCGCGTCGCTCGGCCAACACCTCCCCGATCGCCCGGTAGGTCTCGTCGTCCGTCCCCTCCGCCAGCATGATCTCGTCCAGCAGCACGCGATCGATCGACAGCAGCGTGGCGGCCCGCTCCGCGCGCGGCGTGTCGTCGGCGTACAGCCAGTCCATCACGAAGCCGAACTGCAGGCTGGCGGCGAAAGGCGAGGGCCGATCGAGCTCAACCTTGTGAATGCCGATCCTGCCGGCGGCGATGTCGCGGAGCACGTCGGCCAGGGCGCGCATGTCGAACGCGTCCTGGAGCACTTCACGATAGGTCTCCACCAGGATCGGGAAGCTCGGGAACTGCTGCACCGTCTGCAGCAGGTCCAGCGCCTTGAGCCGCTGGAGCCAGAGCGGCATCCGTCGCTTGGGCGACCCGCGCGGGAGGAGCAGCGCCCGCGCCGCGTTCATGCGGAAGCGCGCGCCGAAGAGCGGCGACGCGCCCACCTCCTCCAGCACGCGCCGCTCCGCTTCCTCGGGCGAGAGGCCGAGCAGCGCACCGACCGGCGCCATGCCGCCGAGGTCGGGAAGACGGAACATGATCCCATCGTCCGTCGTCTGGACCTGCACGTCCATGCCGTCCAGCGTCTCCCGCAGCCGTTGCGCGAGTGCCATCCCCCACGGCGCGTTCACGCGTCCGCCGAAGATCGAGTGCATGACCAGACGCACCGCTCCCAGCTCGTCGCGGAAGTGCTCGATGACGATCGTCCGATCGTCCGGCACGACACCGGTGACCGCGCGCTGCTCGGCCATGTACTCGCGCAGCGTGCGCGCGCTCGGGGCGTCGGTCCCGAAGCGCTCCCGCAGGTCGGCGTCGAGCGTCTCATCGTGGCTGCGCTCCGCCACCTCGCGCCGCAGCGCGCCCAACCGGCGGCTCAACCCCATCGATCGCGTCGCGTACTCACCGTGCCAGAACGGCATCCGCGCCGGCGCGCCCGGCGCCGGCGTCACGATCACGCGGTCGTGCTCGATCGCGCCGATGCGCCAGGTGGTGGAGCCGAGCTGGAAGACGTCCCCCACGCGCGACTCGTGCACGAACTCCTCGTCCAGCTCGCCGAGTCGGGTGCGATCGGGGAGGTTCACCGTGTAGAGTCCGCGATCGGGGATCGTCCCGCCGGAGATGACCGCCATCATCCGGCTCGCGTTCGAGCCCGCCAGTCGGTCGCTGACGCGATCCCAGGTGATCCGCGCCTCCAGTTCCGCCGCCAGCTCCGACGGGTATTTGCCCGACAGCATCGAGAGCACTTCGTCGAACGCCGCTCTCGTCAGGCGGTGGTACGGGTAGGCCTGCCTGACGAGAGCGTAGAGATCACCCGCGCTCCAGTCGTCCACCGAGACGGCGGCCACGATCACCTGCGACAGCACGTCGAGCGCGTTCTGCGGCACGATCGTCGGCTCGACGTCGCCCGCTTTCATGGCGCCGGCGATGGCAGTGATCTCCACCAGATCGTCGCGGAAGGTCGGCACCAGCACGCCGCGGCTCGTCTGCTCCAGCGAGTGCCCCGCCCGCCCCACGCGCTGGAGTCCGGCCGACACTCGCTTGGGGGACTGGAGCTGGATCACCAGGTCCACCGACCCGATGTCGATCCCCAGCTCCAGAGAGCTGGTGGCCACCAGCGCCGGAAGCTCACCGGCCTTGAGCGCGCGCTCCAGCGCGAGCCGGCGCTCCCGGGCGAGCGACCCGTGATACGGCTGCGCCAGCTCCTCGCCCGCCAGCGCGTTCACGCGAGTGGCGATCCGCTCCGCCTGCGCCCTGTTGTTCACGAACACCAGCGTCGTCCGCGCCTGCCGAAGGTACGACAGCACCAGCTCCACCACCTTCGGCCATACCGTCCCTCCCACGTCTCCCAGATCCGCCACCGGCGACACCACGTCGAGCGACATTGCCTTCACGAGGCCGCAGTCGACGATGGAGACGGCGCGGGGAGCGCCGGCCGGGGAGCGGGGAGGGCCGGCGGAAGCGGTGATCATCGGTGTTGCGGAGGCTTCCCCCTCCCCGCCCGGCGCTCCCCACGCCGTCTCCATGCCGCCCAGGAACCTTGCGATTTCTTCGAGAGGCCTTTGAGTCGCCGACAAACCGATCCTCTGCGGCGGCGCCCGCATCAGCGCCTCGAGCCGCTCGAGCGTGAGCGCCAGATGCGCGCCACGCTTGGTGCCGGCAACGGCGTGGATCTCGTCCACGATCACCGCCCGAACGTCGGAGAACATCCCACGCCCACGCACCGAGGTGAGCAGGATGTGGAGCGACTCCGGCGTGGTGATCAGGATGTGCGGAGACTTGCGCAGCATGCGGGCGCGCGCCGAGGGCGGCGTGTCACCGGTGCGGACCGCGACGCGGATCTCCGGAAAGCGCGAGCCGGCGCGCGTGAACCGGTCGTGCAGCTCGGCCAGCGGGCGCTCGAGATTCCGGTGGATGTCGTTGTTGAGCGCCTTGAGCGGCGAGACGTAGAGGATCTGCACCGCGTTCGGTAGCTCGCGCTCCAGACCGTCCGTGATCAGCCGGTCGAGCTCGTACAGGAAGGCGGCCAGCGTCTTCCCCGTCCCCGTCGGCGCCAGGATGAGCGTGTGGCCGCCCGTGGCAATCGTCGGCCACCCCATCCGCTGCGGCGCGCTCGGCGCGCCGAGAGTCTCGGTGAACCACTGCCGCACGATCGGATGAAACGCGGCCAGCACGTCGCTCTCGCCACGCGAGGCCTGCCTCCGCGACGTCGCGCGCTTCGGTCGTTTCGAGCCTTTCGCCGGCATGCCGAAGCTTATGTCACGCGCCGTGCCGGCCGGAAGCTACAGCACGCGCCCCAGCGCCGTGGCGCCGCGCTCCAGCAGCTTGTTGGTCCAGGGACGTTTCTGGAACTCGTCGAGCACGATCTCCTTCGCGTACTCGAGGTCCTCGAGAAAGATCGAGTCCATCGTCGCGCCGAAGGTGGGGTCCAACACGTTGATCTGCGACTCGTCGTTGAACACCAGCGACCGGTTGTCGAAGTTCATCGTCCCCAGGCTCGACCACATCCCGTCGACCACCAGCGACTTGGCGTGCATCATCGATGGCTGGTACTCGTATACCCGCACGCCGCCGCGCAGCAGCTCCTCGTAGTGGCCACGGCCGGCGTACCAAGTCGTCTTGATGTCGGTCTCCGCGCCGGTGGTGAGAATGCGCACGTCCACCCCGCGCTTCACCGCGTTGATCATCAGCCGGCGGAAGTCGTCGTCAGGCACGAAGTACGAGTTCGTGATGTACAGCGTCTTTCGCGCGCCGGCGATCGAGAGCGCCAGGAAGCGCTCCGCCGGCGTGCTCCCGATCGTGGGCGCCAGATGCATGAGCGACGCGTCCACTCCGGTGTCCGACGCCATCGGCTCGGGGAAGAACAGCGGGCCCGTGAGCAGCTCCCCCGTCGCCTCGACCCACCCGGCCACGAAGGTGGCTTGATGCTGACGCACCGCCGGCCCCGTGAAGCGCGCGTTGGTGTCGCGCCACGACTCCTTGCTCCGCCCGTCGCCGAACCACTTGTCGGCGATCCCGAACCCGCCCGTCCAGGACGTGCGACCGTCCACCACCACCACGCGAATGTGCGAGCGCGACTGGGCCTTGTGGAGCGAGTACCAGTGAACCGGCCGGAACTGCGCCACCTTCACGCCCGCCTGCGAGAGACTGTCGAAGTACTCCTCGGAGAGATTCTGGGCGCCGAACGCGTCCACCAGAAAGAGCACGCGAACGCCGGCCTTGGCGCGGTCGCTCAAGATCGTCTTGAACGAATCCGCCATCACGCCCGGCTGGCAGTAGTACATCTGCATGGTGATCGTCTCGCGGGCGGAGCGAAGATCGTCGAAAAGGCGCGGATACGTCTGGTCGCCATTGATCATCACCTCCACGTGGTTCCCGGGAGTGAGCTCCGTGCTGGTCAGGAGCTCCATCGTCTGTCGAAAGAGCGTGTCGCCGACCGGCGGCGGCCCGTTCCCATCGCCGAATGCCCGAACGGTCTTGAGCGGCGTCCCACGCGTGGAATAGAGAATCCCGATGAACGCAAATACGGCGACGAGCAGACCCAGCACGATCAAGCCGACGGTCTTCATGAGTTGTCCTTGAATTGTTGAGCTGCCGGCGACGGCACCGGAGTAAAACCGCTTGGTCGCCCACTGTACGCAAACCCGTTGCCGCACTTGCCCTGGACGCCTCGACGATACAACCTCAGCGGCCTAACCGGAGCCGCGCAATGCGTTTCGACGACAGAATGATCGTGCTGACAGGGGTCGGGCGTGAAGGGCAGGTGGGTGAGATCGTCGCCCGCGCCTTCGCCGAGCGTGGCGCGACAGTGGCGGCGATCGACCGGATCCAGGATGAGCTGGAGGCTCGCGTGGCGGACCTGCACGCGCGCGGTCATCGCGCCTCGGCGCACGTCTGCGACCTCACCGATGAGGCCCAGATCCGCGGCGTGTGCCTCGACATCACGAAGCTCTCCAACGGCCGCGTGGCCGCGCTGGTGAATCTCGCCGGCGGCTTCGCCGCGAGCGGGCCGGTCTCGGAGAGCGATCCGTCGGTGTGGCAACGTCAGCTCGCCATCAACCTCACCACTGCGTATCTGACGACGCGCGCCTTTCTCCCCCTGGTGCGTGCCGCACGTGGATCCATCGTCTTCTTCGCCTCCGCCGCCGCCCTCCCCGGCTCGAAGCCGAAGGGGATGTCGGCCTACGCCGCCGCCAAGAGCGGCGTTCTCGCGCTCATGCGTGCAGTCGCCGAGGAAGAGCGCCCCCACGGCGTCCGCGCCAACGCCATCGCCCCCACTTCCATCCGAACCACAGCCAATCTTGCCTCGATGGGTGAGTCCACTCGTTATGTGGAGCGCGAGCAGGTGGCCGAGGTGGTCACGTGGCTGTGCAGCGAGGAGGCGAGCGCGGTGAGTGGACAGGTGATAGCGATGTAACGCGGACCGGGAGCGGCCATCGAGAGCGCCGGCACAGATGAGTACCGTCTCTCCACCGCTTCCCCCGACCCCGGTGGCCAGCGGTTGGCCTTGCCGTTTGGGGGTTAACCCGCCACCTTCCGTGGATGAGCCTCGCCGCGCGCCGCCGAGCGGCTATTCGAACGATCCCGCTCGACCGATCGCTCGAGGCGCTGCCGCTCTTCAGGCTGAGCGATTCGGCGGGGGAGGACGCAGCCATCGCGTATTCCCCTCCGGGCGGCGGACGTTGGCGAGTGCTCCCGAATCCGGGGGAGAGGCTTCCTGGAACGTTTGACCAGGACGTGTACATCGAGCTCTGGCACCGCTTTCACGAAGTCGGATCCCCCGCTGACGGAGTCGTGTCGTTCACCCTGCATGCCTTCCTGCGGTCCATGGGCAGGCGAGTCGATGGGCGTACGTACGAGCAGCTTCGCTCCGCGCTCGCCCGGCTGGAGCGAACGACGTTGGAGTCGCAGGGTGCGTACTTCGAGGCGTCGGCGAAGCGCATGCTCGACGGCCAGTTCACGGTGCTGACCTCGGTCTCGATCGAGCGGCGGCGCGTGCACGACCGGGATCAGTTGGCGCTATTTCCGACGCTCACGGCCGCCGAGCCCGGCGAGGCAGCCGTGACGCTGTCGCCACTCGCGCGAGCGAACATCGCGGCCGGACACGTCGCGATCCTCGCCGCGCCGCAGTACCGGGCGCTGTCGTCCCCCGTAGCACGCCGCCTCTATCGGTTGCTCGAGGTGGCGCGAGAAGAGGGTGCTCTGACGTGGCGCGTGGAGCTCTCGGCCCTGGCCGAACAGCTCCCGCTCGCCCAGCGCTATCCCTCGCATTTACAGCGGGTGCTGCAACCCGCTCACGAGATGCTGCTGGCGGCCGGTTTGTTACGAGATGTCGCCGTCCGGCAGCTCAAGCGGGAGTGGTTCGTGGACTACGTACTGGCGGCACGGGCGAGTTAAGCCCAAAGTTTGCAGGCCAAGTGCCGCATTCACCTCCATCACCCTGGAGCCCCGATCATGACCACCAAGCTCGACAAGACCCTCAAGCGCGAGATTGAGATCGATGGTCAGCCCTACACGGTCGCCATCTCCCCTGAAGGGGTCAAGCTGACGCAGAAGGGCTTTCGTAAAGGCAGAGAGATGTCCTGGCGCCAGCTCTGGTCCGGGGCGACGGGAGAAGGAGAGGGTGGAGGAATGTGATGGCGCCTGTACGAAAGCCATCGCGGATTTGAGATGGCATGGCACGTCTGCGATGTGAATGTGCCGTGTGCGATTACGGCTCCCCACGAGGAATCGATCGCCCGGGTGGATCCACATTGCCGATGAGCGATGCAATCCCATGTCCGCGATGGCTTTCGCGCATTTGCGATCTGAGAGGGCACGGAACTTCCCCCTTCCTCAATCGTATTTAGGTTACACACCGTACCACCTCACCCCGGCCGGTTGGTAAGCCTATGTCCCGCCTCCGCAAGACGTTCCTCGCTGGTGCCCTGCTCGTGCCGCTCGTGGTGGGCGGATTCGTCGTGCAGGAGCGCGGGCCGCGAGAGGGCGCTCGGCTCTTCGACCAGGTTCTGACCCTCGTCGCCGACCGCTTCGTCGATACCGTCGACACCGCCACGCTCTACGAGAAGGCGGCGCGCGGCATGGTGTCACAGCTCAATGATCCCTACTCCGAGCTCTTCTCTCCCAAACAGCTCCAGCGCTTCTCCTCCCAGTCCACCGGCCGGTACGGCGGCATCGGAATGCAGATCGAGAACCAGGAAGGGAACATCACCGTCGTGAAGGTCTTCCCCAACACGCCGGCGGAGCGCGCAGGAGTTCAGGAAGGGGACCGCATCGTCGCCATCGATTCCCTCAGCACCCGCGGATGGTCCACCCAACAGGTGAGCGACACGCTGGTCGGCACCATCGGTACGCGCGTCAACGTACGCTTCGCGCGACCCGGTGTGACGCAGCCCATCGACCATCGCTTCACCCGCGCCGAAGTCCACGTGCCGGCGGTGCAGTACTACGTCATGCTCGACAACAACATCGGCTACATCTCGCTCCAGACCTTCAACGAGACGGCGGCCGATGAGCTCCAGAACGCCGTGAACGCGCTCACCAAGCGCGGCGCGAAGTCGTTCGTCCTCGACCTGCGCGACAACCCCGGCGGCATCCTCGACCAGGCGCTCTCCATTTCCGACCTCTTCCTGCGCGAGGGGCAGCAGATCGCCTCCGTGCGCGGGCGTCACGGACAGAACCAGAGCTACATCACGCGCCGCGGCTCGCACTTCCCCAACGCGCCGATGATCGTGATGGTGAACGGCTACTCCGCCTCCGCCTCCGAGATCGTCGCCGGCGCGCTCCAGGACCACGACCGCGCGCTCGTCGTCGGCACCACCACGTTCGGCAAAGGCCTCGTCCAGACCGTCTTCCCACTCGAAGGTGGGTGGGCGCTCAAGATGACCACCGCCAAGTGGTACACGCCGGCCGGCCGCTCCATCCAGAAGGATCGTACGCCCAATGCGCCGGGTGTCGTGGCTTCGGCGTCCTCCGCCGGTGATGTGTCGCGCAATCAGAGCACCACCGGCGAGGAGCAGCCCGACTCCACCGAGACCGAAGCGGTGAAGAAGGATCGCCCCATCTTCCGCTCCGACGCGGGACGCATCGTGTACGGCGGTGGCGGCATCACCCCCGACGTCATCGTGCCGGAAGACACCGCCAGCACGCCGGAGCAGGAGTTTGCCCGCGCGCTCGCCCCCAAGGCCGGGCTCGTCCGCGCCACGCTCTACGACATGGCGCTCGAGATGAAGAACAAGGGGCAGGTATCCCCCAGCTTCACCATCACGCCGCAGATCCGCGACGACTTCTTCCGCCGTCTGCAGGCCGCCAAGGTGACCAGCGATCGCGCCGCCTTCGACAAGGCACATCCGCTCGTCGATCGCTGGATCGGCGACCAGACGCTCCGTCTCGCCTATGGCGACACCGCCGCCTTCCGCCGCAACGTGACGGAAGACCCGCAGCTCGCGCGCGCGCTCGACATGCTCAAGCGCGGTAGCACGCAGAAGGACCTCTTCGCCCTCGCTCAGGCGTACGCGAAGCCAGACCAGAGAGACCAGGACTGACGTGAGACCAGCTACACAGCTTCTGATCGCGGCCACTTCGGTGGCCGCGATCGCATGTGGGGGAACGGCGACCCCACCGGGATCCACCGATGTGCCTGCACAGCCTGTCCCCGCAACCGCGACCGCCAGCGCGGTGATCACCGCCGACAGCGGCGAGACGCGCCTGCACAACGTCCGGCAGATCACCTTCGGCGGCGAGAACGCCGAAGCGTACTTCAGCTCCGACGGGAAGCGCCTCATCTTCCAGTCCACCCGCGATGGACGCAGCTGCGACCAGCAGTACGTCATCAACGTCGACGGCTCCGGCCTCACGCGCGTCTCCACCGGCGCCGGCAAGACCACCTGCGGGTACTTCTTCGACGGCGACCGCCGGATCTTCTTCGCCTCCACGCACGCGGTGGATACCGCCTGTCCCCCTCGCCCCGACCCCTCACGCGGCTACGTGTGGGGGCTCGACCCGTTCGACATCTACACCGCCCGCGCCGACGGCTCCGAGCTCCGCCGCCTGACGAGTTACGGCGTGTACACCGCCGAGGGGACGCTCTCTCCCGACGGTCGCACCATCGTCTTCACCTCGCTCAAGGACGGAGATCTCGATCTCTACACCATGAGCACCGACGGCTCCAACGTGCGCCGTCTCACCACCACGCCCGGCTACGACGGCGGTGCCTTCTTCTCCCCCGATGGGAAGATGATCGTCTACCGCGCCCATCATCCCACCGACTCCGCCGAGCTTCACCTCTACCGCGAGCTGCTCGCTCAACGGATGGTCCGCCCCAGTCGGATGGAGATCTGGGTCATGAACGCCGACGGCACCGGCCAACGTCAGGTCACCCAGCTCGGCGGCGCCAACTTCGCTCCGTTCTTCACGCCTGACGGGAAGCGCATCATCTTCTCATCCAACCACAAGAGCCCTCGCAGCCGGAACTTCGATCTGTACGTCGTGGGCCTGGACGGCACGGGCCTCGAGCAGATCACCACGCACCCCGAGTTCGACGGATTCCCTCAGTTCAGCCCGGATGGACGGCATCTCGTCTGGGCATCGAACCGGCACAGCGCCCGAGTCGGCGACACGAACATCTTCATCGCCGAGTGGCGCTGACGCGGCGCCGAGCCGCTGCGCATGCGGTTTGCCCTGACCGGCGCGTGCTGGTAGAATCCAGAAGCGACCGCACATGGAGCCGTCATGTTTTCGCTCATTAGCTCGATCATTCTGGGTGCTCTGGCGCTCATCGGGCTGACCGCCATCATCAGGAGCATCAGGATCATCGGCCAGGCCGAGGTCATGGTCATCGAGCGCTGGGGACGTTTCCATCGCGTCGCCCGCTCGGGGCTCAACATCCTGATCCCCTTCTACGAGAAGCCACGGTCGATCGACGTTCGCTACTTCGAGGCCGACGTCAGTGGCGTGAAGCGCGTCACCGCCGGGTCGACGTCGCGCATCGACCTGCGCGAACAGGTGCTGAACTTCCCCAGCCAGCCCGTCATCACCAAGGACAACGTCACCATCGACATCGACGCGGTGCTCTACTATCGCGTGGCCGACCCCTCCAAGGCCGCCTACGCGGTGCAGAACCTTCCGTACGCGCTGGAGACGCTGACGCGTACGACACTCCGCAACATCGTCGGCGAGATGGAGCTCGACTCCACGCTCGCTTCGCGCGAGGTGATCAACCGCCGCATGCGAGAGGTCATCGAGGAAGCCGCGGTGAGCTGGGGCGTGGACGTCACCCGCGTGGAGCTGCAGGCGATCGAGCCGCCACGCGACATTCAGCAGTCGATGGAGCTGGTGATGAAGGCGGAGCGCGAGCGACGCGCCACGGTCACCAACGCCGAGGCCACCAAGCGCGCGGCGATCCTGGAGTCCGAAGGGTTGCGCGAGTCGCAGGTGAGAAAGGCGGAAGGTGAGAAGGAGGCCGCCATCCTCCGGGCGCAGGGTCTGGCGGAAGCGCGTCTGGCGATGGCCAACGCGGAGGCGGAGGCCATCAGGCGGATCGCCGATTCGCTCCCCGAGGGGCAGGCCGCGATGTATCTCCTGGGGCTCAAGTATCTGGAGGCACTCCCCACGCTGTCGCAGGGGAAGGGCACCACGATCTTTCTGCCGACGGAGGCGACCGGCGTGATGGGCGCGGTGGGCGCGCTCAAGGAGCTTCTGGCGCGCACTGGAGCGCCGCTCGCCACGCCCGAGCCGGCGCCGCGCTCGTCGGGCACCGGCGGCTATCCTCCCGCCCGCCCCAGCGTGTCCGCCACCGTCGGCACGCCGTGGAGTCCGCCCAAGGGCGAGGAGCGTTGAGCTTGGCCAAGATCACCCGCGAGCGCGCCGAGCGAATCGTCAAGGCGCACGCCTGCGAGCACTGCGGCGAGTACAGCTACAAGAAGCTTTCGGTGAAGCCCGCCGCGAAGGATATCGCCGATGAGTTGAAGGTTGCCTGGCAGGCGGTGAAGACGTGCGGCGTGTGCGGGTTGCAGCAGGAGATGGGGTTGGATGCGGAAGGGGATGTGGTGTACGTGAGCTAATAGGGAATGGGGAATCGGGAATCGGGAATCGGGACAAGGAAGGCCGGCGAGAATCGCCGGCCTTTTTTCTTGCTCCGGCTGATCCCCAATCTCCGATCCCTAATCCCTGGGTCGCGGCCATGCCCGCTTCCTGGAGTAGTCCTCCCCGAACACCGCGCTCAGCACCTCGTCCGGATCCTCGGTCCTCGCCACGGCATCGATCCGCTCCGCCAGGAGCAACGGCTGAGCGAAGGTGCTGTACCGCCCGAACCCGCCGAAGAATCCCCACGGTCCCTTGCGGGAGAGGTTTCCCAGCCAGAAGTCGGGGAGCATCAGCCAGTGGAGGAAGTAGAACGCGTCCAGCGTCATCCCCGGTGGAAGCGTCTGGTTGATCGTGCCGCGCGGCATCGAGCCGTGCTTCCCCCACTGGACGTCCACCAGTACCTGCCCCTTCCCGCGCCAGTCGGCGTGAAGGATCCGGCCGTGCCAGTAGGTCCAGAGGTCGGTGGGGGCGCCGGTGGAGTCATAGCCCACCCATACGACCTCCTGATCCGTGGCGCGGGTAAAGGGCACCCAGGAGCCTACGGCGTCGTCCCGCCAGAGCAGGTGGTAGGCGATGACGGGCCTGGTCGGGTGGAGGACGGCCACCACCCGGGAGAGCGGGAACGATTCATCTGGATGCAGGTATAACGTAGGCGCCAGCTGACGCGCCAGGACCGCGCCACTGTCCTTCGCGTCCAGCGCACCCGGGATCACGAGTGGGCGCTCGGGGATGTGGGCCCGCGGTCCGCACCCCGTCGAATACGCGATGAGCGACGCGCCGATGACCAGTGCGCGGATGGCTGCCGCCGTCCGTCGAACCGACCGCTCCACGACGCTCGTCGCGATGCCCGACTCAGTACGAACCAATCGGCATTCTCCCAGGGATGCCGGAAGTACCTCATTGGAGGCGCACATGCGTAAGCCCCGTCCGGCCACGTACAACCCCGCGCAAGCGCTACAGCTCATCTCCAACGACCGACAGGGCCACGCGCTGAGCTGCCCGTCGTGCTCCGGCAAGATCCGCCGCGAGCCGAACATCTCTCCTCCTCCTCCGCACTCGCACGTCACCCTCAAGTGCTCGAGCTGCGGCCGCACTGCCCGCTACATCGCAGGCGCTGCGTAACGAGGCGGGCAGCGGGGAGCGGCGAGCGCGGGCACACGAGATGACTACCGTCTCCGCCCGCGCTCCCCGCTCCCCATTCCCGCTCCCCACGCCTTCCGCACGAGTCTTGCGAAACATGACCCCGCCTAGGAGCAGTCTGTAGTTTGGCGGGGTGCTTTTCTTTCGCAAACTACTGTTTAGCTTTAGGCTCTCATTCAAGGATCACGTCCTCCGGGTCGGCGAAGAGCGTCCCGGTGCAACGGGATCACGCATCACCGTCAGTTCCCAGCTAGGGGGAAGAGGTAGAGTACCATGGCTCGTCTAACCGGCACCGTGAAGTGGTTCAACGACGCGAAGGGGTATGGGTTCATCTCTCGCGAGGGTGGTCCCGATGTCTTCGTCCACTTCAGCGCGATCCGAGGCTCCGGGTTCAAGTCCCTCGCCGAAGGCGACAACGTCGAATTCGAGATCGTTCAGGGACAGAAGGGTCCGCAGGCTGCTGAAGTCGACAAGGTGTGATCCCGCCTTCGAGACACATTGAGAAAGCCCCGCCGCTTCCGGCGGGGCTTTTTTTCGGAGATCGGGAATCGGGAATCGGGAATCGGAAGGGCGAGTTCGGAAATTGTTTGGTGTGCCTTCCGATTCCCGATTCCCGATTCCCGATTCCCGCTGGCTAACGCAAGGCACCCCTTTTGCCTCCTCTCACGATCCCGACCCTCAACCCCAACCCGCGACGAAGCGGTCACGGAGCCGACCATGGCCTCGATCTGGAAGGGCTCGCTCACCTTCGGGCTCGTCAACGTCCCGGTGGAGCTGAAGACGGCGGTACGGTCGGATCACATCAGCTTCCGCATGCTCCACGGCGACGACATGGCGCCGATCAAGTACGAGCGCGTCTGCTCCGCCGACGGCGAGCCCGTACCGTGGAACGAGACGGTCAAGGGATACGAATACCAGAAAGGCCAATACGTCGTGCTCACCCCCGAGGACTTCAAGGCGGCCGCCCTCGAGCAGTCACGCACCCTCGACATCCTCGACTTCGTCAAGCAGGATGAGATCGATCCACGCTACTTCGATACGCCCTACTTCCTCGTCCCCGGCAAGAACGGCGAGCGCGCCTACGCGCTCCTCCGCGAAGCGATCCGCGAGACGGGCTCGGTGGGCGTCGGCAAGATCATCATCAGACAGAAACAGCACCTGGCCGGCGTCAAGGTCGTCGGCGACGCGCTCGTCCTCGAGCTCATGCGCTTCAAGCACGAGCTGATCGAGGAATCCGAGTACTCCTTCCCCAGCGCCGAGAACGTCCGCCCGCAGGAGCTCCAGATGGCGCGACAGCTCATCGACAGCCTGGCCGAGCCCTTCACGCCTGACAAGTACACCGACGAGTACGAAGAGAACCTGATGCGGATCATCCGTGCCAAGGCCAAGGGACAGAAGATCACCCTCGAGGCCCCCGAGGCACCGGCCGCCGACGACAAGGTGCTCGACCTCATGGCCCGCCTGCGCGAGAGCCTGGAGCAGGGGCGCGCGGCCAAGGAGCGCCGCGCCGTCCGCGCCGAGCCAAAGGCGGCCGCCGCCGGCGAGAAGAAACCGCCCTCGAAGAAGCGGCGCCGCCCCGCCTGACGAGTCGGCATGCCCACCTCGCGCAAGCCCCCCCGCGACTCGGCCAAGCTGGCCGAGTATCGGCGCAAGCGCGACTTCGGCAAGACGCGCGAGCCCGCGGGGGGCGCCTCGGAATCGCGTCGCAAGCGATCGCGTCTCCGCTTCGTCATCCAGAAGCACGCCGCCAGCCACCTGCACTTCGACCTCCGCCTCGAGGCCGACGGCGTCATGAAGAGCTGGGCCGTCCCCAAAGGCCCCAGCCTCGACCCGGCCGCGAAACGCCTCGCCATGCAGGTCGAAGATCACCCCATCGAGTACAACACCTTCGAGGGGACGATCCCCAAGGGACAGTACGGCGGTGGCACGGTCATGCTCTGGGATCGCGGCACCTACAGCGCCGACAAGCCGATCGACGGCGACGAGGAGGAGGCGATCCGCCAGGGGCTGGCCAAGGGAAAGCTCGACATCACCTTCCACGGCAAGCGGCTCGCCGGCTCCTTCGCGCTCGTACGCACGCGGCGCGGGGACGAGGGAAAGTCGCAGTGGCTCCTCATCAAGCACCGCGACGAGTACGCCCGACCCGGCTCCGACATCGTGGATGAGGAGATGACCTCGGTCGCCTCCGGACGCACCATGGACGAGATCGCGGAGTCGAAGCGCGGACGCGTGTGGCAGAGCGATCGTGCCGAGGCCAAACACGCGCCCACCAAGCGCCGCGTGGTCGGCGGGACAGCCGCCAGGCGCTCACGCGCCGGCAACTCCGATGCGCCCGACCCCGCCAAGGTCGCCGCCGCCGCCGGACTCAGACCCATGCTCGCCACGGTTGCCACCGAGCCTCCAGCCCCCGAGGGGTGGACCTTCGAGCCCAAGTACGACGGCATCCGCGTCCTCGCCTACGCCACCTCCGACGGCGCCGCGCTCATCACCCGCAACGACAAGGACAAGAGCGGGCAGTTCCCCGAGATCGTCGACGCGCTCGTCAAGCTCGCTCGGCAGGCGCGACGCCCGCTGGTCCTCGACGGCGAGATCGTCGCCCTCCACGAGGGCGCCCCCGCCCGCTTCCAGGAGCTCCAGGACCGGATGCACGTGAAGGACGAATCGTGGATCGCGGAGCGCTCGGCGGACGAGCCCGCCGGCTTCATCGCCTTCGACCTGCTCATGACCGGCGATGAGCCGCTGGTGCGCGAGCCCTGGTCGGTACGCCGCGGCGCGCTCGAGAAGGCCCTCCGCAATAGAACCTCGGCCATCCTCCGACTCGGCGAGTCGGCGCCTAACGAGGCGGAGCGAATGCTGGAGCGCGCCCGGGCCGGTGGATGGGAAGGCGTGATCGCCAAGCGTATGGACGCTCCCTACGAGCCGGGCGTCCGCTCCCGGAGCTGGCTCAAGCTCAAGCTCGAGTCGCGCCAGGAGTTCGTGGTGGGCGGCTACACCGAGCCCCGCAACACGCGCGAGCACATCGGCGCGCTGTTGTTAGGCTACTTCGACCGCGGCCGCTTCATCTACGTCGGCCACACCGGCGGGGGCTTCACCCGCGCCGGACTCCAGCAGATGCACCGCCGACTCCGCCCGCTGGCGCGCAAGACCTCTCCGTTCGAGGAGACGCCCAAGACCAACGAGAAGGCGCATTGGGTCGAGCCCGAGGTGGTGGTCGAAGTGAAGTTCAACGAATGGACCGCCGACGGAAAGCTCCGCCAGCCGATCTACCTCGGCACGCGAGACGACAAGGAGGCGAAAGACGTGGGGCTGGAGCCGCGAAGCATGCAAGCGGGGGGAACGAGAAGCGGGGAGCGGTCGGCCAGACTGCGGTCGAAGTCCGTCGGCGCCGGTGCAAAGTCGGCGGCGCGACGGAAGACCTTTCCGGCTTCCCGTTCCCCGCTCACCGCGCTCATCGCCGAGCTCGATTCCATCGAGCACGCGGGAGGGTCGGGCACCCTGCGATTCCCGAAAGGAGAAACGCTCTCGGTCACCAATCTCGACAAGGTCTTCTTTCCGAAGGAGGGCTACACCAAGGGAGACCTCATGCGCTACTACACGCGCATGGCCGGCGCCATCCTCCCCGTCATCGCCGACCGGCCCCTCGTGCTGAAGCGCTTCCCCAACGGTATCCACGGCCAGTCGTTCTACCAGCAGAAGGCGGGCGACGAGGTACCCGACGGCATACGCGTCGAGGTCGTGAAGAACGACCAGGGAGAGGAGCAGCGCCGCTTCATCGGCGGTGACCTCCTCACGCTCCTCTACACCATCCAGCTCGGCGCCGTCTCGGTGGATCCCTGGCACTCGCGCATCCAGACGTGCGACTTCGCCGACTACACCATCCTCGATCTCGACCCCGGACCACGCGCGCACTTCGAGCGAGTCATCCAGGTCGCCAAATGGGTGAGGGAAGAGCTCGACGCCGCCGGCCTGCGATCCGTTCTCAAGACGTCGGGGTCGCGCGGCGTGCACATCTATCTACCGCTCCCTCCCGACATCACCAACGAGGCCGCGCTCCTCCTCGCGCAGATCGTCGCCACCCGCGTCGCGGAAAAGCATCCACGCGAGGCCACGATCGAGCGCTCGGTGAAGGCCCGTCCGCCGGCGTCGGTCTACGTCGACTACCTACAGAACATCCGCGGGAAGACCATCGCCTGCGCCTACTCCGTGCGCGCTCGTGACGGAGCGACCGTGGCCACGCCGCTGGAGTGGAGGGAAGCGACCGCCAGGCTCGACCCGCGCGACTTCACGATCGAGAGTGTCCCGAAGCGCGTGGCCCACATCGGCGACATCTGGGGGCCAGCGATGAAACGCCGAAACCCCGTCAAGGCGCTTCGCCAGATCGCTGACCTTTGACCGTTTGGCTCGTCCTTCAGGGGATGAGCATCCATTTCCTACCACGGATTGTGGCACTTTCGGCCTGCTGCGTGATAGCGCAAACGGCCGTCGCCCAGGAGCGCCCGTCGACGACACCCGCGTCGCCCGGGAAGTCGGTGGTCACCATCCAATCCACGATCGACGGCGAGGATGTGATCCGCACCGCCCGCAAGTACCTCGGCGTCCCCTACGTGCTGGGGGGGAGTACTCCGCGCTCCTTCGACTGCTCCGGGTTCGTGCGCTGGGTGTACGCGCAGCATGGAATCCAGCTTCCGCGCACCGCGCGCGAGCAGGCCGCGCTCGGAGAGCCGCCGCGTGCCGGCGATCCGCTCCAGCCCGGAGACCTGCTCTTCTTCCACGGCGGGAACGGCGCGCAGCACATCGCCATGTACGTCGGCCGCGACACCATCATCCACGCGTCAAGTCGGAGCAAGCGCGTGAAGCTCGACCGCTTCTCCGGCAGGTATCGTCCGAACAGCTCCTGGTTCGGTGAGCGCCTCATCGCCGTCCGGCGCCTGCTCCCGGCCGAAGGGGTGTTCCACCTCCCCACCAGTAGCGCGCCGAGCGCGTCGGACTCGGCGTCCACCGAGCTGGAGGGGGCGGGAGCGAGAGTCGCGCACGCCGGGCGGGCCCAAACCGAGCCGTGACCGTGCTCGGCCCGCTGTACACGCGCGATCTGCCTGGCGGCGGCTTCGTGTCGATCGAGGTGCTGCCGCACAGTCCATCCACCTTCCGCGCTCAGGTGTGCGTGGAGCGGCGCTCCGATCCCAAACGGCGCGTCGGGCACATGCCACCGGTCATCGCCGATCTCACGGGCGCCACACAGGCGTCCGTCTTCAAGACGCTGTACGAGATCGCCTCCGACAACGTCGCCATCGCCAACGGTCTCAGGCAGTGGCAGGCGCGCAAGGATCGCTGAGGCGCCGTGCCGATGTGAGGATGCACGACGGCCACCTCGCGGTGGCCGTCTTTTTTCACTGAGCCGAGCCTCGAGCGGTCAGTCTCCACTCTCCGCTTCTCGCTTGTTGCGCTGCAGGAGAAGGACGCGCCGCGCCTTGGCGGTCGGACGGGAGACCAGCGTGCGAAGCGTGGCGTCGTCCATCTCCTCGAGCGAATCGGCGCACACGGAATGGATGCGTGGCTGGCGGTCGGGATCGGTGAGTGACTCGAAGCGCAGGATGAGTCGCGTGGAGCTGGCGCCCGTCTCGAGATCCTGCGAGTTGAGACGCGCGACGAGCGTGGCCAGCCACTTCGTGCCGCCCGCCAGGTTGACGACGCGGGCGGGCGCCGCCGGATCGGCCGGCGCGGTAGCGGGTCGTGGCGCGCAATCGTCGGGCCCGCACGCGATGCCGCGTGTGGCGGGACGACGAATTCCTCGGCGCTGACTGGCCACGAGCCCTCCGGGTGTTTTGTTCTTATGTACATATTGCAACTAATACGCCGGATTCCGCAATGCCCTCCATCCCCCTTTGAGTCGAAGGGCGGCCTCCGGGGGCCGCCCTACCCTGCCAACTCCTCGAACCGCACCCCTCGGCGCCCCCCGCGCCGCTTCTTGGGTGCATAGCGGAAAAGTTGTGCCGGCCGGCCCCGCCCCTCGCTCCGCCACTCATCCGTCGGCTCCACCAGCCAGGCCGCGTGTAGAGCGCGTCTGAAGCTGGCCTTGTGCAGACGGCGGCCGAGGAGGATCTCGTAGATCTCCTGGAGCTGGCTCAGCGTGAACGTCGGCGGGAGCAGGCGGAACGCGATCGGCGATTCATCGAGCCGGCTCCGCATCGCGTGAAGCGCCGAGTCGACGATGGCGCGCTGTCGAGGCGCGATCGGTGGAAGCTCGTCCACCGGGAACCAGGCGGCGGTTCCGCCGATGGGGGCCGGCGTGCCATCGGGCACCAGCGCCATGTAGCCGACCGAGAGGTCGGCGCCGCCCGGATGTCGGCGCTGGTCGCCGAAGGCTCCCACCTGCTCGATCCACGTCGGTGCGACACCGAGCGCACCGCGCGCGACGCGCGCCGCCGCATCCTCGAGTGACTCTTCAGCGCGAATCGCATCCCAGGGAAGCTCCCACTTTTCCTTGGCGCGCGGATCCGAGCTTCGGATGAGGAGTGACGTGAGGCGGCGCCCGTGCGGTGTAAGAGGTACGACGTCGATCGAAACCAGCGATCGGCGTGTCGCAGGGCGGGCCGCGGTGGGGGAAGTGCGGTCGCGCATGTCGCCGCGAATTATTCACCGATTGCTACTAAAGTCAAGGGCGTTGGTCGAATTAGTAACAATTCGACAACAACGCCCTGTCTTCGCCATCGTGTCCCGCCGAACCGCTGCGCGATTCTATCGTGATCAGCGAGTCCCGTCAAGCAACGCGCGCGATGGTTACTGCATCATTGCGTGCTCATCGCGATCGCGTCTCGCACTTCGCCACTCCCCGCGGTGACGACTGGCGGGATCCCGATCGGTAATCGCCCCGTGATCGGAATCGTTCCCAGCATCGCTCGCGCGGCCGCCTGCTGCGACAATGGCAGCACGCCCCAGGCGACGACATAGGTTCCGACTTCGGGCATCTGCTGCAACAGATAGGGGTTGGCGAACGCGACGACGATCGGACGCTTCCCGCGCGTCACGAGCGTGCGCACGAAATCACTGAATGTCGTGGGCACTGCCGCCGTCGTGGCAGTCGACGAGGCGCCGACGTACGAGCCGACGATGACGACATCCGCCGAATCCGCCGCGGCGAGCACGCGCGCGTCGGTCGCCGCCGGATCGTCGGCGTTCATCCACTCCGCGCGCAGCCCGGTGAAGCGCTGGCGCAGCTCCGCGTTGAACGCCACGCCGGCGCTCAGCTCCGGACGGCGCGCGAACGTGACCGACAGTACGCGCGTCGCACGCGGCAACCGTCCCAGCGGCAGCACGCGCGCGCTGTCGCGCACCAGCGTGATCGATCGTTCGGAGGCCGTCCGCGCTGCCGCCACGTGCGAGCTGTCGCCGACGATCCATCGAACGCTGTCCAGCGCGACGATGCGCTTCCGATCGAGGCCCAGCTCGTGCTTGGCCGCCAGGATCCGCCGCACCGACTCGTCGATGCGCGCCTCGCTGAAGCGCCCCTCCCGCACACCCGCCACGATGGCGTCGATCCCCGCCACGATGTCGGGTGGCATGAGGACCACGTCCACCCCAGCCGCGACGGCGCCCTTCACGGCGTCGGCGAGCCCGAGCTTTCCGAGCACGCCGTTCATGTCCATCGCGTCGGAGATGATCAGCCCGCGAAATCCGAGCTCCCGTCGCAGCACGCCGCCAAGAATCGGACTGGACACGGTGGCGGGAACGTTCGTCTTGTCCAGCGCCGGGAGCGCGCCATGGAACGTCATCATCGCGCCCACGCCGGCATTCACCGCCGCGCGGAACGGCGGCAGCTCCACGCTGTCGAGCCGCGCGCGAGGTACATCCACCATCGCCATGGCAAGGTGCGAGTTGATCTCGGTATCGCCGTGCCCCGGGAAGTGCTTCCCGGTGGCGATCATCCCGTGCTCCTGGATTCCACGGATGGCGGCCACGCCGAATCTGGAGACCACGTCCGCTCGCTCACCGAACGAGCGCGTGTTGATGACTGGGTTCCCCGGATTGTTGTTGACGTCGAGCACGGGGGCGAACGCGACGTGAATCCCCATCGCTCGCCCTTCGCGCGCGGTCACGCGCCCCATCTCGTACGCCAGCGCCGTGTCGCCCGTCGCGGCGATCCCCATCTGCGTGGGAAAGCTCACCGCTCCGCCCAGATCGATCGCGTTGGGCAGGAAGTACGCGCCCCGCGCCCGAAAGCCCGCGCCGTACTCGAGATCGGCGCCCACCAGCAGCGGCAGATCGCTCAACCGCTGCAGCGCGTTCAGCTTGGCCGCGATCTCCGTCGGCGACCCGACCGACACGATGAACCCCCCCACACGCTGCTCGTTGACCAGCCCCTTGAGCCGCGCCCACTCCGCCGAGTTCTCCGGCACGAAGTCCCCGAGTACCCACGGCCACACCATCTGCGCCGCCTTGTCGCGCAGCGTGAGCCTCCGCATCACCGAATCCACCCACTGATCCTCGCCGACGACGGTTGGGGCGGTAGTGGCGTGCGAGGGGGAGGAAGCTGGCGCCGTACTGGCGCAAGCAAACAGGCTGAGGAGAAGGACGGGCTTCAGGGTCATGGGGCGGATGCGCGAAAGCCATCCCGATATGTGATCGTATCGCGGGATGCGCCATGGTGATCGGGGATGTGAGATCATGTCTCCCGCCGGTCGGAGCTGATCACCTATCCGCGATGGCCTTCGCACACCCGCCATCTACCAATTGATCGTGCCTTGCTTGCTCGTATCCACCTGCTCTTCCTTCCCCGACTTGAACAGGAACGCTTCCATGTTCCGGGTCAGGAATGAGCGCGCCTGAGGATCCATGAGGTTCAGGCCGTAGTGGTTGATGAGCATGGTCTGCTGTCGCAGCCATTCGGCCCAGCAGACCTGGCAGATCTCCTGCTGCGCGCGCGCGCCGATGGGGCCGGGGAATGGTGGCCGCTCGAATCCTTCGCGCGTCTGCCCGCAGCGGGTGCAGGTGATGTCAGCCATTGGGTACCTCGAACTGCCGGGCATCGAGCATTCGGCATCGGGCATTCGGGCTCGCGTGACGGGCTCTTCGCGTCGAGACCCCTGACGCCGCCCGCCTAATGCCGAATGCCGCCGTTGCCGTTGCCGTTCACGCCCGCGCGTATTTCACCTTCGCCAACCCAAACAGCTCCAACAGCCGGATGTACACCCATCCGATGTCGAACTCGTACCACTTCGCCTTGAACTTCGCGGAGTGGGGGTCGGCGTGGTGGTTGTTGTGGAGCTCCTCGCCGCCGAGCCAGATGGCGATCGGGGAGATGTTCCGGCTCTCGTCCTTCACGTCGTAGTTGCGATACCCGAGCGCGTGGCCGACGCCGTTGATGATCCCGGCAGCCCAGAAGGGGATCCAGAGCATCTGCACGCCCCACACGAGCGGGCCGACGAAGAAGCCGAACAGATAAATGTCGATCCCCAACATGATCACGATGCCGAGCCAGTTCACGCGCTCCAGCACGTAACGCTCGAGCCAGTCGTTGGGAGTCCCCTTCCCGTACTTCTCCAGCACGCCTGGCTGGCGAACGGCCTTCCTATAGTAGAACGCACCCTTGAGGATCACGTTGCGCAGCCCCTCCAGCAGCGGGCTGTGTGGATCGCCATCGCGGTCGGCGAAGGCGTGGTGCTTCCTGTGGCAGGCCACCCACTCGCGCGTGACGATCGCCGTGGACAGCCACAGCCAGAGCCGCATCGGAATCTCGGCCAACTTGCTGAACTGTACGCCGCGATGCGTCTGTGCGCGGTGCAGGAAGAGCGTAACGCAGACATTGGTGAAGTGCCCGGCGATCACGATGAAGACGATGGGCAGCCACCAGTGCGAGGCCCAACTGGCGAAGTCTGGCATTCCTAGGCGCGCTCCTACCTGCTCGGGGAAGGGGTGCCGACGGTACCGGCGTGAAACGATCAGCCCGGCCTCGCTCGCGTCGACGCGAGGGCCGGGCCACTCGACCCGTAATGTAAGCAGCAATCATACCCTGTACAACACAAGCCGTGCAATAACTTAGCTGGGGCGTCGTACCTTGGACTGACTCCCGAAACTCACCCATGGTCACGCCTCCGCTCAGGCACCGCCGCTCTTGCCGCGCCGCCTGGCCGGTCGTACCGTGACCCCGTGCCCGCGACGCGCAAGAAGGACAGAGATTCCGACCTGATTACCGGACGCGCGACCAAACAAGGCACGGCGCGCTTCGCCGCCCGCTTCTCCCCCTCCCTCTCGGAAGAATTCTACCGCCCGCTCCCCCTCCCCGACGGCGCCGGCGCCGTCCTCGCCTCCTCGATTGCCCTCGGCACGTACCTCGGCGACTGCGACGCTGCCGACGACGCGCGCTACACGACGGTGGCACGCCACGCCATCGAGAGCGGTATCAATCTGCTCGACACGGCCATCAATTATCGCTGCCAACGCTCCGAGCGCGCTCTGGGGCGAGCGCTGGCGCGAGTGTTCGAGGCCCGGTCGGCCGCACGCGATGAAGTCATCGTCTGCACCAAAGGGGGCTACATCCCGCTCGACGACACGCCCCCCGCATCCCGCGCCGACTACCAGGCCTTGCTCGAACGCGAATATTTTGCGCGGAAGGTGATGACGCCTGACGACGTCGTCGCCGGCGCCCACTGTCTGGCCCCCACCTACCTCGCCGATCAGATCGAGCGCAGCCGCCGAAACCTCGGCGTTGGCACGATCGATCTGTATTACCTCCACAACCCCGAGCAGCAGCTCGAGGTCATCGACCGCCCCACCTTCCTGGCGCGCATGCGCGCCGCCTTCACGCTGCTCGAGGAGCAATGCGCCGCCAAAAACATCGTCGCCTACGGCTGCGCCAC
Organism: Gemmatimonadaceae bacterium; assembly: GCA_035249845.1. GTDB lineage: Bacteria > Gemmatimonadota > Gemmatimonadetes > Gemmatimonadales > Gemmatimonadaceae > DATFBY01. The sequence continues at coordinate 24,958 of DATFFZ010000229.1, forward strand.
CTGGAGCGGCTTCCGTCTCCCGCCTGACGACCGCCGGAGCCTGTCGCTGGCCGAGCTGGTCGCGCTGGCGCGCGAGGTGGGCGGCGAGTCGCACCATTTCCGCGCGATCCAGCTTCCGATCAACCTGGCGATGAACGAGGCGCTGCGCGCCCCCACCCAGCGCGTCGGCGCGAGCGAGCTCACGCTCCTGGAGGCCGCCGCCTCGTTAGGCGTCGCCGTCGTCGCCAGCGCGTCGCTCATGCAGGGGCAGCTCTCCCGCGGACTCCCCTCCACCCTCCGCGATGCCCTCCCCGGCTTCGACACGGACGCCCAACGCGCCATCGGCTTCGTTCGCTCCCTCCCCGTCGTCGCGACCGCCCTGGTTGGGATGCGAAGCAGTAGACATCTGGAGGAAAATCTCGGTGCCGTGAAAAGCCGCCGCTAGCGAGTCCGAGATCGAGGCCGGCGATCCCGATGCGCCATGTGCCGGGGGCTCCGATCGTCATATGTCGATCGCACCTCCCTCGATCCGAACATCCTCCATCGTCCCACGTTCCTCGTCCACCCTCACCACGCGATGCGCGTTGGTGTCGGCCACCAGGACGTACCCGTTGCCGACCGCCACTCCGCAGGGCTCGTGCAGTCCCCGTATCCACGTCTCCGCGCGCCTCGTCGCCGGATCCACCCACTTCAACGCGTCGTTGTAGGAGTCCGCCACCAGCAGCCGGCCGTCAGAATGACGCGCGATTCCCTGCTGATGCTGCATCCGCACGTCGTCCGCGACGCCATCGCGATCGCCGAAATCGAAGAGGCCGGTGCCGACGATCGTCCCCACCTCGCCGCGCGGATCCGCGTCGGCCCATCGCACCGCGCTCGACTCCGCATCGGCGAAGTAAAGGCGCTCCCCGCTGCTCGTGATCCCCATCGGCTGGGCCAGCGCCGCGTCCCGGTGTTGGCCGTCGATGATGTCCTCGCGGTTGCTGCCACTGTGCCGGCGAGCTCTGTCGCGGCCGCCCAGCTCGAGCGACCAGAGCTGATGGTTCCCCGCCATGGCGATGAAGAGCGTCGTGCCCGCCACCGCCAGATCCCACGGCGAGGAGAGCGCGCCGCTTTCCAGATCGGCGCGCGTGCGAAGCTGCCGCCCCGTTCCGGCGATCGTACGCACCGCTCCGCTCACCAGATCGCACGCGCGGATGGCGTGATTCTCCGCGTCCGCCACGAAAAGCGTGTCGCCCTTCAGGACCAGCCCCTGTGGCATGTCGAAGCGGGCATCCTCGCCATCCACGAAGCCGGCACTCCCGCCGCCAAAGACACGGTCGATGCGCACCCGCCGCCCCCCGTCGGCCACGCGCCCGACCAGCACGCGATGATGACCGCTGTCGGCGATGGCCACCCGCTCGCCGTCGAGCTCGACCTTCCCGGGGTAGCGGAGCACCCCGGGCACGATCGTCGGCGCGTCGGGCTCGAGCCGCCACGGAACGTCGACGAGCACCTCTCCCTCGCGCGCCTCGGCGATCAGTCGCTCCAGCGTGGGCGCCAGGTCGTCGGCCGTGAGCTCCCCCGCATGAGACCCCAGCACGTACCCCGACGGGTCCAGGAGCACGATCGTCGGCCAGGCGCGCACCGCGTAGGCGCGCCACATGCGAAACTGTCGATCGTTCACCACCGGATGCCGCACGCCGAGTCGGTTGCAGGCGTCGCCAATGCGCTCGCTGTCGCGCTCGCGGGTGTACTTGCCGCTGTGCACGCCCACCACGGCCAGCTCGTTCGGAAACCGGTGCTCGAGGTCCCGCAACTGCGGGATCACGTGAATGCAGTTGATTCAGCCATACGTCCAGAAGTCGAGCAGGGTGATCTTTCCGCGGAGGTCGGCCAGAGTGAGCGCGCGTCCGCCGGTGTTGATCCAGTCGAGTCCGGCAAGAAATTCGGGTGCCCGGACCGGGTGTTGCTCGAAGTCGCTGGCCATGCCGCAAGTTGCGTGGCTGTGGGGCCTTACGCCAGTCGCCGAGCGCCGGCGGCATTCCCGGGAGCGCGCGGCGTGAAACGAGCGTCACCGCGCCGCCGTTGAATGACGACATGACCGATGTGACCGAAGGGACCGTGATCGACACCCGCCAGCACGCCTCCGCGGCACGGCATCATCGCCCCGCGCATCATCGCCCGGGTGGTGGCTTCGAGAACCCCTGGCCGAACTCCGAGCAGGCGGGCTTTCTGCGCCTTCTCGAGTGGGTGATCATCAAGCGCGGTCTCACGCGGCTCCTGCGCGCGCCTGACGACACGCTCTTCGCGCCGGTCCCCTCGTCGTTCCTCTCGCCGCGCGCGCCGGCGAGCGACATCAGCGTCACCTGGGTCGGGCACTCCACCTTTCTCATCCAGATCGGCGGCGCGAACCTGCTGACCGACCCCATCTGGAGCGATCGCGCCTCGCCCACGCGCGGCTCCGGACCCCGCCGCTGGATCGCGCCCCCCGTCGCGCTCGATGCGCTCCCCCCGATCGATGTCGTGCTGATCTCCCACAACCACTACGATCATCTCGACGACGCCACGGTTCGTCGCATCGCGCGCCATCACCCCGGCGCGCAATGGATCGTCCCACTCGGCCTCCACCGGTTTCTAGCGCGCCGCCGTATCTCTCGCATCACGCAGCTCGATTGGTGGGATGAGACGCGAGTCGGTCCGCTCACCGTCGGCGCGACACCCGCGCAGCACTTCAGCGCACGCGGGCTGAGCGACAGGAACCGCACGCTCTGGTGCGGCTTCGCGGTGAGCGCGCTCGATCGGCGCATCTTCTTCGCCGGCGACACCGGATTCCATCCCGAGTTCGCCCGCATCGCCGAGCGCTTCGGTCCCTTCGACGTCGCCCTCCTCCCCATCGGCGCCTACGAGCCCCGCTGGTTCATGCGCCCCGTCCACATGAACCCCGAGGACGCGCTCCGCGCCTATCAGGACCTCCGCGCCGGCTCTCCGTCCGATCGCCCCACCAGCTTCGTCCCCATGCACTGGGGCACCTTCCGCCTCACCGACGAGCCGATGACCGAGCCCCCCGTTCGCCTGCGAGAAGCATGGCGCGCCGCGGGGCTCGATCCGGCACTGCTTCGCGTGCTGCGACATGGGGAAACACATCGAGACGGGGAATCGGGAATCGGGGATCGGGAATAGAGAAGAAGGCCGCCGATCCTCGGCGGCCCTCCTCCAGCCCCATTCCCCATTCCCCATTCCCGATCCCCGATTCTCTAGCCTTTGCTGATCGTCACTCCGCTCGTCTTCACGTTCAGGTTGTGATTGATCCGCAACCCGGCCACGCCATCCGTGGGGATGTTCCCCTTCGGGACCGCGGCGACGAGCTTGTCGTTCACCATGAAGTGGATCGTGTCGGCGGCGACGTGCGCCGTCAGCTTGTATGTCGCGCGTCCATTTGCATCCGCCTTCGGCACGTCGGGGCTCGCCCGCCAGGCGACCACGTCTCGCGTCTCCGAGCCGTCGCGCACCTTCACCAGATACTCACCGCCACCGCGTACCAGGAAGTACGTGTACCGCTGCGATGGCTGGTCGAGATTGCTCCCGCCGATGAAGATCCCGAACGCCTCCGGGTGCTGCGGCGCCGCCAGCTGCTCGATGGTAGCCGTGGCTCCGTACACGCCGCTGCCGGAGTCCTTGGCGGCATACATGATGTGCGACGGGCCGGTCTTCACCACCCAGCCGTTGTCGCTGGCGGAATAGCTCGCGTCCGCGATCTTGGCGTCCGCGCGGTCCGGCCGGCCGACGTAACCGGCCGGCACTCCCCCGCCGCTGGTCTGGGCATCGGGATCGCCATTCGGCGCGGGCGCGGGCGCCGCGGTACCGGCGGCGGTGTCGGTCGTTTGCGCTTGGTCGCCCGTGCCGCAGGCGGCGAGCAGGGCGAGTGCGCCGAGGGTCCAAAGGGTACGCACGTGTCCTCGCTGTCTGAAGTTGGTGTCCATGAGCCCGAAGAATATACCGCCTGCGCGCCGTCGCGCAGGACGTCTCGCCGTACGTCCGCGCGCCCACGCTCTGCTGGCGGCCACCCCGGACGACCGGCATACTTGTGCGATGCGACCGCCCCTTCCTCCGCCGGTCCGGTGAGCGATGCCAGCCCGGAAACGCGCGCGGACGGACCTGCAGAGGCTGATCATCGATCGCTGGATCGATGGACAGGTCGCTCGCGCCGAGCTGGATGGCGAGATGGTGGAGGTGCCTCGCGCCCTCCTCCCGGACGACGCGACGGCCGACACGGTGATGCGCGTCGAACGCGCACCAGGTCGCGTCGTCATCACGCTCGACGCTCGCGCCACCGCCGGTGCTCGGCGCGTCAGCGCGCGACTCGTCGCCAAGCTCGCCAGGCGCGACCGAGGCGGCGATGTGAGGCTCTGACATAGCGGAACTGCGTGGGAATCGCGCCCGAATCTTGCCACACTGCGGCGCACCAACCTCCTTAATGAGGAGCTCAGCCATGGCGGCATCGAAGAAGTCGTCTCGCAGGTCCCGCTCGAAGTCGAGCAGGAAATCCGGGAGCCGGAAGAAGGCGCGCGCCCGCAAGGCGTCGAGTCGCCGCGGACCAGCCCGGAAGGGTTCCGCGCGGAAGGGATCGGCCCGCAAGGCGTCGGCCCGGAAGCGCGGCGCGCGGAAGACGAGCTCGCGCAAGAGCAGCGCGCGGAAGCGCGGCGGCTCACGCCCCTCGGGCCTCCGCAAGCGGGTCGCCGCGCCGGTCGCGCGCGTCAAGCGCGTGGTGGCAACGGTCGGCGAACAGGCGGGGAGCGTGGCCGAGAAGGTGGCCGAGACAGTCGGCGAAGTCTACAGTGACGTGAAGGACAGAGTCGTAGACGTCAGGGACCGCGTCATCTCGTAACTGACGATCGCGGATTGTGCGATCGAACGCACGACGAACGACGATCGTAGTGCGAGGGGCGATGTGAAGCGACGATGTGCGAGGGCTCCGATTTCGCGTCGGAGCCCCTCGCACATGGCACATCCCCATCACACCTCCGCGAAGCAATCGACTACTTCGATCGCGCCTTGGCGATGCAGTCACGCGAGCCGCGCACCGGCCGCTTCTTTTCTCCCCCGCGCGTGCTCGTCCAGCCACTCGCACACCTGCGACAACACCTCGGCGCGACAACGGTCCACCGTGATGATGTGCCCGCACCCTTCCACCCACACCAGACGCTTCGGCTGCGCCGTCAACGAGTCGTACGCCGCCTGCGCCACCGCCGGCGCCACCCGATTGTCCTCTCGCGATTGCACGATCAGCGTTGGTGCCTTCACCCGCGGGAGCGCGGCACGGGCGCCGTCAGCCAGCCACGCCAACTCGCGGAGATTGCGCGCCGTCATCCCGCCATACGCCAGACTGCGCGCCCGCTCGGCGTCGTCGTGGATCGAATTCGCGTTCCGACCACGGAGATACGGAGCCCAGATCGACACCGGCAGGTGCATCCGGCCAAGCCACCGCACGTGCGGCGGCACGTCGAGGTAGGGCGCGATCAGCACCAGGGCAGGCAGGTCATCCGTCTCCGCCGCCAACAGCGTGGCCAGCGCGCCGCCCATCGACAACCCCACCAGGCTCACCCGATCGTACCGCTGTCGCATCTCGCGATACGCCTCACGAGCGAACGCCAGCCACTGCTCGGCCCGCGATTCGGCGAAGACGCGCAGCGACCGCCCATGACCGGGGAGCAGCGGAGCCAACACCGAGTAGCCGCGAGCGTGCAGCTCGGCGGCTGCGTACTCCAGCGTACGCGGCGTGTCGCCGAAGCCGTGGAAGAGCAGCGCGGCGTGCGCGGCCCGCGGCGGACCGAGCGTGATCGCTTCGGCTCCGACGATGATCCCATCCGGGCTCACCGCGAAGCGCGCCGCCGATGCTCGCTCGATGCGCCGCGCCGCCAGCGCGCGCCAGAGCAGCGTACACGCCACGACGGTCGAGACGATGGTCAGCAGAAGCATCATGGCGGGACTGCGGAGCGGACGGGACGAGGAGCAAAAAAACTAATACGGGGGAGGCAGCCTTGCGGCCACCGTCCCCCGTATTGTCATCCCCCCCACGAGGATGCCCTCACCTTGAGCATACACCGTGCCGCGGGCGCTCTCGCGCCCCAGGCATGGGGCCCGGTGGAGGCCAGGAGTAGGGCGCGGAGTTGTCCCACTCTATTGAGCCTCAACGGACCGTCTCCCCTGCTCAGTACTTTGCACTCCGCGACGTACCTTGCAATACACAACAGGCCGGCCAGGGCTCAACCCCCTTTCGGCGCCGGACGGACGGCGGTGTGATCTGCGGCCGCCGGATAGGCGCCACCGGTAGGGGACAACGCTTCGATGAAGTGATAGCCCCGCGTGTGACCATCGTCCTGGAACGTCACCACCGAGTCGCCCCCTCCAGATCCTCGCCAGGCACGCGCCATCAGCTTCTCCACATGCGACGCCGCCTCACGCGGCGCGATGGCCACTACCGCCGAGCCGGCGCCGCTGAGTGTCGCCCCCAGTGCGCCGCCGTTCATTGCCGCGACCGTCACCGCATCGTAGCCGGCCACCAGCGTCCGCCGATAGGGAACGTGCAGCAGATCATCGAGCGCGGCTCGCAGCAGCCGGTGGTCTCCTGATTCCAGTCCGCATACCAGCGCGGCGCTTCGCGCGATCGCCTCGCGCGCCGTGGAGTGGGTGATCATCGGTGGGAGCGCCGAGCGCGCCTGCGCCGTGGAGATGGCGAAGCTCGGAATCGCGAAGATGAGCGATAGCGATTCGTGCATGACGAGTGGCCTGACGATGAGCCCGCCACGCGGCACTCGCGGACCACCCGCCATCGTCGTTTCCGGTGTGCGCAGCGCCAGCACCGCGCCACCCCGAACCGACGCGGCGACGTTATCGGGATGTCCCTCCACCAGCGAGCACGCATCGGCGAGCGCATCGTTCGACAACCCGAGCTCGAGAAGCGCGTTCGCCAGTGCGCCACCGGCCACCAGCGCCGATGCCGAGGAGCCGAGTCCTCGCCCCACCGGAATGTCCGATCTCGCGCGGAGGGTGAAGCCCGCCGGCATGGTCACCTTCGCCGCGTCGCACGCCGCGTTGAAGCCGGCGACGAGTCGATCCTGCTCCGGCGAGAGCGCCAGGCCGTCGAGCGTCCCCTCCCGCTCGATCGTGATCGAGCTGCCGCCGAGTCGCCCCGAGACGGTCAGCCATCGATCCACCGCCACGCCGATGCAGTCGAATCCGGAACCCAGATTCGACGTCGATGCCGGGACGCGGACGGTGACGGAAGACGGCACGGCACAATATGCCATGCTTCCGCGATGCCGTCGATGCATCGCGGAAGCGACCGGCCTTCTCGACTCCTAGTTCGCGATCTGGTCGGCGGCGCTGTCGGTGAAGACCTCGATCCCCACTGCCTGCGCCGGCGTCCGGAGTCGCTCCCGCAAGCGGTCCGGGTTCGTGATCACCAGACCGTTTCCCTCCCGCTGGATCAAGCCTTCCGCGCTCAGTCGTCCGAGCACCAGCGAGATGGACTCGCGCGTCGCGCCCACCAGCTCGCCCAGCAGTCGCCGCGGCACCACCGTCGGACCATTCTTGCGCTCCGTCGCGCGCTGGTCCTGCGCCATCCGCACGAGTGACGCGATCAGCCGCTGCTCCACGGTCAGCGTCACGTGCTGCCCGAACTTCTCCAGCAGCTCCGTGCGCTCCGCCATGAGCTGCCTGATGAGTCCGAGAGCGAGCGAAGGCTGCTCGCGAAGAAGCGCGCTGAAGCGCACGCTACTGAGGTGCAACGTCGCCGCTTCGGTCTCGGCGCGGGCGTGGCTCACGTAGCGCCCCGTTCCATCCAGTCCTTCACCGCCAAACGTCTCGCCGGCAGTCGCTACCCACGGAACGAAGCTGCGGCCTACGCCCATCTGGTTGCGGAGCACCACCTGCCCCGTGAGGACGAGGAAGACGCCATCCGCTACGGCACCCTTCTCGTATATCGTGAATCCAGCCGGCCACGTGGTGCGCGCTCCATAAGCCATTATGGCTTCGCACTGCTCCCGTGGCAGGCGCGTTGGTTCTCTCAATTCGATCGGCATTTACATCCCAACCTGGTTAATCCGTGAATCGCGCGATTACTCTATTTGGACCATCCTCCCTGAAACGTTCTGTGGCAAAGTTTTGCAATGAATAGGCCGCGCTGGACGGGGGTATGCACTCCCATATCTTGTCCTAGTCTCCTCGGGGCGAACACAGCGCGATGATCAGGGGCACATCGAGCGCATCGTTTTCGGCGCCGACGGTCGTCATCCTCGGCACGGATCTGCTGCTCACGGCGCGTCCAGCGACGCCCGTGCAGCTCGCGCACGCGTGCCATGCGGCCGGCTACACGGCGGCGCTCCCCGTGAGCTGGGGCGACGAGCTCCTCGCCTCCGCGCTCGCGCTCCGCGCCTCGGCGCGAGCCGGCGGCCCCGTGATCGCCTGTGTCTGCCCTCACGTCGCCGATCGCTTCTCAGGTGAGCTCGACAAGTTCCTGCTCCCCGTCGCGTCACCGCCCGTGGCCACCGCTCGCTACGTGCGCGAGCTGTACGGCGCCCCCGTGCACATCACCTACGTCGGTGCCTGCCCGGGCGCGAACGATCCCTCCATCGATGCACGCTACACGCCCGGCGAATTTCTAGCTCGCATTCGCGAGCTCGGCATCGAGGTCGAG
>DATFFZ010000230.1:0-4936 GCA_035249845.1 Gemmatimonadaceae bacterium
CTCGCCGCCAACGCCGAGGCCGCCCTGCGAACCGCGTCGTACTACGACCGGCTCTGGACGGAGCTGGACGACGTGCCTGACGAGGACGACCGCATCCGCCTCGATTTCCTCGTCTTCGCCCTGAAGCGCATCGCCCTTCCCCGGCGGCCGGCGATCCTCGACCTCGGCTGCGGCTCCGGATGGATGGCGCCCACGCTGTCGCGCTGGGGAACGGTGACCGGAGTCGACTTCTCCCCGCTGGCGATCCGCCGCGCGCGGGAGCGCCACGGCTCCCACGCTACCTTCCTCGAGGCCGTGCCGGAGTCCCGCACGCTGGGGGTGCCCGGGAAGTACGACGTGGTGGTGTGCAGCGACGTCATCGAGCACGTCCCCGAGCCGCGGGCGCTGCTTCGTCAGGCAGCGGGCTTCCTCGTCAGTGGCGGCTGGTGCCTCCTCAGCACGCCCAACGGGAACGTGTGGCCCGAGTATCGGAAGCGCTTCGAGGGGAGGATGCAGCCGATCGAGAACTGGCTCACCCCCGCCCGGCTCGCCCAGCTCGTGACCGAGCCCGGGCTCGTGATCCACCTGCACGAAGGAAGAGCGACGCCGGCGCTCCGGCTCGGCGGATCACCGCTGCTACAGCATCCGGCGCTGCGACGTGCGCTCTCGGCTCTGGGACTGGCGCGCTGGTACGGGAGGCTCGTCCTGCCGGGCGCGCTCTATCAGGTCGTCATCGCTCGAAAGGCACCGGCGTGACCGGGCCGCCTCACGACACGCCCCGCAGCCACTTCCGAAGGTGCCGCGAGAACTCGCGCGCGTCCCAGTTCTTCACCTGAAAGCGCGGAAGCTCGAAGCGGTCGCTCCCATTCTCGATGGCGCCATCGCGATTGACGAACGCCGCCTCGTAGCGCGCATCCACCACCGCGCGCTTCGTTTCCGCCGTATAGGACGCCGGCCCTCCATACGGATAGGCGAACATCGTCACCGGCCCGCCGAGCATCTCCTCCAGCCGCACCCGGCTCCCGCGTATCTCTCGCCGCTGCTCGCCCGCCGAGAGTCCGGAGAGCACGGGGTGCGTGGCCGAGTGAGCGCCGACGTCGTACACGCCCGGCTCGGCGAAGCGCCGCACCTCGTCCGCGGTGAGCACGGGATGCCTGACGAGATCCGGCGACTCCGTGCCGCGCTGCGCCGCCAGCGCGGCCAGCACCTCGTGCTGCTCCGCGTACGGCAGCGGCTTCAGCAACGCGTACAGGGTGGTGCAGAGGAAGTGCCGTAGCGTTGGCGGCGGCATGTCGACGATCCAATCTCGATAGCGGAGCGCGGTCTCCTCATCGTATCGGGCCGCGTCGCCGAGCGCCCAGCGATGCGCCTCACCGGCGATCCGGAGCTCCACCACCGGCGGAAGGGTGGAGGGCTCCAGGAGAAGTCGCTGGAGCAGGTCCCACCAGAGCTCCTTGCCGCTCGACACGTACGTGGTCGGCACGAACAGCGTGGCCGGAATGCCGAGCCGCGCGAGGATCGGTTTGGCGACGGCGAGGTTGTCGGCGTAGCCGTCGTCGAAGGTGACGGCGATGAATCGGTCGGGGGTCCGCCGCTCGTGCAACGACCGGACGGCCTCGCCGAGGGGGAGCGGCTGCCCATGTCTGGACAGCGTCTCCATCTGCTCTTCGAAGAGCGACGGGTCGACGTTCAGGCCCCACGGATCGAATTGCCGTTCGGCGATCCGGTGATAGAGGAGGATCACTCCCCGATCCACCAGGCGGCTTCGGAACAGTCGCACCGAGCGTCGGGGCAACGCGCGCAGCACGTCGATCATGGCGGCGACGTCGGCTTGGCGGCGCGAACGGTGATGAGCATCTGGTAGTCCTGGTCCCTATGGTCCAGCTCCGACGGCTTCAGATCCTCCACCGACATCCCCTGCAGGAACGCCGTGGCCGCCAGGACGTTGCCGTGGGCCTGCACGTCGAGCGACTGCGACGGGAAGAACTCCTCGAACAGTCGGCGCGCGGAAAAGACCGTGAAGCGCCAGCAGTCGTGCCAGCGCCCCTGGCCGTCGCGCGCGATCGGACTGATTCCCGGAAGGGTGACGAGCAGCACGCCGCCCGGCTTCAACGCGCGATGGAGGTGCGCAACGGCGGCCCGAAGATCGTAGATGAGGTGCAGCGTCTGCGTCACGATCAGGCAGTCGTAGGCCTGAGACGGGAGCCCTTCGCCCGAGCTCAGATCCGCCACGATCGTCACTCCCGGGTTTCGCTGCGAGATGTCGAGCACATCGCTCTGCCGCACGCGATCCCCGCCGAACTGCTTCGTGTACGCATCGTCGGCCACCTCCAGCACGCGGCCACGGATGTCGCCAGCGTACGACGAGAGAAAGCGCTCTATGTAATACCGGTCCACGGGCCGGCCGCGGTCGAATCCCCAGTCGCGGCTCACGGGAGCGAGCCGGCGGAGGTTCCCCATGCTCACCGCGCCGACCGGTACCGGTGCCTCGGAGTGGCGCATCCGCTGTAGCCAGTGCACCAGCCGCTTGGGAAGCAGCCGGTATGCCGTGCGCTTCAGGAATCCGACCATCAGCACCGGCACCGGCGGGTCCGCGATGGGACCCGCCAGACGATTGAGCACGGGATGCCGGTACGGCCAGAGCGCATAGCGCATCGCCTTCTTCACCTGCGGGTTCTCGACTCGCTGCCCCTCGAGATACGACTCGAGCCACGTCAGGTAGCGCTTGCGCGTCGGCTCGTACTCGCCGGCACCGACCGACACCGATACGCACGAATCGGGGTGGCGACGGTAGCGATCCCAGATGCGCCCCGTCACCAGGATGCGCTGCGTGAGATACGCCTTCGCCAGGAAGACCTGATCCTCGTATAATCCGCGGAAGCTCTCCTCGAAACCGCCGAGCGCCACCATGCCGGAGCGCTTGATGAGCAGATTCGACATCGACGGCGCGCTCGCCACCCCCAGCGGGTACAGGGTGGTGAGCAGCGCCGGCGGCTCGATGACCGTGTCGAGCGGCACGCCCGGGTCGAGGATGCGGTCCTTCCCCAGCTCTTCCGGCTCCCCGTTCCAGCTGCGCCAGTACTGCGTGTAGCCGAACAACATGTCCACTTCCGGGCGCTCACGCAGGATGGCAATCTGCTCCTCCAGCTTGTACGGGAGCCAGATGTCATCGGCGTCGAGGAAGCCGAGGTACTCGCCGCGCGCCGCCTCGATGCCGAGATTTCGCGCGGCGCTCATCCCGTTGTTGACGTGGCCCGGGTGCTCCAGATACCGGATCTTGTCCGGGTGAGCGGCGGCGTACTCCCTGGCAATCCGGGTGCTCGCGTCGGTCGACCCGTCGTCGACCAGCAGAAGCTCCCAGTCCTCGAAGGTCTGCTCCAGGACGCTCTCGATGGCGTCCCGAATGAACCGTTCTGCGTTCCAGAAAATCGTGATGACAGAAACGGCAGGGCGTGGCGCCATTTCCCTTGGAGTGTGAACGCAGGGGCCGACGGGCTCGACCAGTGTCGATTGGAGAATTCTCATCGCTGGCGCGCGGGAGCGCAAACTGTGCGCCCGTCAAGTGCGCGTCCATAGGGCGGATGTCGACTCGACCCCCGACAGGGTGAGCTAAGTGCTTGATTCAGTGAGACTTTTCCTCCGGCGCGCGCTGCGGCGCGCCCTCCCCCACGTGCACGGCGAGCTGCTCGAGCTCCCCTTCATCACGGGAAAGGTAGTTCCCGTCAGGCAGGGCGCCGAGGGGTACGTGCTTCCGCCGCCGGACGGATGGGGTCCTGCGCGTACCGGGGATGATGGGCTCCCCATTCCCCCCGAATGGCTCTGGCTCGGCTACGCCGACACCGCGCCGGATTTTCTGGAGAGCGGGCGGCGCGACGTCGCCACCATGTCGTCGCTACTTCGCGAGGGTGGTGCCGCTCCCGAGTCGATGTCGCGCGTCCTCGACCTCGGCTGCGGCGCCGCGCGGATGCTGCGCTTCTTTCCCGGTGATGGCGACCGGGTCGAGCGCTGGGGCGCGGACATCAGCGCCACGCACATCGCGTGGTGCCAGGAGCATCTCGATCCTCCCTTTCGCTTCGTGACCGTCTCCACCGCGCCGCATCTGCCATTCCCCGACGCGCACTTCGATCTGGTGTATTGCGCCTCGGTCTTCACCCACATCGCCGATCTTCCGGATGCCTGGCTGCTCGAGATCCTGCGCGTGGTGCGACCCGGCGGGTTCGTGTACGTGACGCTGCACGATCAGCACACCGTGAAGTGGCTCCTGTCCGACCAGCGCGGTCGCGCGCGACTGGCGCCGCTGCGTGCCGCGCTCCAGCGGTTCGACGAGGAGACGTCGGTGCTCTCACGTCCCTTCACCGTCTTCTCGATCGGGAGCGGTCCCGACGCGCAGGTGTTCCATGATTCCGATCGTCTGGCGCGGCGCTGGGGACGGGTGGCGACCGTGCTCTCCGTCACGCCGCACGCGCACGACCATCAGACCGCCATGCTCCTGCGGCGGGATCGTCACTGACCCGAGCGAGAATCACCCCTCGGCGCGCGACGTTCGCCCCATCACGCTTTCCCGGCCGCCATCCCGCGCAGATCATCGAGCCGTCTCTCGCTCGAGATCGGCACATCCCATGAAGACCAGGACCCTCCTCCTCACGTCGCTCGCGCTGGTCGGCTTCGCGCAGCCGTCACCCACCGCGCGCGCTCCCGAAGTACCCTCCCCCGACGGATTTCGCCGCTGGGCGCACGTAAAGTCGTCGTTGTCCGCGCCAGAGGGCGACGCCGACCCGCGCTCGGGCATACGACACATCTACGCCAACGAGCCGGCGCTGAGCGGGTACGCCACCGGCCACTTTCCCGATGGATCCATCATCGTGTTCGACGTGCTCGAGGTCACCACCGCAAACGGCACCACCAGGGAAGGCGCGCGCAAGCTCGTGGACGTGATGCACAAGGACAGCGCGCGCTT
>DATFFZ010000231.1:0-56229 GCA_035249845.1 Gemmatimonadaceae bacterium
CGCCGAGGATCACGATCGCCGGCAACGCCGCCCGTCCGTACTCCCGCTCGACGTACCGGAGGCCGAGCATCACGTCGGTCATGGCGCCGAGGCTGAGCCCGCCTTGAAAGACGCGATACTCGGGGAACGCGGCCTGGACCGCCTCGATTCGAATGTTCTCGCGCGCCGTGGACGGGCCGGTGATGAGGAGCAAGGGCTTCTCGGTCGGGCTCCAGAGCGTCGGCAGGAGCCAGCGGAGCCAGTCCTCGTTCTTGTACGGGTAGACGACACGCGACCGCTCCGCGTGCCTGACGAGGAGCTGGAGTCCCGCCAGATCGATGGCGTAGACCAGGATGGCGGCGCCCACGGCGGCCAGGGCGAGGTGGAGTCGCCTAGAAGCCGGTGTAGACAAAATCCACTCCGCTGCCGGCGAAGATCAGGAGAACGAGGATGAGCACCGCCGCCACCACGAGCTTGGCGGCAATGCGCGCGGATTCGCCCGTGAGGAGCGCCGGTCGGCGCTCGCCGTCCGGCGTCAGCTCCATAGGCCACTCAGGGCGGCGGCGATCCGGTCGGAGCGCACCTGAAAGAAGACGAAGGCGAGCGCGGTGGCGTTGAAGGTGAGGATGATGCCGGCCGCGTGCACCAGCGGGTTGCGCCGGAAGCGCTGCACGCCGGCGCGTCCCAGGCGCGACAGCAGCACGCTGTCCCAACTGCGGTAGATCACGAACCAGAGACCGTGCACCAGTCCGAAGAGGAAGAAGCTCATGGTCGTGCCGTGCCACAGACCGGAGACCATCATGGTCACCATGAGGCACACGTAGGCGGCGATGAGCTTGTGGCGCGCGGTGAGCGGCGTGGTCAGCATCTTCTTGTACAGCGGGTTGAACACGTAGTCGGTGAGCCAGAGGGTGAGGGAACGGTGCTGGCGGAGCCAGAAATCGGAGATGTTCCGCGCCAGGAACGGCTTGTTGAAGTTCTCGGGCGGACGGATGCCGAAGAGACTGCCGACGCCGATCACCACGTCACAGTATCCGGAGAAGTTGAGGTAGAGATACAGCCAGAAGGCATAGGTCTGGACGATGAACCCCTTGAACGAGAGCTGGAGCAGGTCGGTGTCCGGCTGGAGCGCCTTGCCGGCGAGGAACGCGGCGATCACGTACACCTTCACGAACCCGAAGAGGATGCGCAGCACGGAGTCGAGGTGCGCCTCGAAGGTGAGCGGAATGGCCTGCTTCGCTCCCGTCCACTGCTCGCGGTAGTCCTGATAGCGCTGGATGGGACCCATCAGGAACGTCGTGAAGTTCAGGCAGTAGTTCAGGTAGGTGAGGAAGTCGAGCCGACCGAGCGTGCCGCTGTAGGCGTCGATGATCACGTGCACGATCTTGAAGAAGAGGAAGCTGAGGCCGACGGTGCTCAGCACGCTGGTGAGCATCGACTCGGGCAGCACCCATTCGAGCGCGTCGTAGCGCCGCATGTACACGAAGAGGAGCACGTAGCCCGCGAGTCCCAGCCCCATGGCCAGGCGTCCCTTCCGCACGGCCAGCAACACCAGGCCGTAGCCGAGGACCGCGAAGAGCACGGTGCTGGCCGCGCCGGCGGGACCGAGCACCATCCCGATGACGAAGATGAGATTGAGCGTGAGGAAGGCGAGCTGCCGCGACGTGCCTCTCAGGATGGAGAGGACGACGATGGCGGCCACCGCGAGCCACAGGAAGCCTAACGAGAGAAGCGACGTGTTCACGCGACGACCGGATCAAAAGACGGTGTAGATGAAGGGCGCCAGCGCCGATCCCTGCGCGAAGATGAGCAGCGCGCCGATGCCGAGCAGCACCACGACGATCGGCAGGAGCCACCACTTCTTACGGACCCGGAAGAACGCCCACATCTCGGCCGCCAGGCCATGTCGCTTCGCCATCGGACTTTCCCTCCCCGTCAGAACTGTCTGCTCAGGTCGCCGCGACGTGCGCCCGGATCGCGCGGCTGCCAGCCGCTCGACGCTCGCCGTCGCTGCCGCAGTGGATCGTAGCCGAACGCCCGCATGCCGAAGGCGATCGGCGCCAACACGACGAAATACACGAGTCCCATCAGAATCGGCGTGGTGATCCGGGAGATCACGTGCGCCAGACCCATCCAGGCGCGATACACCGGATCGAGCTTCCCCGGGACGATGAGCCCCGCCAACAAGAGCGCACCGCCGAGCGCCGCCAGCGTGATCGACACGCGATGATGCCCGCGCCACCACGTCACTCCGGCGAACACGAGAAAGGCCGCGCCCACCGTGAGCGCGAACTTTCGTCCTTCGGCGACGGTCAGTCGAGCTGGAACGTGGACTGCCAATTCTCCGTCTCCTTCCACGCGGGCTGATCGGCCTTGTCGAGCAGGAACGAGCCGAGCACGAGCGCGTCGATGTGGGTGCGCATGAAGCAGCGATAGGCGTCCTCGGGCGTGCACACGATCGGCTCGCCGCGGACGTTGAACGACGTGTTCACCAGCACGGGACAGCCGGTCCGCCGCTCGAAGGCCTTCAACAGATCGTAGTAGTCGGGGTTCACGCCGCGGGACACGGTCTGCACGCGCGCCGAGTAGTCGATGTGCGTCACCGCCGGGATGTCGGAGCGCGGTACGTTGAGCTGGTCGATCCCCCACAGCCGCGTCTGCTCCTCGGTCATGGGCGTCTGCCGCTCCTTCCGGACGGGGGCGACGAGCAGCATGTACGGCGATTCGGCGTCCAGCTCGAAGTAATCTCCGGCGCGCTCGCAGAGCACGCTCGGCGCGAAGGGGCGAAATCCCTCGCGGAACTTGATCTTGATGTTCATCTGCGCCTGCATGCGCGGACTCCGCGGGTCGCCCAGGATCGAGCGCGATCCAAGGGCGCGGGGACCGAACTCCATCCGTCCGTTGAACCAGCCGACGATCTTCTCGTTCTCCAGCAGCTCGGCCACGCGCTCCATCAATTCCGGCTTCCGGAGACGGGTGTGCGGCGCGCCGACGCGGGAGAGGAATGCCTCGACCTCCGCGTCGGTGAAGGAGGGACCGAGATAAGCGCCGCGCATCCCATCGCCATTGCCGGAGATGCGGCGCGGCTGCCGGCAGTGCCGGTGCCAGATGAGCTGCGCGACGCCGAGGGCACCACCGGCGTCGCCGGCGGCAGGCTGGATCCAGAGCCGACGGAACGGGCCCTCGCGGAGGAGGCGCCCGTTGGCGACGCAGTTGAGGGCGACGCCGCCGGCAAGACAGAGGTCGTCGAGCTGCGTCTCCCGGTGCGCGGTGGTGGCCATTCGCATCACGATGTCCTCGCACACCTGCTGGACGGAGCGCGCGAGGTCCATCTCCTTCTGCGTGAGCTTGGTCTCGGGCTGGCGCGGTGGTCCGCCGAAGAGCTCGTCGAAGGCGGGGCTCGTCATGGTGAGCCCGCTCACGTAGTCGAAGTACTTCTGGTCGAGCGTGAAGGAGCCGTCTTCGCGCAGGTCTACGAGATGCTCGTAGATGAGGTCGACGTACTTCGGCTGCCCGTAGGGGGCGAGCCCCATCACCTTGTACTCGCCCGAGTTGACCTTGAACCCGGTATAGTAGGTGAAGGCGGAGTAGAGCAGCCCGAGCGAGTCGGGCCAGTGCATCTCCTTGAGGATGTCGATCTCGCTACCACGGCCGATGCCCAGCGAGGCGGTGGCCCATTCGCCGACGCCGTCGATGGTGAGGATGGCGGCTTCCTGGAAGGGCGACGGATAGAAGGCGCTGGCGGCGTGCGACTCGTGGTGCTCGCTGAAGAGGAGCTCGCCTTCGTAGCGGAGCTCGGTCCGGATCTGCTTCTCCTGGTAGAGCTTGTCCTTGATCCAGAGCGGGCCGGCTTTCAGGAAGGAGGAGAAGCCTCGGGGGGCCCGGGCCAGGTACGACTCGAGGATGCGCTCGAACTTGAGGAGGGGCTTGTCGTAGAAGCCGACGAAGTCCAGGTCGTTGACGCCGATCCCACCCTCGCGGAGGGCATACTCGACGGCGCGGTGGGGGAAGGTGGCGTCGCCCTTGACCCGGGTGAAGCGCTCCTCGGACGCGGCTGCGACGATGTCACCGTCGCGGACCAGACAGGCGGCGCTGTCGTGGTAGAACGCCGAGATACCGAGGATGTGCGTGGCCATGGATAGCGGGAGACGAGAAACCCCCGCTCGGCAGATGGGTCACCCTGGGGCGAGGTCAGTCGCCGGCAGGGCTGGGGACCAGCATCGGCCAGGGCCGGCTCAACGCGGGGGAACGGCGCGAGTCGGGGCAGGGACTCGCAAAATAGAGGCGCTACTACTAACCCACAACGGAACCGTTAGATGGGCAAAGAGGGGCTCAAGCCACAGCAGCTCCGGCAGCTGTGGAGTGGGTGCACCACATATGAGGACCGCGGGCCTTACCAGCGCCGCGTCGACGAGGCACTTTGCCCCGCACGACCCCGATTCCCAGCCGACCAGATGGAGGAACGCGATGCCCAAGTACCTGATCGAGCGCGAGATTCCCGGCGCCAGCAGCATGTCCGCCGAGCAGCTCCGCGACATCTCCAAGACGTCCTGCGGCGTGCTCGCCGACATGGGTCCCGAGATCCAGTGGATCCAGAGCTACGTCGCCGGTGACAAGATCACCTGTGTCTACATCGCGCCGAACGAGTCGGTGGTGCGGGAGCACGCGAAGCGTGGTGGCTTCCCCGCGAATCGGGTGACGCAGATCGCGACGATCATCGATCCCACCACGGCGGAGATGCCTGCGCGCGCGTAGCGCCCCTGGTGCTTGCCCCATGATCGCGGCGCCGGACTCACGTTCGGCGCCGCGCTGCATCTCTTCACCGCGCGCGTCGGTCGCCTCGTCCCAGGCGGCGTATCTCTTGCACCCCACCAGTGCAATTCCAACCAGCGATACGCACGCGTCCACATGCTCCACCGCGCCCTCCGCACCGGAGCGCAGGTCGGCTCCCTGCTGCTGCTCGCCGCGTCGGTCGGCGCCTGCCAGTACATCGCGTTTCTGCGCGCGCCGGAGCGGCCACGGCCGCCCGGTCCGAGCTCCACACGGCACGGAGCCGCGCTCGGCGATGGACCCACGCGCGCGGCGCCTGACGAGTCGAGCGACTGGAGCGCGTACAACGGCACGCTGGCGGGAACGCGCTTCTCGGCGCTGCGACAGATCACCGCCGCGAACGTGGGCGCGCTTCGTCCGGTCTGCACCTTCGAGCTGGAGGAGCGTGCCAACCTCCAGAGCGCGCTGGTGGTGGTGAGCGGAGCGATGTACTTCACCACGGACATCGACACGTACGCCATCGACGCCGCCACCTGTCGCCTGCGGTGGAAGCACCGCTACGTCTTTCGTCCGGGTCCGCCCTTCGACCCCAACAGGACCAACCGTGGCGTCGCGTACCTCGACACGCCCGATGGCCCGCGGGTCTTTCGCGGCGCGAACGATGGGCGCGTGCTGGCGCTCGATGCGCGCACGGGTAGACAGCTCTGGAACGTGGTGGCCGCCGATCCGTTGCGGGGGGAGACCATGCCCGCGGCGCCCGTGGCCTGGCGCGATCTCGTGTACATGGGGAACGCGGGGGGAGACAACTACGGTGTCACCGGTCGGCTGATGGCCTTCGACGTCGCCACCGGCGGGCGGGTCTGGAGCGTCGATCTCGTCGCCCGCTCGGGGGAGCCGAGCCGGAGCTGGCCGCCGGAAACCGAGACGATGCCCCGCGGCGGCGGCGCGACGTGGACGACGTACACGCTCGATACGCTCACCGCGACGCTCTACGTCTCCACCGGGAATCCCCTCCCCGACTTCACCGCCGAGGGTCGCGCCGGGGCGAATCTCTACACGACATCGGTGGTGGCGGTGGACGCGAGCACCGGCGTGATCCGAGCGCACTACGTGGTGCTGGAGGGGGACGTGCACGACTGGGATGTGGCGGCGGCTCCGGTGCTGGCCACCACCGGCGGCGGTCGCGCCATCGTCGCCGCCGCGGGAAAGGACGGGCACCTCTACGCCTTCGACCGCGCCAGCAGGGAGCGCCTCTTCCGCACGCCGGTCACAACTATCGACAACGTGGACGCGCCGCTCACCGAGACGGGAACGCGCTTCTGCCCCGGGGTGAACGGCGGAACCGAGTGGAACGGTCCGGCGTTCTCACCTCAGACGAACACGTTCTACGTGAACAGCGTGGACTGGTGCACGACGGTTCGCGTCTCCGCCGAGAAGCTGCGGAACGTGAAGGGGCTCCCGTGGACGGGGTCGGCCGAGCGTTTCGTGCCGTTCGGCACCAACGACACGACGTGGCGTGGATGGCTGACGGCGGTGGATGCCGACGACGGGCGGGTGCGGTGGCGGTACGAATCGGCGACGCCGCTGGTGGCGGGGGTGACGGCGACGGCTGGTGGGGTGGTGTTCTCGGGCGACCTGCGGGGGATCTTCTTCGCGCTCGACGCGAGCACCGGTTCTCCGCTCTTCCGTCACCAGACGGGGCGTCCGATCGGTGGCGGGGTGATCACGTATCAGGTCGATGGACGGCAGCTGGTGGCGGTGGCGGCGGGAATGCACTCGCCGGTCGCCTGGAAGCTGGAGAGTGCGCCGGGTCGGATAGCGGTCTTCGGTCTCCCCTGAGATGATGAGCGGAGAGAGCATGCGGATCGTCGTCGCTGCCGATCATGCCGGCGTGGAGCGGAAGAACGAAGTCGGTGAGGCGCTGCGCGAGGCGGGACACGACGTGCTGGACCTCGGTACGCACGACACTCGTCCGGTCGACTATCCGGACGTCGCCCAGTGGCTGGCGGAGGCAGTGCTCGACGGACGCGCGGAGCGCGGCGTGCTGGTGTGCGGGAGCGGCGTTGGCGCCGCGGTGGCGGCCAACAAGATACCCGGGATTCGCGCCGGCCTCTGCCACGACAGCTACTCCGCTCACCAGGGTGTGGAGCACGATGACATGAACGTGCTGGTGCTCGGTGGACGCGTGATTGGCGGTGAGCTGGCGAAGGAGCTGGCTCGGATCTTCGTGGCGGCGCGCTTCAGCGGCGACGAGCGCCACGTCAGGCGGGTGGGAAAGATCCGCGCGCTCGAGGAGCGCGCGCGGGGAGGCGGCACCAGGATGCCGGGCGCCGGCTGATGGCTCCTTTCCGGGAAGGCGGGGTAGTACAGGCCAGCGAGTCCGGCACGCGCCCTGCTTCGGTGCGGAGTCGGTGCAGCCGACCACGATAGGCGAGGATGGAACGCATGCCCAATTTCATGTTCGCACACAGATCGGTCGATGGAGACGGCGAGGTCGGCTTCGTGCGGAGCGGGAGCTTCGCCGAGGCGCTCGACGCGATCCAGGAGCAGCTCCCGGCGGTGGAGGGAGATCTCCTGGAGCTCGGCGTCCAGGGCTTTCCGCCCGCGCGGTACCTGTGCGTGGGGAAGGGACTCCGGGACAAGCCGGCATGGCGCCCGCTCGCGCAGCTCGCGGCGTAGACCATATCGGCGCCTGATCGGCGCCTCTTCATAGATCAACGACCCCCGGACCGTGAGGCCCGGGGGTCGTTTCGCATCGTCCACGCCGTGCGCGCGCGCGATGCTATCGGGGTCGAGTCCTACCCCTCGACGATGATCAGGTACTTCGAGGTGGTCCAGAACTGCCCGGGATCGGTGATGCGGAGGTTCCCCGCCACCTTTCCGTCGGGCGTGCGCGGCGCGTCGATGAGCGACGCGTCGTGACGCGAGATCACGCGAAACTTGGGCGCGGTGAGCGCGATCTCGGTGTTGTTCCACTTGTCGATGGGCGTGAAGACGGTCGGGTCGAGCTTGCGCGCCGGCACCAGCGCCTTGCGCCCGAAGATGAGGAACTTGGAGCCCTCCTCGACGATGATGCCGCGCTTCTTGAGGTCCGACTTCGTGCCGACGACGTAGTACACGGTGTTGGCGTCGCGCCGGAGCGCGGCGGCGGTGTCGCGCACGGCATCGCGCTCGCCGGTGACGGTGGCGTTGACCAGGTTGAGGCTGTCCACGCGCTGGGTGAGGACGAGGATCTCCGCGCGCTGGTTCTCCACCATCGCCTCGAGGGAGGCGATCGTCTCCTCGAACTGCTTGATCTGCTGCGACTGCTTGGTGTTGGTCGAGGAGAGGGTGCGGACACGGGAGCGACTCTGATTGAGCAGCTCGGTGGCGGACTCGACCTTGGCCAGGAGCGTGGCGCGGTACTGGGCACGCGGATCGCTCGGCTGCTCACCGGAGTTGACGGCGAGGCTCACCTTGGGTTTGAGCCCCTTCACCGTGGAGATCTGCTTGTCGATCTCCTCGAGGAGCTTGGTGGTGGCCGTGAAGTCCTGCATGAGCGAGTCCTGCTGCGTACCGATGCGCTCGGCCTCGGCGAGTCTCGCGTTGAGAATGGCGATCGAGTCGGCCTTGTTGGCGGCCGTCCGCCCACCGGTGCCGGCGACGTCGCAGGCCGCGAGGACACACAGGAGCATCACCGGGGAAAACCGTCTCATCGTTCCTCCATCAGTCGAGCCTGGTCGGGCGAGGTGTCGGGGCTCTGCCAGAGCGGGGGCGATGCCACGACAGGCATCGCCCCCGGGCTGGAAGGCGGTACTCGCGGGGGGGAGCGCTCTAAAGGTGGGGAGTCGGGAGGGAGAAGGCTGTGACGCGTATCACGATTGTCATCCCAACTGGACCTGCCGCACCTCGATGACGTCCGGCAGCGCTCTCAGTCTGTCCAGCACCTCGGCGGGCAGCGTCTCGTCGACCGTGACCGCGGCCAGCGCTTCGTGGCCCGCCTCCAGCCGCGCCTGGTGGTAGCCGGCGATGTTGATGCGCGCTTCGCCCAGGAAGGTGCCGACGCGACCGATGACGCCGGGGACGTCGCGGTTCCGGATGACGATCAGCGTGCCGCGGGGGACGACGTCCACGTGGTAGGCGTCGATGCGGACGACGCGGGGGTGGGATTCCGAGAGGAGAGCGCCGGCCACGGTGCTCTCGAAGTTGCGACCGGAGAGGCGGAGCTCCACGTACTCCGAATAGGCGGAGTGCGAATCGAGGCGAACGCGGTCGAGCTGGATGCCGCGCGTCTCGGCCAGATGCAGTGCGTTCACGAAGTTCACGCTGCGCACGCCGACCGCCGAGGAGAGGATGCCGACCATGGCGCTGGCGGCGATGGGGCGGAGCGGGTTGTTCTCCGCCTCGCCGGCATAGCGCACCTCCACCCGTCGCACCGGACCGGTCGCCAGCGCGGCACCGAGTCGGCCGAGCCGCTCGGCCAGCGAGAGCAGCGGCGCGATGCGACGCATCTCCTCTCCGCCTAACGAGGGAGCGTTCACCGCCCGGGAGAGGTCGCCGTCGATGAGCGCGGCGCGCACCGCTTCGGCGATCTCCAGCGCCACGTTCTGCTGGGCTTCGGCGGTGGAGGCGCCGAGGTGCGGCGTGAGCACGACCGTGGAGAGACGGCGCAGGGGATGATCGGCCGGAAGCGGCTCCTGCTCGAAGACGTCGAGCGCCGCGCCGCCGAGATGCTTCTCCTCGAGAAGCCGGAGGAGCGCCCGCTCGTCCACCAGCCCGCCGCGCGCGGCGTTGACGATCATCGCGCCCTTCTTCATGCGGCGGAGCCGCTCCTCGCTCAGCAGGCCGGCGGTCGCCTCGGTGAGCGGGACGTGCAGCGTCACCACGTCGGCGCGCGCCACCAGATCGTCGAGCGACACCAGCTCCACCTCCAGCGTCTGGGCGCGCTCCTCGGTGAGAAACGGATCGTAGCAGAGGATGCGCATGCCGAACGCGCGCGCCCGCTTCGCCACCTCGCTGCCGATGCGGCCGGCCCCGACCAGCCCGAGCGTCTTCCCATAGAGCTCGGTGCCGCTGAAGCTCTTCTTGTCCCATTCACCGGCCTTCATGGAACGATCGGCGGCGGCCACGCGCCTGACGAGAGCGAGCAGGAGGGCGAAGGTGAGCTCCGCCGCCGAGACCGTGTTGCCGCTCGGCGCCGTCAGGACGGCAATCCCGCGCGCGGTGGCCGCGTCCACGTCGATGGTGTCCACGCCGACGCCGGCGCGCCCGATGACCTTGAGATGCTCGGCGCGCGCCAACGACTCGGCGGTGATCCTCGTGGCGCTGCGGACGAGCACCGCGTCGACGCCGGCGATGGCGTCGGCCAGCTCGGCACCGGTGAGACCGGGGCGCATCACCAGCTCGAATCGCCGATCCTGGCGCAGCGGGGCGAGACCATCGGCGGCGATGGCGTCGGCGACGAGAACCCGAATGGGCTCGCTCATGCGGTGAGCACCGACTCGAGCTCGTCGAGCAGGAGGTCGAGCTCCTCCACGGTGTGATCGCCCATGTGGCCGATGCGGATCGAGTCGTCCTTCCACGGACCGTAGCCGGTGGCGATCGTCCAGCCGCGCTTCTTCATCGCGTCGTTGACGGATGGGCCGGTGTGCGGCGGGGGGACGCGAATGCAGGTGACCGTGCTCGAGCGATGGCCTTCGGGCGCGAGGATCTCGAGGGCGACGCCGCGGTCGCGCATGTCGCCCACCCATTGCCAGGTGCGGCGCGCCATGGCGTCGTGGCGGGCCCAGCGCGCCTCGATGGTCTCGTGGCGGATCGCGGCCAGCTGCGCGTCGAGCGCGAAGAAGAGCGAGAGCGCGGGGGTGTTCGGCGTCTGGTTCTTGGCCAGCCCCTTCTCGAATTCCACGAAATCGAAGTAGATGCCGCGATCGGTGCGCTCCCGGGCGCGCTCGAGCACGTTCGGCTGCGCCACGCCGAGCGCGAGGCCGGGCGGAAGCGCCAGCGCCTTCTGCGAGCCGGTGAGGACGAAGTCGAGCTTCCAGGCGTCGCTCTCCACCGGCGAGGCCGCCACGCCGGTGACGCTGTCCACGAGGAGGGCGACGTCGCCGTGACGATGGCACACCTCGGCCAGCTCGCGGATCGGATTCAGCACGCCCGTGGACGTCTCCGAGTGCACCACCGTGACCGCGTCGACATCGGAGCCGCGGAGAGCGGACGCGAGCTGCTCCGGCGTGTGCGCGGCGCCTAACGGGACCTGGAGCGGCACCGCCTCCACGCCGCAGGCGACGGCGATGCGGTGGAAGCGCTCGCTGAACGCGCCATTCACCAGGCAGAGAACCTTTCGCCGGACCGCGTTGCGAATGGCACCCTCCATGAGCCCGGTGGCCGAGGAGCTGGAGATGTACACGGGGCGCGCGGTCCGGAAGACGTATTGCAGACCGGGCTGGAGGGACGCGATCAAGGCTTCCATCGCCTTCCCGCGATGGCCGATCATGGGACGCTGCTGCGCGGCGAGGATCTCGGGGCGAACTTCGGTGGGTCCGGGAAGGAAGAAGCGGCCGAAGGTGCTGGCGGGCGCGGCGGTTTGCTGGGCCATTGTCAGGCAGGAGGGCTGTTGAGGGCGCGCGGGCGATCACCGGCCTGGAGAAGTGCTCTCCCCCTGGCGAACGTCGCGCGGTGGTCGGGATCGTCGGGAGGGTCATCTCCCAACGCCAGCGCCAGGATCGGCGCCAGAGAGGCCGCGCGGACCACGACATCGGCGGCGACGATGACGGCCGGTCGCTCGATGACGCCGGCGAACGCCACGAAGCAGTCGACGAGCGGTTGCGCCTCGAGATCGGTGGCGCCGTCTCCCACGAACATGATGGGGCGAGGGAGTGAACCCGCCCACCGCTCCAGCACGGCCCGCTTCCCGCCCGAGCGAGCGAGCGGCGACCGCTCGTCGAATCCGGCGTACTCGCCGCCGGGACCGAAGTGGATGTCGACGGCGGCTACGTCGCCATCGGGCACGCCGAGTGAGCGCGCGAGCGCGACCACGGCGGGGCGCAGTCCACCCGACACGATGCGCACCGCCACGCCGCTCGCGCGAAGAGCACCGATGACCTCTCGCGCATCGGACACGAGCGCGTCGATGTACTCCTGGCCGAGCGCCTCCAGGCGAGCGCGGGTGGGCCGGACCAACGCGAGGCGACGGCCGTATACCTGCTCCAGAGGAACCTCTCCGCGCATCGCGGCGTCGGTGAGCGCGGCAACCTCGGCGCGGTGCGCCGCGGCCAGCGCCTCGATCCCCTCGATGGAGGAGAGGGTGGAGTCGCAATCGAAGACGACGGAGGAGAAGCGCGGCATGCCGGAGCAGGGGGAACAGGAAAGATGAACGCGCGGGGCGGCCGGAGCAAACGACAGGTGGTGAGGGCCGCTTGATCCGGGCCACGTCTCATGCATGTTCCTCCTCATCATATTGAACGATCCTCGCATCCGGAGCGCGGACGGCATGTTGCTCAAGCGGTTCTACGACACGAAGCTCGCGCAGGCCAGCTATCTCGTCGGCTGCCAGCGCACGGGCGAGGCGCTGGTGATCGACCCCAATCGTGACGTCGATCAGTACGTGCGCGGCGCGGAGGCGGAGGGACTGCGCATCGCGCACGTCACCGAGACCCACATTCACGCCGATTTCGTGTCGGGGAGCCGCGAGGTGGCGGAGCGCACCGGCGCGCAACTGTATCTGTCCGACGAAGGTGACGCGGACTGGAAGTACGGCTACGCGCGGCTCGCCGGAGCGCAGCTGGTGCGCGACGGCGACGTGATCAACGTCGGAAACGTGACGCTCCGCGTGCTGCACACGCCGGGACACACGCCGGAGCACATCACCCTCCTGCTCACCGATCGCGCGACGTCGGATCGGCCCATGGGTGTGTTCACCGGCGATTTCGTGTTCGTGGGCGACGTGGGGCGTCCCGATCTGCTGGAGCGCGCCGCCAACGTGCGCGGCACCATGGAGCAGAGCGCGCGCACGCTGTTCGGCTCGCTCCAGAGCTTCAAGGCGCTGCCTGACTACGTGCAGATCTGGCCCGGGCACGGCGCCGGCTCGGCGTGCGGGAAGGCGCTCGGCGCCGTACCGCAGAGCACCGTGGGCTACGAGAAGCTGGTGAACTGGGCGTTCCAGGCGCCTGACGAGGACGCGTTCGTGTCGGGCGTGCTGGAGGGTCAGCCGGAGCCGCCGAAATACTTCGCCCAGATGAAGCGGATCAACAAGGAAGGCCCCCGCGTACTGCACGGACTGCCGCGCCCGGAGCTGCTGCCGGTGGCGCGGCTGGCGGCCAAGCTGGCGGAGCGCGCGCTGGTGATCGACACGCGGCACGCGGCGGACTTCGCCGAGGGGCACGTGCCGGGGACGATCAACATCCCGCTCAACCGTTCGTTCACGACCTGGGCGGGGTGGCTGCTACCCTACGACGCCGACTTCTACCTGATCATCGAGGAAGAGGGCGCGCCGCAGGCGATCGACGAGGCGGTGCGTGACCTGGCGATGATCGGTCTCGATCGGGTGGCCGGCTACTTCGGCGGCGAGGTCATCGGTGGATGGGTAACCGAAGGAGGCACGCTGGAGACGATCGACCACATCACGCCGCGCGAGCTGGCCGCGCGCCGCAGGCGCGGCGACGTGACGATCGTCGACGTGCGCGGCGCGAGCGAGTGGGAGGCGGGGCACATCCCGGGCGTCCCGAACATTCCGGTGGGTCTGATCCCCGACCGGCTGGCGGAGCTGCCGCGCGACAAGCCGATCGTCGTCCACTGCCAGAGCGGCGCCCGCTCCGCGATCGCCGCCAGCCTCCTCAAAGCGCGCGGAGTGAAGGAGGTGCTGAACATGACGGGCGGATTTGCGGATTGGGAGGCGGGGGGACTGGGGGTGGAGAAGGAGAGGCAAGGCTAGAGTCAGGGGAGCGGGGAGCGCTGGCGGAGGCGGTGCTCATCAGGTGTGGCTGCGCTCCCCGCTCCCCGCTCCCCCCTTCCCGGCTTCTCCGCGCGGGAAGAGGAATCTGAGCACCTCCGGCACGATCGCCGCCCAGGCGCTCTCGTGGTGCTGGCCGCCTTCGATCTCGCGGTAGGCGAGGTCCTGGTCGCGGAGCCAGCCCTTGGCGAGGAGCGAATCGCGCACGCGGCGGGCCGCGTCGACCACGCCGTCGCCCTCGGCGGTGCCGGTGGAGAGCCAGATCCGCGACGGCGGCTTGGTGGCGAGCGCGCGGACGCGCCGCACGATGAAGCGATTGTCCCACCAGACGGACGGCGAGAGGATGGCCAGTCGCCAGAAGATCCCGGAGTAGAGGAGGCCGAGGTAGAGGGAGACCAGTCCGCCCAGCGACGAGCCGCCGAGCGCGGTGTTGGCCGGGTCGGCCAGCGTGCGGTACTCCGAATCGATGAAGGGCTTGAGCTCCTCCACCAGCATGCGCCCGTACAGCTTCGCCTTGCCTCCCGCGCGCTTGGCGCGGTCGCGCGTGGGCGTATACTCGTCGATGCGATAGGCACCGGCGTTGTAGATCCCCACGATGATGAGGGGCTCGATCTCACCCGCGCCGATCAACGCTTCGGCTGCCTCATCGACCTGCCACTCTCCACTGAACGAGGTGCTGGCGTCGAAGAGGTTCTGCCCATCGTGCAGGTAGAGCACCGGGTATCGCCGCGCGGGCTCGGCGTCGTAGCCAGGCGGGAGGTAGACGATGAGATCGTGCGGGGAAGGGAGGAAGCGGGACCGGAAGGCGGGATGCTTTCGGAAGTTCCCGGTGAGCGTGCTGGCGGTGCCCGGTGCGGTCTGGACGTCGGACATGAGCTCCGGCGATGCGTGAGAAGGGTGAGACGAGCGGCGCCGTGCCACTGTCAGAGCGCTCCCGTCCGAGGCAAAATTCACTCCTTCACGGGCGGCATTCCAGTGGCAGCGCGCCACCGTCGGCACGCGGGCGCGGCGCGACGGCGCCGCGGCTCCTCCATCCCCTTCGGACATCGAATGCGACGCGAGCATCATCGCTGGTACAGCCCTTCGCTGGGGCGCGACATGCAGCTTCTGATGTTCGGTCATGCCGGCGCCCGGGTGCTGGTCTTCCCGAGCTCGATGGGGAGCTTCTTCGAGTGGGAGGATCGCGGGATGATCATGGCGCTCGCCGAGCAGATCGCGCGCGGGCATCTCCAGCTCTTCTGCGTGGACAGCGTGGATTCGGAGAGCTGGTACGACAAGCGGAAGCACCCATCGGCGCGGGCGCAGCGGCACCTCGAGTACGACCGGTACCTCACCGACGAAGTGCTTCCGCTCACCCGCCACAATCCGAACCCCTTCCTGATCACGACCGGGGCCAGCTTTGGTGCCTATCACGCGCTCAACTTCGCGTTCCGGCATCCGGATCAGGTGGGACGCGTGATCGGGATGAGCGGGCTCTACGACATCAAGGAGATGACGGGCGGCTACTCGGACGAGGCGGTGTTCTTCCAGAACCCGTGCGACTACCTGGTGCACGAGCACGACCCGGCGCGCCTGGAGGCGCTTCGGCGCCTCGACACGATCCTGGTGGTCGGCCGCGACGACGCCGCCATCGCCAACAACGAATACCTGTCGCGCCTCCTCTGGTCCAAGCATATTGGCCACAGGCTCCACGTGTGGAATGGGTGGTATCACGACTGGCCACACTGGAGGGAAATGATCCGCACCTACATCAGCGGGTAGATTGGAGCAGCGCGAGAGCCCTCGCGGATACTGGATTGCATCGCGAATCCGCGATCTGGATGGACGATGTACGTTCCGGCTTTCGCCACACGACGCCAGTCGCACCTCCGCGATCCACGTTCTTTTCAACAACGATGCCACCTCTAAAAGTCGGTCTCATCGTCGGTCGTGAATGGTCCTTTCCTCCCCGTTTCATCGATGAGGTCAACGGGAGAGATGAGGGCGTGGTGGCCGAGTTCGTGAAGCTCGGGGCGACGAAGATGGCCGATCCGGTGGAGTACGCGGTCATCGTCGATCGCATCTCGCACGAGGTGCCGTACTACCGCACCTATCTCAAGTACGCGATGCTGCAGGGCGTGCAGGTCGTGAACAATCCCTTCATGTGGACCGCCGACGACAAGTTCTTCGAGGCGGCGCTGGCGACCAGGCTCGGCGTGGCCAGCCCCAAGACCGTCGTCCTCCCCAACAAGGATTACGTGCCGGGGATCGTGCACAACGAGAGCCTGCGGAATCTCATCTATCCGCTCGACTGGCAGGGAGTGATCGACTACGTGGGGCTCCCCTGCGTGCTCAAGGACGCGCACGGCGGCGGGTGGAAGGAGGTGTACATCTGCCGGTCGTTGGAGGAGCTGATCCAGAGCTACAACGGCTCCGGGCGCCTGACGATGGTGGTGCAGGAGTTCATCCAGTGGGATCAGTTCATTCGATGCATCGCGCTGGGGCAGGAAGAGGTGATGCCCATCAAGTACGACCCAAAGGAGCGGAAGTACCACGTGGAGCACGATCACCTCTCGCCGGCGCTCGGCCAGCGGGTGGTCGCCGACACGCTCACGCTGGTGCGGGCGCTTGGCTACGACATGGATTCGCTGGAGTGGGCGGTGCGCGACGGCGTCCCCTATGCGATCGACTTCATGAACCCGGCGCCCGACATGGACGTCTACTCGCTCACGCCGCACTACTTCGAGTGGGTGGTGAAGCACATGGCGGACATGGTCATCCGGCTCGCCAAGGAGCCGCGGCCGCAAGTCCGCGAGCTGCGTTGGGCGGAGCTGTTCGCGCCGCGGTCGGTGCCGCGGGGCGTGCCCGCGGGCGTTCGCTGACGGATCGCGTCGCGCTGACGGGTTCCGGCGCATGAGCCCTGGCGCATGAGCCCTGGCGCATGAGCGTCGCCGACGCGATCGCCGTCTACCACGACCTCCTGACTGACCAGCTCGCCGCGGACTCGCAGGGGGCGATGGATGAGCAGCTCCGCCGCCGCGGGCTCCTCTTCGGCGAGCGACCGCTCTGCACCGTGCTCCGGCCGCGGCTGCTCACTCCCACGCAGCTGGCGTACCTCGAGCGCGAGTCGCGCATCCTGCTCGGCGCCTTCGCCACGGCGTACCAGGCGGCCATCCGTGATTCCGGCTTCCGGGCGCAGTTCGGTCTCCTCGACTGGGAGGAGACGCTCGTCCATCACGATCCGGGCTTCCGCGACCCGAGCCCCACGTCGCGGCTCGACGCTTTCTTCGTGGACGAGAGCTCCGGAATGCACCTCACCGAGTACAACGCCGAGACGCCGGCGGGGCTGGCGTACGGCGACGCGCTCTCGGAGCTCTTCCTCACGCTGCCGATCATGGGCGCGTACCTCCAGCGATACGCGCTCCATCCGTTGCCCGCTCGTCAGGCGGTGCTGCACCCCTTGCTCGATGCGTTCGCGCAGTGGCGCGGGACCCGCGAGCGGCCGAGCATCGGCATCCTGGATTGGCGCGAGGTACCCACCTACAGCGAGTTCGTGCTGTTCCAGAAGTACTTCCACGCCTGCGGCATCGACTGCGTGATCGCCGATCCGCGGGAGGTGGAGTACCGCGGCGGGAAGCTCACCAGCGAGGGCGAGGACATCACGCTGATCTACAAGCGGGTGCTCATCAGCGAGCTGGTGCAGCAAGGCGGGCTCGACCATCCGGTGATGCGCGCGGTGCGCGATGGCGCCGTGTGCATGGTGAATCCCTTCCGCTGCAAGATCCTGCACAAGAAGGCGAGCCTGTCGGTGTTGAGCGACGAGAACAACGCCCGGCTCTTCAGCCGCGAGGAGCTGGCGGCGATCGCGGCACACATCCCATGGACGCGGACGGTGGCCGAGCGTCGGACGACGCACGAGGGACGCGAGGTGGATCTGGTCCCCTTCATCCAGCGGAATCGCCGGCGGCTGGTGCTCAAGCCGAACGACGAGTACGGCGGGAAGGGGATCGTGCTGGGGTGGGAGGTGGACGATGCCGCCTGGGAAGACGCGATCCGTACGGCGCTGGCCGAGCCGTACATCGTGCAGGAGAAGATCGCCCTGCCGAGCGAGCCCTATCCCAGCCTGGTGGATGGGAGCGTGACGATCGTCGATCGCCTGCTGGACACGGCACCGTTCGTGTCGTATGGACGTTACATCGAAGGCTGCATGACCCGGCTGTCGACGGTGGCGCTGCTGAACGTGACGGCGGGAGGGGGATCCACCGTTCCGGTGTTCGTGGCCACGCCCCGTTCGTAGCGCGTCGGAAGTCGCCAAGGAGACTCGGCATGAAGGCCCCATCGCTCACGTTAGGCGTCGAGGAAGAGTACCAGATCATCGACCCGGAGACGCGGGAGCTCAGGTCGTACATCACCGAGATCCTGGCCGGCGACCACCTGACGCTCGAAGAGGTGAAGCCGGAGCTGCACCAGTCGATGGTCGAGATCGGCACCAAGGTGTGCCGGACGCCGGCGGACGTGCACGCCGAGCTGGTGCGGCTGCGCGGCGCGGTGATGGGATTGGCGGGGCGCAACGGGCTCAAGATCGCCGCCGCCGGCACGCATCCGTTCTCGTCCTGGCTCACCCAGGAGATCACGCCGCTCGAGCGCTACATGGGCGTCAAGCAGGACCTCCAGGACCTCGCCCAGCAGCTCCTCATCTTCGGCACGCACGTGCACATCGGGATCGAGGATCGCGATTTCCTGATCGACGCGATGAACGTGGCGCGCTACATGGTGCCGCACGTCCTCTGCCTCTCCACCAGCTCCCCCTTCTGGATGGGGCGCGCCACCGGGCTCAAGTCGTACCGCAGTGTGATCTTCAGGAATTTTCCGCGCACCGGGATCCCGCCGGTCCTCAACTCCTGGAACGACTACTCGGAGCTGCTCGAATCGCTCATGAAGACGCGCTCCGTGCCGAACGGCTCCAAGATCTGGTGGGACCTTCGGCCGAACTGGAGCTATCCCACGCTCGAGTTCCGCATCTGCGATGTCTGCACGCGCGTGGACGAGGCGGTGTGCGTGGCGGCGATCCTCCAGGCCATCATCGCCAAGCTCTGGAAGCTCCGCCGCGACAACCTGACCTTCCGTATCTACCCCGCGGCGCTCATCGAGGAGAACAAGTGGAGGGCGATTCGCTATGGGCTGGACGGCAACCTGATCGACTTCGGCCAGGCCAGGGAGTTGCCCGCGCGGGATCTGATTCGTGAGCTGATCGAGTGGTTCATCGCCGACGTGGTGGACGAGCTCGGCTCCAGGAAGGAAGTGGAGTACGCCTTCAAGATTCTGGAGGAGGGGACCAGCGCCGACCGGCAGCTGGCGACCTTCCAGCGGACCGGCGACCTGAAGGACGTCGTCGACCAGCTGATCCGTGAGACGGCCGAAGGTGTAGTAGATTCAGGGGCCCCGAACGTGCATGGGGCGCGTGGGGCCGCGGTGGGCCCAGCCACGTAGGGTCATCCAGGGAATCGAATGGACAGACGGCCGATCATCGGCGTGACCACGCAGACGTTGGAAGCCATCCCGGACGAGCTTCCGCGGTGCTGGGTCATGTCCCAACGCTACGTACAGGCGCTCGCCGCAGCCGGCGGAGTGCCCTTCGTCATCCCGCTCCTGCCTGACGACGTCCCCACGCTTCGTGCGATTTACGAGCAGCTCGACGGGATCTTGCTTCCCGGCGGTGTGGACATGGCGCCCCAATCGTACGGCGCCCCGCCACACCCGAGGCTCGGACGGACCGACCTGGACCGCGACCGCACGGAGCTGCAGCTCGTGCGCTGGGCGATCGAGGACCGCAAGCCGGTGCTCGGGATCTGTCGCGGCGTGCAGGTGATCAACGTGGCCGCTGGAGGCACGCTGTATCAGGACCTGGCGGAGGAGTGCAGCGGGTCGCTCAAGCACGACTACTTCCCGCACCAGGGGACGAATCCGCGCGACCAACTGGTGCACGACGTCTCGATCCCGGACGAGACGCGACTCGGCCGCATCCTCCAGGAGAGCAGCGCGCGCGTGAACAGCATGCACCACCAGGGCATCCGCGATGTCGGCGCCACCCTGATCCCCTCGGCCTTCGCTCCCGACGGCGTCATCGAGGGGGTGGAGTCGACCACGGATCACTTCCTGGTCGGCGTGCAATGGCACCCCGAGGATCTCACGCACAAGGACTGGCACATGCGCCAGCTATTCGCGGCGTTGCTGGAGGCCGCCAACGAATTCCACGCGGAGAGATTGGCGCGGCGATAGGGGATTCACGAGGGATTGGTCATCAGGGGGTCTCGGCGGCGAAGTGCTCGCGCCGAGACCCCCTGATGCCTAATGCCCCGTGCTTCTCTCCTGCTTGCTACGCGGCCTGCGCCTCACGTGCTCCGGCACCTGCGTATCCAGCACGACATCCCAGAATCCGTTGCTCAGCCCGAACCCCAACTCCGAGCCTTTCGGCCCATGGTGGTACATGTGGTGCCGCCTGATGAACTGGAAGTAGCGGTTCTTGAACTGGCAGAAGTGCACGCTGTGGTGAATCCACTCCTCGGCCACGTAGGCGAGCAGGAAGCCCGCCACCGTCACTGGCGCGGTGTGCAGCGGCGCCGCGGCGGCGAGGATGATGAACACGATGGAGAACGGAAGCGTGTCCTTCAGCGTGCCGTTCACGTGGTTGCCATCCCAGGGGCGCTGATGGTGCTCCACGTGCAGGTGGTCGAAGCGTGCGTGGAGGAAGTGCTGGATGAATCCAGGGCCGTCCGGAAATCTCCCGTGCAGCACGTAGCGATGGATCAGGTACTCGGCCAAGGTCCAGATCACGATCCCGGCGAAGAAGTAGGTGAGTGCGGCCAGGATGTGTCCGCGACGCAGGGCGATGTCGAGCAGGATGACCGCGTAGGCGCTGTACAGGATCGTGGACGGGTACAGCCGGTGGCGGGCCTTGCGAGCTTCGTCCTCGCGGCGGACTCCACGCGGGACGGGTATCACTGGAACGCTGCCGATGGTCTCCATAGCGAATCCTTGGCGACGTCTCCTGGTGGGAACGTTGACGCACATGCTCGAGTCGTCTGTCGAGCCGGCGGGCAACACTCGGGGACGCTGCACCGCATCCCAATACGTATCTCTACGTAGTCGCCGCGCTTCGGGTGACCAACGTGTAGGCCGGCGGATTCGATCCCGCCGTTCGCGGCGCGGTAGCGGTTCTGCGCCAATCTTCCTCCGACCGGCGCCCGAGGCAATAGCCTGGAACTCCGGCGCGCCGGCGGATGTATTCTCTCGCGGCGCGAGCGCCGTGGCTCGGCATTGACGGCGCCTGGCGCCCGCCCATCATAGGGCGACAAACTCCCACCGAGTCGTGCCCCATGATGGCCAATCGGCTGACGCTCGCGCTCGCGGGCGCCACCGCGCTCCTCTCCGTGGAGCCCGCACCCGTCCGCGTGATGCGGGTGTCCCCCACGGGCGATGCGTCGCCGCTCGCGCCGGTGACAGTAACCTTCGATCGGCCAGTAGCGGGGTCACTCGACTACTCGATCGACGCGAAAAGCATCTTCCGGATGGAGCCGGCCGCACCCGGCACCATCGAGTGGCGGGACCCGATCACCATCCGCTTCACCCCCTCCGCCCCGCTCACGCCGGGCGGGCGCTACACCGTCACGGTGTCGAACGCCTTCCGCGCCATGGACGGCAGCCAGATGGGAGCGCCGCACCAGTTCACCTTTCGGGTGCGCGGACCCACGCTCCTCGGCGGGACGCCGGCCGGCCGGCACGAGGTCTCCCGGTGGCTCACGCCACGTTCGCGCTTCGAGCTGCTCTACAGCACGCCGGTCGATCCGGCCAAGCTCGCCGCCGCGGCCTACCTCGAGCTCTCACCGCTCTGCCGGGCGGAGGAGCGTGTCATCAAGCTGACCGTCGGCGCGCAGCGCGCCGTGTCCGAGCGCGACCCCTGGCAGTACCGGTACATCGAAGGAGAGCGCTCCGAGCCGCGCTCCGATTCGCTGCGCCGCGTGGTGCAGCTGGTGCCGGCGCGCGAGCTCCCCCTCGCCTGCCCCGGAGAGCTCGTCACGCCGAACGAGCTCGGCGAGCCGACCAAGGGGTTCGCGCGCTACGCCTTCAGCACCTACGGGCCGTTCCGCATGGACAGCGTGAGGTGTGGGTACGCTCCGGAGTGCCCGCTCGGTCCGGTCGTGCTGCGCTTCTCCAATCCGGTGAAGGGCGCCGACGTCTCCCGCAAGGTGCGCCTCATCCCCGCCACGCCCTTCACCGTGCGCGACACGAGCGAGGAGTCGGCCGTCTGGCATCTTCAGACGACTCTCAAGCCGCGCCAGACCTACGCCGTCGCCACCGATACGGGCTTCACCGACCTCTTCGGCCAGCGCCTGACGGGACCGTCGGCGGCCGCGCTCACCACCACCGGCTACACGCCGTCGGTCGACTATCCGTTCGGGCGGTTGGTCGTCGAGCGCAGGGCATTTCGGACGCTGGCGGTGCAACACGTGAACGTGGACACGCTCATCGTGTCGCTGGCACCGATCCCCGATTCGCTGGAGGGCGCGTTCCTCCGGCGATCGCCGTGGAACCTGCACGATCTCTGGGCGAAGGTGGAGCGCGGGCGTCGCGTGATTCGCATCCCGGTGAGCGGCACGCCCGACGTCCCGAAGGTGACCGGGGTGAAGATTCCGGTCGGCGAAGGGGCGCGCCCCACGCTGTACGCCGTCACGATCGGCGCGCCCAAGGTGCCCACCGAGAGGACCGGCCCGCCGGTCGCGCTGGTGCAGCTGACCGACCTGGGCGTGCACGCCAAGCTCGGCGCCGACGGCGGCGCGGTGTGGGTGACGTCGGCCAACGACGGGAGTGCCGTCGCGGGCGCCACCGTGACGGTGTTCGATTCCAGGGGGCGCCGCGTCACGAGCGCCCGCACCGATGCCCGCGGACTGGTGTCGTTCACCGGCCTCCGGGTGTCGAGCCGTGGCCAGACCGCCGGTGACGCGGACGACGAGGATTGGCAGAGCGCCAACTTCGAGGGATACGTGGCGGCGGAGCTGGGCGCCGATCGGGCGCTGGTCGGCGTGAGCCAGTACGATCCCGACCTGAGTCCCTGGCGCTTCAACGTGAGCGGTGCGTGGGGTCCCGATCGTCGTCAGGCGGCGGGGGCGGTGTTCACCGAGCGGGGGATCTATCGGCCCGGGGAGCCGCTGTACGCCAAGGCGATCGTCAGGCAGGGGCCGCTCGGCGCATTGCGCGCGCCGGCGCGCGGCGACTCGCTGCGCTGGCAGTTCAAGGACCGCGAGGATGCGACGCTCAAGGACACGGTGGTCGCGCTCACCGAATTCGGCACCGCGAGCTACGAGTTCCAGGTACCGCGCACCGCGCAGCTCGGCCGCTACGGGATTGCGGTGCAGGCCAAGTGGCAGGGGTCGTGGCAGCAAGTGGCCTCCACGAGCTACCGGGTGGCCGAGTATCGCCCGCCCGAGTTCCTGGTGGACCTGACGGCGCCTGACGATCCGAGATTCCCCGGCGACACGCTCCGCGCTTCGGTGCAGGCACGCTACCTCTTCGGCGCGCCGATGGGGCGCGCGGCGATGACCTGGCAGGCGCGACAGGTGGCGATCTCGAGCTGGGAGCTGGAGATCCCCAACACCGAGGGGTACTTCGTCGGCGAGAGCGGGTGGTGGTGGGAAGATGAAGGGTGGCGCGGGCCGGAGGTCCAGGTTTTCGCCAGCGGCACCGACACGCTCGACGCCGGCGGACGACTCGACCTCAGCGTGCCGCTGCCGGAGCCGACCAGGGGGCGCGCGGCGCGCGTCACGCTCTCCACCGCCGTGAGCGACGTGAATCGTCAGGTGGTGGGCTCCAGCGCTTCGGCCGTCGTGCACCCGGCCGCGTTCTACATCGCCGCCAAAGCGGTGGGTCGGGAATACTTCTGGCGCGCGGGCGAGGCGCAGCGCATCGCGGTGATCGCGGTGCGACCGGACGGCCAGCGGGTGTCGGGCGTCGCCATCACCGGCACCATCACGCGGCGCGAGTGGCATCAGGTGCACCGCGAGCGCGAGGGGATCGCCGAATCGGTCGGAGAGTGGGTGACGGACACCGTGGCGCGCTGCTCGTTGCGGAGCGCGAGTGAGCCGGTCAATTGCTCGGTGACACCGAAGGCGGGCGGCACGTACGTCATCGCCTTCACCGCCACCGATCCGGCCGGTCGCACCGCTTCGACGAGCTTCTACCGCTGGGCGACGGGCTCCGAGTGGGTGCCGTGGAACGACGAGACCCGCTTCAAGATGGACGTGATCCCCGATCGCACGCGCTACTCGGTGGGCGACACCGCCACCGTGCTCTTCGCGTCTCCCTTCACCGGTGCGGAGGCGTGGATCACCGTCGAGCGCGAGGGGGTGATCGAGCAGCGGCGACAGACGCTCTCGTCAGGCTCGACGACGCTCAAGTTCCCCATCACCGAGGCGCACGCGCCCAACGCCTTCGTGTCGATCTTCGTGGTGCGGGGGCGGAGCGCCCCTCCCGGACGCTTCGATGACCCTGGGCGCCCGACGATCCGCGTGGGCTACGCGGAGCTGCGCGTCACCCCCGAGGTGAAGCGGCTGACGGTGAGCGTCGAGCCGCTGGCCAGGGAATACCGTCCGGGTGACAGCGCGCGCGTCCGACTGGCGGTGATGGATGGACGCAAGACCGGACAGCGGAGCGAGGTCACCGTGTGGGCGGTGGACGAAGGGGTTCTCTCTCTCACCGGATACACGACGCCCGATCCGCTCGATCTACTCTACCGGCCGCGCGGGCTCGGGATGCGACTGGCGAGCAATCTCGTGTCGGTGGCGCCGCAGATTCCCGAAGGCGAAAAGGGGAAGCGCGCGCCCGGCGGCGGTGGTGGCGCCGATCTGTCCGAGATCCTGCGCTCGCGCTTCAAGACCACCGCGTTCTTCCTCGGCTCCGTCGTCACCGACGCACAGGGGCGGGCGACGATCGCCGCCAAGCTGCCCGACAACCTGACGACGTTCCGCGTGATGGCCGTGGCGGTGACGGCCGGCGACCGATTCGGGAGTGGCGCGTCGCCGATGCTCGTCACGCGTCCGCTCATCGCGCGCCCGGCGCTGCCGCGCTTCGTTCGCGCGGGCGATGACCTCACGGCGGGGACGGTGGTGAACCAGCGCGCCGGCGGCACGCCGATGGTGCGGGTGGAGGCTCGAGGCACCGGGGTGGAGCTGCGCGGTCGCAGCGTGCAGACGGCGCAGCTCGAAGCCGGACGGGGGCGGGAGATTCGCTTTCCATTCCGGGTGGCGTCGGAGCCGGGCGACAGCGCGACGTTCCACTTCGGCGTGACCGGTGCCGGTGACGCGGACGCGGTGCGGCTCAGCGTGCCGGTGAAGCCGGACTATCGCCCGCGGGCGTATACGGTGAGCGGGACGCTGGTCGACAGCACCAGCGTGCAGCTGACGCTGCCGGCCGGGATCGACGCCGCGCGGTCGCGTCTCTCGCTCAGCTTCGGGATGTCGCCGCTGGCGGTGATTCGTGGGGCGTACGATCGGCTGCGGGTCTATCCCTATTATTGCACCGAGCAGCTCATGAGCGTGGCGCGTCCGCTCATCGCGCTGTACCGGGCGCAGCAGGTGACAGGGCAGACGCTGCTCAAGGGCGATCCGAAGCGCGAGATCGAGCGGGCGGTGGAGTTGATCGTGACGCGGCAGCGCACGGACGGCGGCATCGGCTACTGGAGCGCCACCGACTGGGCCACGCCGTGGCTGAGCGCGTACGCCGGCCTGGTGCTGCTCGACGCTCGTCGGGCAGGGATCGCGGTGAGCGACTCGGTGCTGGCGCGGCTGGCGGCGCACCTCGAGCGAGAGCTGCACAATCAGACGCAGCTGCTCACGCCCGTGTCGCACTGGTACGTGGATCGGCAGACGCGCCTGAGCGACCAGGTGGCGGCGGTCGATTTCCTGAGCCGCTTCGGGAAGCCGGACGTCGCGTTCGAGAACCAGCTGCTGGCGGCGGCCCCGCAGATGGCGTGGGAGGATCGCGTGCGGTTGGCGGAGGTGATGGCGCGCCGCGGGGCGCGTCAGGCGGCGCGACAGCTGCTCGCCGCGGCGTGGAGCACGGTACGCGTCGAAGGGCGGCGCGCGGTGCTCCCCGACTCCGTGGCGCGGCGCAATTTCTACTTCATGTCCGCCACGCGACCGGCGGCTCGGCTCCTCACCGCCACGCTGGCGGTGGATTCGCTGCATCCGCTGCTCGGGCCGCTGGTGGAGACGCTGCTCCAGCAGCACCGCGCGCAGCCCTCGTGGTACCGGAACACGCAGGACGACGCGTCGATGGTGAACGCGCTCGAGCAGCTGGAGCTCCGGCAGCGCGCGACGGCGGGGCGCACGGTGCGGGTGCGCGCCGGGCGGCGCGTGCTGATGGAGACGCGAACCACGGGATCGCAGGTGAGTGATTCGGTGCTCTCGCTCGCCGGTCTCCTCACTGGCGCGGACGATGGCGCCAGGACGCTCCAGCTCTCGCTCGATGCCGATCGCGGCGGTGGCGCGCTCTACTTCTTCGCCACCGTGCACGAGGTGCCGCTGCGCCGCCCGCTCACCCCCGACGATCAGGGTATCCAGGTGGAGCGGTGGTACGAGCGGATCGACCGGCCGGCGCCGATCGTGAGCGCGGAGGAAGGGGAGCTGGTTCGCGTCAGGCTCCGCATCACGGTGCCGAGCGAGCGGCAGTTCGTGGTGCTCGACGACGCGCTCCCGGCGGGGCTCGAGGCGATCGACCTGAGTCTGCGCACGGTGTCGTCGCTCCCCGGTCCCGGAGCCGCGATGGTACCCGAGGGTGAGGAGGAGCCGCGTGAGGGAGCGGAGCAGGAGGACACGGGCGTGCCCTGGTACTACGGGAGCTGGGATTCGGGCTGGTGGTCGCCGTTCGATCACAAGGAGCTGCGCGATGATCGGGTGGTGTACTTCGCCACGGTGCTGTGGAAAGGGACGTACACGGCCACGTACGTGGCGCGCGCGACGACGCCGGGGACCTTCGTGCGTCCGCCCGCGCACGCGGAGGAGATGTACAACCCCGCGGTGCATGGGCGCAGCGACGGCGGTGTCTTCACCGTGACGGCGAAGCAGAGCCAGTGAAGCGTCCGAGTGCGCGCCTGACGAGAGCCGCCCTGGCGGTGGCCGCGGCCGGTGCGACGTCGGTCGTGGCGGCGTTGGCATGGATCGCGTGGCGATTGCCGGACGACATCGTCGCCCACGATCCGGCGCCGAGCGTGGTGCTGGAGGATCGGAGCGGGGTCGTGCTCCGCAGTACCCGCGCCGCGGACGGAAGCCGCACGCGGTGGGTGCGGCTCTCGGAGATGGACCCCGATCTGTTGCGCGCCTTCGTGGCGGTGGAAGACCGCCGGTTCTTCGAGCATCGCGGGGTGGATCTGGCGGCCGTCGCCCGCGCGCTGCGCGACAACGTGCGGCAGCGCCGAGTGGTGTCGGGCGCGTCGACGATCACCATGCAGCTGGCGAGGCTGGTGCGGCCCGCCGGGCGCGACCTGTTCGGGAAAGTGACACAGGCGCTGTGGGCCCTACGGCTGGAGGCACATCTCGGGAAGCAGGAGATTCTGGAGCAGTACCTCAACCGGCTCCACCTCGGGCAGGGAGCGGTTGGAGTGGGCGCCGCCAGCGCGCTGTACTTCGGAGCGTCGGCCAGCGAGGTGAGCATCGCTCAGGCGGCGCTCCTGGCCGGTTTGGCGCACGCGCCATCGAGCGACAATCCATTCGTCTCGCAGCGTCGCGCGCGCGCGCGGCGCGCGCTGGCGCTGGAGCGGATGGGGCGGCTTGGCCTCATCGCCGACGCGGAGGCCGAGCGCGCGCGGCAGGAGCCGGTGGCGCGCACCGGGTCCGAGTCCGTGTTCCGCGCGCCGCACTTCACCACGCGCGTCCTTCTCTGGGCGCAGGAGACCGTCGATCGGCCGAGCGGCCGCTGGCGCACCACGCTCGACCTCACCTTGCAGGAGGCGCTCGAGGCCGAGGTGCGTCACACGGTGGCGGAGCTGGGGAGCCGCGGCGCGCGCCACGGCGCGGCGGTGGTGCTCGACAACCGCACCGGCGACATCCTTGCCTGGGTGGGATCGCCCGACTTCTGGGCGGACACGTCGGGGCAGACCGACATGGTCGTGTCGCGGAGGCAGCCGGGCTCGGCGCTCAAACCGTTCCTGTATGGCTTGGCATTCGATAGAGGGCACACGCCGGCCTCGGTCATCGCCGACGTGGCGCGAACGTATCGAACCTCCACCGGGCCGTACCGGCCGCGCAACTACGATCATCGCTTCCACGGGCCGGTCCGCGCCCGCGAGGCGTTGGGCAGCTCGTACAACATCCCGGCCGTGGAGCTGACGGCGCGGCTCGGCACCCCGAGCCTGCTGGCGACGCTGCGGCTGGCCGGCTTTGCCTCGTTGGGGCGGAGCGCGGAGTACTACGGGCTCGGCCTCTCGTTAGGCAACGGAGACGTGACGCTGCTGGAGATGGCGAACGCGTATCGCGCCCTGGCCAACGGCGGGGTGTGGCGCCCGTTCCGGTGGCGCGCCGATGCGCCGGCCGCCGGTGAGACGCGCCGCGTGATGTCGGCGCATGCGTCGGCGATGGTGCTCGACATTCTGGCCGACCCGGAAGCGCGCATCCCGGGCTTCGGCGTGCAGACGCCATTCGACTTTCCCTTCCGCGCGGCGGTGAAGACCGGCACCAGCCGCCACTTCACCGACAACTGGGCCGTGGCCGCCACCGCCGGCTTCACCGTCGCGGTCTGGGTGGGAAACTTCAGCGGCCGGGCGATGGAAGGGGTGAGCGGCGTGAGCGGCGCCGGTCCGCTGCTTCAACGGGCGGTGCAGCTCACCGCCCGCCGCTACGCTCCCGGCGCGCTGGCCACGCCGGCAACACTCGGTGCGCGGGCGGTCACCATCTGCCGGCTCTCCGGCCAGCGCGCCGGCCCGTACTGCCCGCACGCCCTGGAGTGGTTCGCGCCGGGGACGGAGCCCACGCAGGAGTGCGATTGGCATCGCGGTGAGCGGGTGGTCTTGCCTGACGAGTACGCGGAGTGGGAGGAGGGGCAGGAGGGAGGAGGGAGGAGGGAGCACTTGCGCGCGGTC
The DNA here is from genome assembly GCA_035249845.1 of Gemmatimonadaceae bacterium. Lineage (GTDB taxonomy): Bacteria > Gemmatimonadota > Gemmatimonadetes > Gemmatimonadales > Gemmatimonadaceae > DATFBY01. The sequence goes on from DATFFZ010000231.1 coordinate 28,782, forward strand.
GAGGCCCGTTCGCCAGGGCCTCTGCCATCTTCCGTCCTCCCTCCTCCCTCTTTTCGAATCGTCTCCCCTCGCGCGGGAGACCGCTACTCCGTGCCGCCCGGTGTCGACGCGCGCTACGCCACCGTGGCACTGCGGGCGACCGGCGGGGGCTCGGCGGTGGAGTGGAGCGTCGACGGCCATCGGGTGACGGACACACGCTTCCGGCTGCGGCCGGGCACGCACCGGATCGTCGCGCGGAGCGCGGCGGGCGCGCGCGACAGCGTCACGGTCCAGGTGGACTGACCGCGGCGGCGGTGTTGGCGGCGGTGCGCGCGCCGTAGAATTCGTACGCCAGAACCACCGCATTCGAGGAGCCCTCATGATCGCCTTCCGGCTCGCCGTCGGCGCCGCGCTGACCTCGCTCATGGCGCTACCGCTCGCCGCGCAGGACCGGCGCGCGATGACCTTCGACGACTTCGCCGCGGTGCGCGCGGTGAGCGACGCCCAGATCGCGCCCAATGGACGCGCGGTGTTGTATGCGGTCCGCACCGTGGAGCTCGACGCCAACCGGCGGACGGCCGCCACCATGCTGGCGCCCATCGCCGGCGGCGCGCCGCGCCGCTGGCCCGACGACAGTACCAGCGCCACCCAAGCGCGCTGGTCGCCCGATGGCGCGCGCGTGGCGTACGTCGCCGGTGGGCAGCTCTGGATCGCGGATGCGGACGGAGGCAACCGGCGCCAGCTCACCTCGCTCCATGGCGGCGCGTCGGGACCGGTGTGGTCGCCCACCGGCGACCGCATCGCGTTCGTCTCCACCGTCCATCCGCAGTGCGCGGAGGATGCGTGCAACGCAGAGCGGGACAGCGCCAGGGCGGCGAGCAAGGTGAAGGCCTACATCGCGGACGAGCTGCTGTATCGCCACTGGAACGCGCTGCGAGGGGAGACGCGCTCGCATCTGTTCGTCGTGTCGGTCGATGGTTCGGGTCCGCGCGATCTCACCCGCGGAGCGCGCTACGACGTTCCGCCCGGACCGTTCGGCGGGAGCGAGGCGTACTCCTTCTCCCCTGACGGGAAGGAGATCTCCTACACCGCCAAGGACGCGGGACGCGAGGAGGCGTGGAGCACCGATCTCAACGTGTACACGGTGCCGGTGGATGGTGGAGACGCCCGCGTCGTCACCGCGCTGAACAGGGGCGCGGATCAGAATCCGGTGTATTCGCCCGACGGGAAGTACCTGGCGTACGCCTCGCAGGCGCGCGCCGGCTTCGAGTCGGACCGGTGGCGGCTCATGGTGCTCGACCGCGCCGGTGGGCGCGCACGCGAGCTCTTTCCGGGTTGGGATCGGAACGCGGACAGCTACGCCTTCTCGGCGGACGGACGGTGGATCTTCGTGAACACGATCGATCGCGGCCGCCACAAGCTGTATCGAGCGTCGATCGACCGGAGCGGAGCCGTGGGCACGCCGCAGCTCGTCGTCGGCTCGCACAACGAGTCCGCGTTCAGCATCGCCAGAGATGGGCGCACCTTCGCCTGGATTCGCGACGCGGCGGATCGGCCGGCGGAGGTGTTCACGGTCACCCTCGATGCTCGCGGCCGTGGTACGCCGCGCCAGCTCTCACACCACAACGACGCGCTCCTGGCGCGGCTGGCGCTCCATCCGGCGGAGGAGATGTGGTATCGGGGGGCGGGCGGCGACAGCGTGCAGGCCTTCGTCATGAAGCCGCCCAACTGGGCGGAGGGGAAGAAGTATCCGACGCTCCTCCTCATCCACGGCGGACCGCAGGGCGCGTGGCTCGACCAGTGGCATTCACGGTGGAACTACCAGATGTTCGCCGCGCCCGGCTACGGGCTGGTGATCGTCAATCCGCGTGGCTCGATCGGCTACGGTCAACGCTTCATCGACGAGATCACGAAGGACTGGACGGGGAAGGTGTACGTGGATCTCATGGCCGGCCTCGACACGGCGTTGGCCCGTCACCGGTGGCTCGATTCGTCGCGCGTCGGTGCCGCGGGCGGCTCGTACGGCGGCTATATGGTGAACTGGCTGCTCGGCCACTCCGACCGCTTCGACGCGTTCATCTCGCACGCCGGACTGTTCAACCTCGAGCACATGTACGCCGCCACCGAGGAGCTCTGGTTCCCGGAATGGGAGTTCGGTGGGCCGTTCTGGGAGGATGAGGCGATGCGCGATCAATACCGGAAGAACTCCCCGCACCTCGCCGCCAAGCGCTTCAAGACTCCGACGCTGGTGCTGCACGGCGAGCTCGACTATCGCGTTCCCTACACGGAAGGACTCTCCCTCTTCACCGCGCTGCGGCGGCAGAGCATTCCTAGCCGTCTCGTGGTGTTCCCCGACGAAGGGCATTGGATTCTGAAGCCGCAGAATCAGCAGTTGTGGTGGAGCGAAGTGCAGAGCTGGTTGAAGCGATATCTGGGCGAGCTCGAGCCGCGGGCCGCGTTCTAGGAGCTCCGCTTCCGTCGCGCGGAGGTGACCAGCGTCGGCACGAACGACAGGATGACCAGCAGCGCCCCGGCGACGGCGACTCGTAGCCACGCCGCGCGACTCGCCCCCTCGACGCCCGACAACAGCGCATCCGCGAAGTACGTGTACACGAGCGTGCCGGGGATGATGCCGAGGGCCGTTGCGAGCAGGTAATCGCGCGCGGCGACGCCGGCGAAGCCGGCGCCGAAGTTGAGGGCGTTGAAGGGAACCAGCGGGATGAGACGCAGGCGGAGCATCGCCAGGAACCCGTGGTCGGCCACGAAGCGGTCGAGCGAGCCGGCGCGGCGGCCAAGAAACGACCGGACGGCATCGCGTCCCAGCGCGCTGGCCAGGAAATAGGCGCCGGCGGCGCCGAGCGTAGCGCCGAGCCAGTTGAGCAGCGAGCCCACGCCGAAGCCGAACACCGCTCCGCCGGCGAGCGTCAGCGAGCTGCCCGGAAGGGCGAGCATCACCAGCGCGGCGTAGAGCAGGATGAAGAGGAGCGGCGCGCCGGGGAGCTCCCGAAAGCCCCGGATCCGCTCCGCGATGCCGGCGGCATCGAGCCGGTCGCCGGCGGCGGCGTACCCCACCGTCAGGGCGAGACCGATCACCAGCACCAGCGCGGCGAGCCTGAGCCAGGCGCCCCTGTCAGGCAACGGCGCCCCCGCAGGAGCTTCCCCCGCCGGCGGTGCACCCGAAGCAATGCGGGCCGGTGGCGATGCGGCGGCCGTGCAGCAGCGCGCGCTCGGCGTCGAAGATCGTGCGTGGCACGTCGTCGGCCAGCGGAAGGTCGAGCATCTGATTGAAGTCGCAATCGTAGAGCGTGCCGTCCCATCCCACCGAGAGCATGCCGCGGCACATCACGCCGGCGGCGGCCGCCGGATTGAAGGCGTTCACCAGACGCGAGACGTACTCGGCGGTGCGGCCGCGCGCCTCCAGGAATTCGAGGAAGCGGCTGATCGGCATGTTGGTGATCGTGTACAGCCGGTCGAACTCGATCTCGTGCCGCCGGCGGAGCTCGCGCTTCCACATGGCCTCCAGCTCGCGCTGGTTCCCGGGGAGGAACATCCCGACCGGATTCGTCACCAGGTTGAGCACCAGCCCATTGCCGCGTCCGTAGCCGAGCGCGTTGAGCCGTCGCAAGCCCAGCACCGACTCGTCGAACACTCCCTCACCGCGCTGCGCGTCGGTCTCCCGCGCCTGGAAGTAGGGGAGCGAGGCCACGATCTCCACGCCGTGGCCGGCCAGCAGCTCGGGAATGTCGGCGTAGTTAGGTAGGAGGATGGCGGTGAGGTTGCAGCGGTGCATCACGTGGACGCCCAGCGCGGTGGCGCGGCGCACGAGCTCGCGGAAGTCGGGGTGCAGCTCGGGCGCGCCGCCGGTGATGTCGAGCGTGCCGATGCGGGCGCGCTCGAGAAAGCGCAGCACCGCTTCCATCACCTCACGCGGCATCACCTCGGCGCGATCGGGACCGGCATCGACGTGGCAGTGGCGGCAGGTCTGGTTGCAGCGCTTGCCGACGTTGACCTGAAGGATGTCGAGGCCGGTGGCGTGAAGCGGGAGCAGATCGGCTTCCGACAGCGCGTCGTCGAAGGAGCGGGGAAGGCTCAGCCCATCGAGGAGGGCGCGCTGCGCGACGGTGGAGGCGAGGGGCGCCTCGCGGCGGTGCAACGTCTGGAGGATCCGGGTCACGTTACATGCCCAGCTCGTCCACGTGGTTGAGCGTCTGCACGCCGTGCACCAGCGACGAGCCGCCTCTGATCGCCGCCGCGACGTGGATGGCCTCCGTCATCTGATCGAGGTTGGAGCCCTTCTCCAGCGCGTCCTTGGCGTACGCCTCGATGCAGTAGGGGCACTGGACCGCGTGCGCCACCGCCAGGGCGATCAGCGATTTCTCGCGCATGGTGAGCGCGCCCTCGGCGAACACGGCGCCGTACCAGTCGAAGAACTTGCCGGCCAGCTCCGGCGCGCCGCGCGAGATCTCGCTGAAGCGTGCCAGGTCGGCGTGGTGGTAGTAGTGAGGACGCGTGGTCGTCTCCATGGTCCCGCCCGGTGAGAGATGCTACGCATGAAAGCGCGGAACGTGCGCCGCGGGTTCCGCCGGTGGCTGCCTCCCTACATCATACCCCCACGCATGCCCCGACACGACATCATCGCCATCGGCGGAGGGACCGCCGGACTCGTCACCGCCGCGGGCGCCGCCGGGCTGGGTGCACGGGTGGCGCTGGTGGAGGCGGATCGGCTCGGTGGCGAGTGCCTCTGGACGGGGTGCGTGCCAAGCAAGGCGCTGGTCGCCTCCGCTCGCGCGGCGCACGCGGCGCGCCACGCTTCGACGCTCGGCGTGGACGTCGGCGAGGTCGTCCCCGATGGGCCGCGCATCTTCGAGTGGATTCGCGCGGCGCAGCGCCGCATCGCGCCGCACGACAGCCCCGAGCGCTTCCGCTCCCTGGGGGTCGAGGTAGTGACGGGCACCGCGCGGTTCACCGGCGCGCACGAGATCTCGGTGGATGGCCGGCGGCTCGAAGCCAGACACATCGTGATCGCCACCGGGACGCGCCCGATCGTGCCCGACATTCCGGGGCTGGCCGACGTTGCCTTTCTCACCAACGAGTCGCTCTTCGCGCTCGACCGGCTGCCACGGCGACTGCTGATACTTGGCGCGGGCGTGGTGGGGCTGGAGATGGCGCAGGCGTTCGCTCGTCTCGGGAGCGACGTGCAGCTGCTGGAGGCGAGCGCGACGCTGCTCCCCGGGGAGGACGCCGAGCTGGTGGCGCAGCTGGCATCGTGTCTCGAGCGTGATGGGGTGAAGCTCGCGCTGGGCGCCCGCGTGACCCGCGCCAGGCGCGAGGGCGACGAGGTGGTGCTCGACGCCGAGATCGGCGGAGCGCGCACGGAGCAGCGCGGCGACACGCTCCTCGTGGCGGCAGGTCGCCGCGGACACATCGAGGAGCTGGAGCTCGCCGTCCCGGGCGTCGCCACCGCGAATGGTGTCGTGTCGGTGGACGACCGCCTCCGCACCAACGTTCCGGGAGTGTGGGGGGCGGGCGACGCCATCGGCGGACTCCGCTTCACGCACGTGGCGGACTACGAGGCCCGGCTGGTGGTGCGCAACGCGCTCTTTCCATTCGGCACGGGGCGCGACTATCGGGTCGTCCCGTGGGTCATCTTCACCGATCCGGAGCTGGCCCACGTGGGGCTCACCGAGCGCGAGGCGCGCGAGCGGCACGGCGACGGCGTTCGCGTCTGGCGCCGGCCGTTCGACGATCTCGATCGCGCCGTCGTCGACGGTCAGACCGCCGGGATGGTGAAGCTGATCACCACCCGGGGGGGCCGCTTGTTAGGCGCTCACGTGCTCGGCTACGGGGCGGGGAACATGATCGGCGAGCTGGCACTGGCCATGAAGCACGGATTGGGCGCGGCCCAGCTCTCGGCCACCATCCACGCGTATCCCACCTACCCGGAAGCGATCAAGCAGGCGGCGGACGCCTGGTATCGCTCCCGTCTCACGGGGCTCACGAAGTCGCTCGTGAAGAGGCTCGTCTCGCGAGCGGAATGACCAGCTTCTCGGCCGTGTGGGTGTCCGAGAAGCGAACGACTTTCGTATCGACCAGACCGGCCGCCTTCCCGGCCGCCATCACGTCCGCTTCGGTGATCGCCTTGATCCCTTTCGGCCGCACCACCCAGATTGCCCCGTCGGGCGCGATCGACTCGGCGAGCTTGGCCAGCGCGGCGAGCGCCGCTCTGGTGTCAGCCGCGTAGAAGAGCAGATCCGAGCCCTTTGCCGCCTTGCCCTCGCTCACCTCCGCGGCGCGCTCGCGGAGCTGCGCGATGAACGCCTCGTCGCGGACGCCGAGCACCGACACCGTGTGCTCCGCCTTGACGCCCAGCTTGTCCAGCACCGAGCGCGGGGAGTGGATGCGCTCGGCCCAGCGCTCCGCGCGAGGCCCGAGGTCGAGCGCCAGCGTTCCGTCGGGCCAGGTGATGCGGAGCGTTCCGTCACGCGCCCGGGCGGCGGTGATCGATCGCAACGGCACCTTCACGCGGAAGTCGCCGCGGAAGATGATGTCGTCCGTCTCGAACAGGGCGCGCCCCTCGCTCTGCTGGCGGCCGAAGCGCGCGGTGCACCGGATTTCCTCGCCCACTGTGGCTACTCCGTGGTGACGGGTTGACCGAATCGCTCGCCGAGCGATGCCAGGTATTTTTCCATCGTGGCCGTGTGGCCGAAGACGTAGCGAGCCATGAACCGGAAGATCGGGTTGTACACTTCGCCGTTCTCGGTGATGGCCAGCGTGGTGCCGCTGTCGCTCGGCGCCAGCAGGTACGTCCAGCTGCCGCCGAAGGGGAGAGAGGGGTCAGCGATGCGGACGACGAGCTTGCGCGGTGCCTCGGACTCCACCACCTCGAAGGTGATCCGCTGTCCGCCGGCCTCCTCGACCCACCGCTGGCGCCCGTCCCGCGAAGGGAGGGTGTCGACCGCGGTCACGTCCGCGCGCCAGCTGGGGAACGCGGAGACGTCGGTGATGGCGGTCCACACGGCGTCCTGGGGTTGCGCGAAGCGCGCCTCGCTCGCCGCCACGTGCGCCACCGGAAGCATGTATCCGACCGCAACCACCACGATGACGACCACCACCAGCGCCCCGAGGATGATGAGCGCCCACTTCATGCGGACCTCCGTGATCCATGGGTCGACGGTGACGCGTCCGATCGGCGCGGCGACGTCCCGCGTCGCGCCTCCATCGATTGCCCGGCGGCGCGCGCGAGGAGCGCCAGCCCACGGAGTCCATCGTTCCGCTCGGCGGGGGAGAGATGGCGCAGCAGGTCGCGCACACGAGCGGGATCGAGGACCGAAGACGCCTGCTTGATGCGCTCGCCGTTCTCGGTGAGCCGGAGATGCACTCGTCTCCCATCCTGCGGATCACGCGCGCGCTCGACGTAGCGGCGGCGCACCAGCCGGTCGATGGCGATCGACATGGTGCTGGGCGTCACGCCCATGTGCGCGGCCAGCCCGTTGAGGCTCGTCGGCTCGACGCTGTCGAGATGGTCGAGGATGCTGGCCTGGTGCGCGCTCAGCGCCTTGCCGCTCTTGGGGTCCCGCACGTGGCGGCGGTGACAGGCGAAGTAGATCCGGGGATAGGCGTCGAGGAGGGCGCGGACGTCGGCGTCGAGCATGGGGGCAGGATAACGCCCTTAGTTTGATTTGTCAAAGCAAATGAAATCGGCGCTCCCTCGCGGTCAACCGGAGACCCGAGACCCTGGTCCCGCCTTTCGCCGCACGTAGTCCAGCGCCTTCGCCGCCAGCTCCGCGCTCCGCAACCCCACCCGCTGCGCCAGGGCCAGCGCGTCGTTCTGCGAGCGGCCTTCGTCGAGCATGAAGAAGGGAATCAGGAGCGCCCCGACGCGGTTGGCGGAGGCGCAGTGGACCAGGAGCGGGCGCTCGGCGCGCTCCCGCAGAACCTCGCGGATCCGGTCGAACTGCGCATCGCCCAGCGTCTCCGCCGTGAACGGGATCGGGAAGTACTCCATCCCCGATGCGGTCACCGCCGCCGGCTCGTCGAAGCCGCGCGGCTCCGCCGGGGCGCGGAGGTCCACCACCGTCACGCACCCGGCGGCGCCCAGGCTGGCGAGCTGGGATGCGGAGGGCTGACCCGAGGTGATCACCCCCTCGGTCGGCTCGCCACCGAACGGGAGCGAGGCGGCGAGGTCTTTCAGCGCTGTGCGGTCAGTCATGCGTCGAGTTCCGGCTGCGTGTGCGCCCGCGCGCTCCGCACGTTAACATCCTCCGCCTTCCCTTCGCCATTCACGCATGCCCCGCCTCGTCGCCGTTCTCGCGCTCGTCGCCCTCACCGCCGCGCCCCTCGATGGGCAGAGCATCACCCGTCCGCGACGTGACTGGCGCACGCTCGAGACCGAGCACTTCGTGATCCACTACACGCTCGACCTCGAGACGTGGACGCTCGACATGGCCGAGCGCCTCGAGTCGGTGCGCGACGCCGTGACGTCGCTCGTCGGGTACGCGCCGAAGAGGAAGGTCACCGTGCTGGTGGACGATCCGCTGAACACGCCCAACGGATTCGCCCTCGCCTTCATCGACTCTCCGGTCATCTACCTCTTCCCCACGCCGCCCGCGCCCACCTGGTCCATCGGTTCCTACCGCGACTGGGGGGAGCTCCTGGCCGTGCACGAGTACGGACACGTCGCCCACCTCACCAGACCCTCGCGCAACCCCTTGGAGCGACGGCTTCTGTCGCTGCTGCCGTTCCGCATCGGCCCGATCGCCAGACGCGCGCCGACGTGGGCCGTGGAAGGGTATGCCACGCTCATCGAAGGACGACTGACCGGAAGTGGTCGACCGTACGGCGTATGGCGCCCGGCGATCCTGCGTCAGTGGGCACTGGAGGGGCGCCTTCCGTCGTACGGCCAGCTCGGACCGTCGCGCGACTATCGCGGCGGGGAGCTTCCCTATCTGGTGGGCTCGGCCTTTCTCGAATGGCTGGTGGCGCGCCAACCGGCAGCGGGCGACTCGAGTCTGGCGCACCTCTGGCGCCGGCTCACGGCGCGCCAGTCGCGCAGCTTCTCGCACGCCTTCGCCGGCGTCTTCGGCGCGCCGCCTGACGAGCTGTACGGGCGCTTCGTGGCCGAGGTCACCGCCCAGGCGGTGGCCGTCGAGCAGGCCACGGGGCAGCCGGATGGGGAAGGCGGAGAGCTGGTGCAGCGCTACACCGGTGAGACCGGCGCCCCTGCCATCTCGCCCAATGCCGAGCACATCGCCCTCGTCCGCGACTACCGCGACCGCCCGTCGCGGCTGATCGTGATGGAGACACGGGACGACACCACGCTGGCGCGACGCGTTCGCGAAGCGCGCGAGCGACTCCTGCGGAAAGACCCGGAGGACGTGCCTGACGAGCCGTGGCAGCCGCTCCCCAAGCGCGTCGTCGCCACCCTGCATCCGGTGGGCGGCCGACCGCACGCCGAGCCACGCTTCCTCCCCGACGGCGAGCGCCTGCTGGTGGTGCGATACGAGCCCATGGCCGACGGCGGGCGACGTCGCGACCTCTTCATCTGGAACTTCCGCCAGGGGACGCTCCGCCGCGTCACCCATGGCGCGGGGATCATGCGCGCCGATCCGGCGCCGGACGGGCGCACGGCCGTCGCCGAGCGATGCCGCGGCGGCAGGTGTGATCTGGTCATCGTCGACCTCGAGACCGGCTCCCTGAGCGTGCTGGCCACCGGCTCCACCAGAGTGTCGTACTACCGGCCGCGCTTCTCCCCCGACGGGCGACTGGTGGTGGCGTCGGAGCACCGGGGTCGCCGATGGCGCGTGGTGCTCATCCCCACCAGCGGCAGCGCCGTTCTCCCCTACGACCCACCCGATCGCGCGAGTCGCTACGACGCCACCTTTCTCGACAATAACGTGCTGGTGCTCGTCTCGGAGCGCGACGGCGCGCCGAATCTGGTGCGCGTTCCGCTCGGCGCCGGCGTCGAGAGTGAAGTGCGCCTGACGAACGTCACCGGCGCCGCGCTCGCGCCGGAGCCTGGGCGCGATGGCAACGTGTACTACCTGCGACTCCATTCCCGAGGATTGGATCTCAGTCGCGTGAGGAGCGACGCGGCGCTCATGGCGACGGAGTGGCCGTCGCTGCCGGGCTCGCCCGCCATCGCCCGGAGCGCCGCGCGCGCCGACACGTTCGCGCGCTCGACGCTTCCACCGTCGCGCGAGTACGGGCTCGGTGCGCGAGGATTGCGCCTCGTCCCCGGAACGCAGAGCGCGGTCAACGGACAGGGGCTGCTGCTCTCTCTCGGAAACTTCGATCCGGTCGGCCGCTTCACGCTGCTGGCGCAGGGCGCGGCGGGTACCGCACCGGCGTGGCGAGGCGGATCGCTGCGCGCCACGTACCGGCGGCGCGCGCTGGAGTGGCGCGCCGAGCTGTTCGGAGCGGGAGACCGTCCGTCGAGACAGGACGTGGACTTCGCGCCCACGGGCCTCGACGCCGATTACTGGGGTGGCGTGCTGGTGGCCGAGCTTCCCCGGCGGTTGGGAGATCGCGTCACCGAGCTGCGCCTGGGCGCCAGCGCGTCCCGCGTGGTGCCGCCACGAGGGGAGTCGGTGAGCAGATCACTCTCCTTCGCCGAGCTCCGGCATTCGCGTCTTCAGACACACGGCGAGCTCTGGACCACGCAGGCCATCGCGCTGCACGGCTCGCTCGGACGAACCGCGTCCGATGACTGGCACCGGCTGCGCGGCTCGGCGTCGATGGGGATCGGGCTCCTGGACAAGGGGATCCGCGGCGAGGTCGAGTACGCGCGAACCGGCCGGGACGCGCCCGGGCTCGAGCGGATCATCCTCGGCGGAGCGGGCCCGCTGCTGTTCGACCATGCGCTGCTCTCGCAGCGTATCGGCATGCCGGCGCTTCCACTCGGCATCGCCGGCGGGCGCGAGGCGCTCACGTATCGGGCGTCGGCATCAGCGGGTCTGATCGAGCTGTACTTCTGGGGAGGGAGCGCCGATCCGGGCTTCGATGCGTGGCATCGCGTGGTCGGCATCGAGACGCGAGAGATGGCGGCGCCGATCCCCTTCGCGCGCCTCCCCGAGCTACGCTTCGTGACCGGTGTCGGCTACACACTGGACTCGCCATTTCGTCACCGGACGCGCGGCTATGGAATGCTGGTGCTGCGACCGTAATGCGTTGTCGCACAACGTCTAGCCATGTAAGAAGTCACGTGAGATATAAGGCTCTGATCGCCCTCCTCCGGTACTGTCACTCGCGCGGTTGACGCGTCGTCTCTCCGCACCCCTGGAATCGCGAAAAGTCTCGTTCTCATCGAACGTTACAGCCCCCCTCCTAGCGCGTCCTTTTCTGGAGGAGGATTCGGAATGTCCGACACGACCGAGACGCGCTGGGAGCGGCACAACGAGGCGGGGCGGCGCTACTTCGCGCAGGGCGAGCTTGGCCAGGCGGAAGAGGCGTTCAAGGCGGCGATCAGGGAGGCCACGCTTCTCGGAGCGGAGAACCTCCGGCTTGCCGCGAGCCTGAGCAACCTCGGGCAGCTCAAGTACAAGCAGAAAGACCTCGCCCAGGCGGAAGCCCTCTTCCGTCGCTCGCTGGCCATCCGCGAGCACGTGCTCGGCGCCGAGCATCAGGGAGTCCTGCAGAGCATCAACAATCTCGCGGCGTTGCACTACGCGCGCGGCGAGCTCGAGCAGGCCGAGCCCTACTTTCGCCGCGCGCTCGCCATCAGCGAGGCACAGCTGGGGCCCGATCACGCCGACGTGGCCGGCGCGCTCAACAACCTGGCCCGCCTTTCCTTCCGGCGAAACGACACCGCCGCCGCGGCGCCTCTCCTCGCCAGACTCCTCGAGCTCAAGGAGCGGCTGCTCGGTCCGACCCATCCGGAGGTCGCCGGCATCCTCCTCAGCCTGGTCAAGGTGCGCACCGCCGCGCATGAGTACGTCGAGGCCGAGGGGCTTTGCCGCCGCGCGCTTGCCATCCGCGAGAGCCACGCCCGCGGCGACTCCGATCCCGCCGTCGCCACCGCGCTCGAGGCGTTGGCCGAGATCTTCGGAGCGCAGGGGAAGCAGGACGAGCAGAAGCACGCGGTGCACCGCGCGCGACTGATCCGCGGCGCCGCCGGCGTCGCCGAGCCCAGGCTGGCCGCCACCGCCGAGCACGCCACCGGACCGCTGGCCCGCCCGTCGCAGGAGCGTCCGCGCGTCTCCACCGAGCTGGCGGCGCGCTCGTTAGGCGTGTCACAGGAGATGCACGCCGTCGGGCGCGACACGCCCTCGCCGGTGGAGCAGATCGAGGTGATGCCGGTGACGGCGCAGTTCACGATGCCGCAGGCACCCGCCGCCAGTGCATCGACCGTCGCCCCGAGCGCGCCGCCCGCGCAACAGCTGTCGCCGATGCCGCCGTACGCCGAGCCCCGATCGGGGCCGCGCCTCGAGCCGAAGTCGGAGCCTCGCTCCGGACCGCGCGCGTCTCCGTTCCTCGAGCCGCGGTCCGAGCCGCGCTCCGGTCCCACGGTGCCACCCGTCGAGGAGAGCTATGACGACCGCGATTTCTCGCCGCGCGCTCACACACCGTCCGCGGTGGCGCGCGCGGCCAGGAGCCGCACGCCGGCGCAGCAGCCGCGCTTCCCGCGCCGGATCCCGACGCCGGCCCGCCTGGCGATGGCGGCTGCCGCGGCACCGGACCTGGAAGACATCGATCTCGATTCGGGCACGCTTCCGACCCTCGACGCGCAGGCTGCCGAGCCCGGCGATCTCAGCGAGATCTCCTTCGGCCGGCCGCAACCGCGGCGCTGGGGTGTGATCGGTGGAATCGCCGCCGCGATCGGGCTCGCCGCCGTCACCGCCTGGGCCATGGTGGGCCGCGACAGCGCCGAAGGGGGCGCGTCGGCGCCGGTGGTCGAGAGCGCCGCCGGCAACAGCACCCCGGCGCCGCTGACGAAGCCAGCGCCGTCGCTCTCCACTCCGTCGGAGACCGCGCCGACCGAGGACAGCGCGACGGGTGCATCGGCCGACCCCGCACCCTCGGCGAGCGACGCCGAGGTGGCGGCCACCCGCGATGCCGAGGAAGCAGGCGGCACCGCGCGTCGGCCCGCGCTCTCGACCGCGCCCGGACAGCCGGCACGAGGCGCAACCACCGACGATGTCACCATGCCGCGCGAGCTCGGCCGCATCGGGATCGACAAGGTGTTGAAGGATGTGGACCAGAACGCGAGGGCGCGCGTGGATTCGGCATCACGAACGATTCAGGTCAAGCCGCCGACGTTCGGCCGCCCCTGAGCATCAACCGCCAACGGCTCTCGAGATGAGCGAATCATGCTGACTCCCGGCGGAAACCTGGGCTTCACGGCCGGACTCGGAGCACGCAAGGGCGATGACGAGCTCGCGCTCGCGGCGCGAGAAGCAGCCGGAACGCGCTACAAGCTGCTCGGTGAGATCGGACGTAGCGAGAAAAGCGGCGTCGCGCTCCTCGCCCGCGACCGCGAGCTCGACGCGCTGGTGGTGCTGCTCCTCGTCCGCGAGGAAGGCTCGCTCATCGGAAAGGGCTATACCACGACGATCCTCCCCGAGCTGACCGATGCGGTTCCGATCAGCGAGGTCGAGTGTCCCGTGTGCGGCGTCGATCTCACCAACTGGGCGCGGCTGTGCGCCAATTGCTGGAGCGACGTCTCCGGACTGCCCGCCAGCGCCGACCCGCAGTGCTCTCCCGCCGAGCTCCTGGCCGAAGCGCGGCGCGTCGCGCGCGGTGCCTACACCATCGTCGGCCACCTCACTCGGGGCGACAACGGTGGCGCCGTGTACTTCGGCCGCGCCGTGACGAGCGGTCGGGTGAGCGCGTTCCGGCTGATCGACCGTCGGGGGAGCGCCGGCGACACCCCGGCGCGCACGCTGGCGCCCATCCGCGAGCTCAAGCTCCTCGAGATGCCTGACGACGGGCAGGAGCGAGAAAAGAGCACCCGCTCCGTGGCCCATCGCGGCACGCCGGGCGCGTCGATACGCGTCGCCGATCCGACGCCCGCGCGCGGCATCCTCAGCATCGGCCGCGAGGGCGGCTGGCGTCCGCCGCGCAATCATCTCTTCATCGGCGCGGCGGCGGCGATCGTCGTGACGGCGGGGGCGCTCCTCATGCGTGGCGACGCGCCGATCGGCGGTGGGATGACGCCGGCCGATTCGCTGGCGCTAATGGTGGCCAATCCCGGCGCCATCCCATCCAACGTCCCCAAGGACTCCGGCGAAGTGCTGATCGGCGGCGAGTTCCCCGAGGGCGCCGTGGTGCGGCTCAATGGCGTCGTGCTCGGCAACCGGCGGCTCGTGCTGGCGCCGGGCGTCTACTTCCTGTCCGCGACGGCACCCGGGTACGAACCCCTCGACCATCGTCTCTCGATAAAGGCGGGCGACCAGCAGCTCTGGACGCCGCGAATGGAGCGCACCGACGGTGGCACCGCCAGCACCCGAGCGCGCAGATGAAGATCGGCCGGGCATACGAGCGGGGCACTGGCGTCAGGCGCGGTCGGGCGGAAGCCGCGAAGTGGTATCGCGCCGCCGCCGCCCAGGGGAACGCTCCCTCCGAGAACTATCTCGGCATGCTGCACATGGAGGGGAAGGGCGTTCCGCGCGACACGGTCCGTGGCATCTCGCTGCTCGGTGCCGCCGCCGGGGCGGGGGTTTTGGAAGCCCAGACCAACCTCGGATTCGTGCTGGCCAGCGGACGCGGTGTGACGCCGAGCGAAGCAGAGGCCGCCATGTGGCTCCGGCGAGCCGCCGAGCGTGGCGACGAGGACGCCGCCCAGGCGCTCCGCGACCTCCAGAAGAAGAAGTAGCGCTCGTCTCGGGGCGGGCGCCCGAGCGCCGCCACTCACATTGTGATGCTCCCCCGCCGCCGCGTGACGTTTGGGCCTGACCACGCGATCCCCCGAACGTCTCTCATCAGGACCGCGGCATGGCGCCGTCGGCCGATACGCTCGGAGGCCCGGTGAGCACCAGGCGCAGCGCGGATGATGAGATCGAGCGCAGGATCGCGGAGCGCGATCGGCTATTGGCGCGCGCGCAGCACACGTCGGAGCACGCGCACGACCGCGGCCGGATCGAGCTCACCATCCTCGCCGAGCACGAGCGCATGGCCGCGCGGATCGCCGAGCTCGAGGAGGCGATGCGCTACTTCGCGGATGCCGAGTGGTTGGCGCGCGCGTCGCTGGACGAGATCGTCGCCGTGGCGCGCGGCGCGCTCGACGGGAAGTCCGTCGCTCCCGCCGAGCACTGGCTGACGCGAGTGGAGCGGATCGCCGCCACCGCGTGAGCCGCGCGGGGGCGCGCGCGGCTGCTCACGACGAGATGAACCGCCCTCGCCTGACCGCGAGGGCGGTGTCACATTAGGCGCTCCTCTCACGGAGCTCCGGTGTCGCGCACTCCGCTCTTTCGGGCCGTGCGACGCTCGCTGCGTCTGGCGCGGGCGTCGCTCACGCATCCCGCGCCGGTCGACGAGCTGATCGACCAGGGACGAGAGCGCGCTCGGCTGGCGCGCGAGAGTCCGGCCACGCTGACGCGCCGGCGCTTCGTCGCGCTCTCCTCCGTGGCGGTGGCTGGCCTCGCGCTGGAGGGATGCGCGCCGGCGGTCACGCGCGCGACGCGAACGACGCGACCGGTGCTGATCGTCGGCGGCGGGATGGCCGGGCTCACGGCTGGCTATCGGCTGCGGCAGGGCGGAGTGCCGGTGCGAATCCTGGAGGCGCAGCGGCGGAGCGGCGGTCGCATGTGGTCCCTTCGCGATCACTTCCCCGACGGCCAGCTGTGCGAGCTCGGCGGCGAGCTCATCGACACCGGACACACCCACATCCGCGAGCTGGCCACGGAGCTCGGCATCGAGCTGGACGACCTGTCGGCCGAGCCGGCCGACATCGGCCAGGAGCTGTACTACTTCGGCGGCGCACGGCGCGGCGAGGCGGAGATCGTGAGTGCGTTTCGCCCCATCGCCTCGCACATCACCGCCGACCTGGCGGCGCTCGGAGAAGGGGACATCTCCTTCCGAGCGCCGAGCGGAGCCGAGCAGCTGGACCGCATGACGCTGGAGGAGTGGCTGCAGCGCTCCGGCGCCGACGGCTGGATCCGGTCGCTCCTGTCGGTCGCGTACACCGCGGAGTTCGGGTTGCCCCCGGAGCGGCAGTCGGCGCTCAACCTGCTCACCATGATCGATCCGAGCCCCGAGCCCTTCCGCATCTTCGGCGAGAGCGACGAGCGCTTCCACGTGCGCGGAGGGAACGACCGCATCACCAGCG
Organism: Gemmatimonadaceae bacterium; assembly: GCA_035249845.1. Taxonomy (GTDB): domain Bacteria; phylum Gemmatimonadota; class Gemmatimonadetes; order Gemmatimonadales; family Gemmatimonadaceae; genus DATFBY01. The sequence goes on from DATFFZ010000231.1 coordinate 45,022, forward strand.
CGCTGGCCGAGCGACTCGGTGACGCGGTGGAGACGGGGATGCGGCTCGAGTCCGTGACCGAGCTCGCCGATGGGAGCCTGCGCTGCGCCGTACGGCGCGACGCGACCACGGTGGACATCGAGGCCGACCACGTGGTACTCGCGCTGCCATTCACCCTGCTCCGCGAGGTGAAGCTCGACATGGAGCTCCCCGCCCCGAAGCGGCGGGCGATCGCCGAGCTCGGCTACGGCACCAACGCGAAGCTGATGATCGGGTTCTCGGAGCGCGTCTGGCGCACGCGACATGCGTCCAATGGAAGCACGTTGACCGATCTGCCGTACCAGAGCACCTGGGAGACGAGCCGGGCGCAGGACGGGAGGAGCGGGATCCTCACCAACTTCACCGGTGGCGAGGCGGGCCTCCGCCTGGGCAACGGCACCGCCGCCGAGCGCGCGAGCGACGTCGTTCGCCAGCTGGAGCAGATCTTCGCCGGCGTGAGCGCGGCTCGCGAGGGGCAGAAGGAGGCCCGCTTCCACTGGCCGTCCTTTCCGTTCATGCGCGGGAGCTACGCCTGCTACCTACCCGGACAGTGGACGGGGATCGCGGGCGTGGAGGGCGAGGCCGTGCGTCGCCTGCACTTCGCCGGCGAGCATTGCTCGCGCGATGCGCAGGGGTTCATGGAGGGCGCCTGCGAGACGGGTGAGAAGGTGGCGAAGGAGATTCTGGTCTCGCGGCGATCGGAGCTCGGCGGCGTCGGACGCGCGCTGCTCGCGCGACTGGAGCGACGCGGACCGGCGCGACGGCGCTCGCGCGTGACGGGCGGCGCGGGTTGATCGTGAGCGCACGGAGATGTCGCCGAGCGCGCTCACCGCGGCACGCGCGGTGCAAGGTTCCCTGCGCGCGTCGCACCTCATAGAATTCGCCCATGGCTACACACGTCGCCGAACCGGTGCCGGCTCCACCCGCCTCGAATCCGTCGTGGTCGATCGAGGACTCGCGGTCGCTGTACAACATCGAAGGGTGGGGGATCGGCTTCTTCGACATCAACGAGAAGGGTCACGTGGTGGTGCGCCCCGACAAGGCGCACCCGGAGCGCGAGCTCGATCTCTACGATGTCTCCATGGACCTGGCGGAGCAGGGCGTCGGCCTCCCGGTGCTGCTTCGCTTCTCGGACATCCTGCGCTCGCGCATCGAGTCGCTGAGCCAGCGCTTCCTCCACGCCATCGAGGAGTTTCAGTACGAGGGGAAGTACACGCTGGTCTATCCCATCAAGGTGAATCAGCAGCGGCACGTGGTGGAGGAGATCGTCCATTTCGGCAAGCCGTACAGCGTCGGTCTGGAGTGCGGCAGCAAGCCGGAGCTCCAGGCCATCCTCGCGCTCAGCGAGTCCACCGATCACATCATCGTCTGCAACGGCTACAAGGACGAGGAGTACATCCGGCTGGCACTCATGGGGCAGAAGCTCGGGCACACGGTGTTCATCGTGCTCGAGCAGCTGAGCGAGCTGGACGTGCTGTTGCGCGTGGCGCAGGACATGGACGCCACGCCCACCGCCGGCGTTCGCATCAAGCTCTCCTCGGAGGGATCGGGGCGCTGGGCGGAGAGCGGCGGGGAGAAATCCAAGTTCGGGCTGAACGCCAGCGAGCTCGTCCGTCTGCTGGAGCAGCTCAGGGAGATCGGGAAGCTCGACATGCTGAAGCTGATCCACTTCCACCTCGGCTCGCAGATCACGGACATCCGCTACATCAAGTCGGGGCTCCAGGAGATCACGCGCTTCTACGCCGAGCTGCGGACGCTCGGCGTGGACATCACGCACGTGGACGTGGGGGGTGGGCTGGGGGTGGACTATGACGGCTCGAACTCCACGGTGGCGTCGAGCGTGAACTACTCCGTGCAGGAGTACGCCAACGACGTGATCTACACGCTGGCGGAGGCGTGCCGCGATCTCGATCTGCCGATGCCGCACGTGATCAGCGAGTCGGGCCGCGCGCTCACGGCACATCACGCGCTTCTGCTGCTCAACGTGATCGACGTGGAGTCGGCGAACGACGTCCAGATTCCGGAGCTCACCGACGACGACCACGCCATCCTGCACGAGCTCAAGGAGGGGTACGAGATCATCTCGTCGCGCAGCGTGCGCGAGGTGTTCCACGACGCCACCTTCGCCAAGGAGCGGACGCAGGCGCTGTTCAACAGCGGCGTGCTGTCGCTGCGCGGACGGGCGCTGGCCGAGCAGCTCTACGCGGCGACGATCAACGCCGTGGCGCGCATCGCCCAGCGCGACCGCGAGGAGTACTCGGACATCATCGAGGACCTCGAGGCCAGTCTGATCGACCGGTACTTCTGCAACTTCAGCGTCTTCCAGTCGCTGCCTGACAGCTGGGCGATCGATCAGATCTTCCCGATCATGCCGATCCATCGGCTCAACGAGGAGCCGTCGCGGCGCGGGACCCTTCAGGACATCACCTGTGATTCGGATGGGAAGATCGATCACTTCGCGGGTGGCCGGACGGGGCGGCCGAGCGTGGAGCTGCACCCCTTCCGCCACGGTGAGCGGTACATCCTCGGGATGTTCCTCACGGGCGCGTACCAGGAGATTCTGGGCGATCTGCACAACCTGTTCGGCGACACCAACGCGGTCCACCTGCGCCTGTCGCCCAACGGGACGGGGTACGAGGTGACCGACCTGGTGCACGGCGACACGGTGACCGAGGTGCTCAACTACGTGCAGTTCCGCGCCGCCGATCTGCTCACCACGTTCCGGCGGAAGGTGTCGAACGCGAAGACCCTCACCCGTCAGGAGGCCAACGCCTTCATCGCGGACTACGTGGCCGGGCTGGAGGGGTACACGTATCTGGAAGGGGAAGGATAGGCATTGGGACTCGGGAATCGGGAATCGGGAATCGGGAATCGGGAATCGGGAATCGGCGACCGGTCGAGATCTCACCGCCGAAGCCCGAGTCCCGATGGCCGAGTCCCGATGCCCGATTCCCGAGTCCGATGATTCCTGAATCCCGAATGCCCCTGTAATGGCCGACGCCCACTCCTTCTCCCAACTCCTTCTCGTCCTCGTCGCCGTGATCGTGGCGACGAAGCTCCTCGGCGAGATCGCGCAGCGCATGGGGCAGCCGTCGGTCCTGGGCGAGCTGGTGGCCGGGGTGGTGCTCGGAGCGTCGCTCCTCGGGATCCTCGATCCGACGGATCCGGTCATCCACGCGCTGGCCGAGATCGGGATCGTGGTGCTGCTGTTCGAGATCGGGCTCCACACCGACGTCCGGTCGCTGATGCGCGTGGGCGCCTCGGCGATCACCGTGGCGCTGGTCGGGGTCGCCCTGCCGTTCGCGGCCGGATACTTCGTCACCGTGGGGCTCGGCCTCTCCACCGTGCCGGCGATCGTGGCCGGCGCGGCGCTCACGGCCACGTCCATCGGCATCTCGGCGCGCGTCCTCTCCGACCTGGGGCAGCTCGAGACGGCGGAAGGGCAGATCGTGCTGGGCGCCGCCGTACTCGACGACATCGTCGGGCTCATCATCCTCGCCGTGGTGAGCGGGTTGACGGCGGGGCAGGCGATGACCTTCTCCGGCATCACGCTCACGACCGTGATCGCGGTGGGCTTCGTGGTGGCGGCGCTGGCGGTCGGGCATCGGCTCGCGCCCCCCATCTTCCGGGCGGTGGCGCAGCTGCAGACGAGCGGGACGCTCGGCCTCATCGCTCTGGCCTTCGCGTTTCTCATGGCCTGGCTGGCGGACGCCAGCGGCTCGGCGATGATCGTCGGAGCGTTCGCGGCAGGGCTGGTGCTGCACGACACGCCCCATCGTCAGCCCATCGAGGCCAAGGTGACCACCATCGGGCACTTCTTCGTGCCGATCTTCTTCGCTTCCGTGGGAGCGTCAGTCGATCTTCGCACCCTCGGCGACGTCGACACGATCCTGATCGGCGGCGCGCTGTTCGCCGTCGGCGTGATCGGGAAGTTCGCGGCCGGTTACGCCCCGGTGTGGTTCCGCGGCTCCAAGGCGATCATCGGCGTGGCGATGATCCCGCGCGGCGAGGTGGGGCTCATCTTCGCGCAGATGGGGCTGACGACGGGCGCCTTGGACGTTCGTCTCTTCAGCGCTCTCACGCTCATGGTGATGGCGACGACGTTCATGACGCCGCCGCTCCTGAGCCGGCTGGCGCGCCGGCAGCCGCGGGTGCCGGATCTCGGCGACCAGCCCGGCGACGGTGGGATCGACGATCTCGTCGCCGGGGCTTCGGTTCGCGGCGAGCCGCGCCCCACGGAGAGCGGCTCGCCGTCTGCCTAACGACGAGCGGCGTCGTACCGCTTGGCGATCTCCGCCCAGTTGACGACGTTCCACCAGGCGTCGATGTAGTCCGGCCGGCGGTTCTGGTACTTGAGGTAGTAGGCGTGCTCCCACACGTCGAGTCCCATCACCGCGCGCCGTCCTTCCATGAGCGGCGTGTCCTGATTGGGCGTGCTCTCGATCTTGAGCGTGCCGCCGTCCACGACGAGCCAGGCCCACCCGGAGCCGAAACGACCGACGCCGGCGGCCTTGAACTGCTCGCGGAACTTGGCGAAGTCGCCGAACGCCGACTTCACCGCGTCGCTCAGCGCGCCCGACGGCTCGCCACCCGCCTTCGGCGCCATGATCTGCCAGAACATCGTGTGGTTCCAGTGTCCGCCGCCGTTGTTGCGCACGGCGGCGCGGACCGCGTCCGGCACGGCGTTGAGATTCCGCAGGAGGTCGTCGAGGCCCTTGCTCTGGAGTTCGGACGCCTTCTCCAGGGCGGCGTTCAGATTGTTGACGTAGGCCGCGTGGTGTTTTCCGTGATGGATCTCCATCGTGCGCGCGTCGATGTGCGGCTCGAGGGCGGCGACGTCGTAGGGAAGCGGGGGAAGCGTGTGCGCCATGTCGATCCTCCAAAGTGGTCGTGCTCGTTCTGGTCGCAATCATACATGCGGCCGGAGGCGAGTCCAGTGCCGTCGCAGGGTGCGCGCCAGCGGAGTCGCCGGCGCGCGTCTTCTCGTGAAGCACGCACGTCGCAATGAATGTTTCACGGCATTACGGGCTTGGACGGCGACCCGGCGAGCGCCATGTTGGCATGCTTCACGCAACTCTCGCGCGCGTCCGGGGCGTGGTATCGCCCGGCGCTCAGCAACGCGGAGGCGCGCGGGAATGGATCATCACACAGACACTCAGCGTTCGCACGACGTCGAGGTGACGGAGCGCGACGGCTCCGCCGCGCTGCGGCGTGACTCACCCCACAGCGCGATGCAGGTGCGGGCGGCGGACCTCCAGCCGTACTCGGGGCTTCGCTACCTGGCCAAGCTCTTCCGCCTCATGGCGCTGGTGCTGGTCGTGCTCATGGTCGCCGAGACGCTGGCGGGGCTGAGCCTGCATGGAGCGCAGGCGCTCGCCACGCTGCTCTCGGAGGCGGCGCGACTGCTGGTGCTCGCCGGCGTGCTGTGGGGGAGCGGTGACCTGGCGATCCTCCTCATCGACATCGGGCACGACGTGCGAGCCACACGCATCCTCATCGGGCGGCGCGCGGCGCACGAATGGCAGGATCAGCCTCATCCGGGTCGCGACGGGCACGCCGCGGCCGTCGCACGCGCCGAGGGCGTGGCAGACTAGGCGGTCTTTACGCCCGCCGCCGACGACGACATCCTCTGCGGCGCGTCGCACCCCCCATCCCCCGAGGTCCGCTTGGCAGAGCGCGTCGACGCGTACGTCGTGACGCACACGCATTGGGATCGCGAGTGGTATCACCCCGCCGGCCGTTTTCGCCAGTGGTTGGTGGCGCTGCTCGACGGGCTGCTGGCGCGACGGGGTGAGCAGGGGCCGGTGCTGCTCGACGGGCAGACGGTGCCGCTCGATGACTACCTTTCGGTGCGACCGGAGCAGCGCGATGCCCTGGCCCGCGGACTCCGCGACGGGTGGCTGGAGGCGGGCCCCTGGTACGTCCTGGCCGACGAGCTGCTCCCGTCGGGCGAGGCGCTGGTGCGCAACCTGCTGGCCGGCCGTCGGACGCTCCGCTCGTTAGGCGCCGAGCCGCCGCCGGCGCTGTACTCGCCGGACGCCTTCGGACATCCGGCGGCGCTGCCGGCGATCGCGGCCGGCTTCGGCCTTCCCCTGGTCATTCTATGGAGAGGGCTCGGCGGCGACCGCTGGCCGACGGGGGACACCATGCGCTGGCGCGCGCCGGACGGCACCGAGTCACTGCTGCTGCACCTTCCGCGCTCGGGCTATGAATACGCGTCGAGCCTTCCCGCGCGGGAGGAGGCGGCGGAACGCTGGTGGGCGAACGCCCGCCGCGAGCTGGGTGAGCGCTCGGCGACGGGCGTGGTGCTACTGCTCAACGGCGCCGACCATCACGCGCCGCAGCACGAGCTCGACCAGGCGCTCCGCGCGCTCCGGCGCGCGGCGGAGCCCGATCTGGTGCACCACACCGGGCTCCGCGAGGTCGTCCGGGCGATCGTGGCCCGCGCCCCCGGCGTGACGCTGCCGGTGATCGCCGGCGAGCTGCGCGACTCGGCTGGCTACACCTGGGCGCTGCAAGGCACCTTCGCCACGCGCGCGCACCAGAAGCGTCAGGCGGCGCTCGTGGAGCGGCTGCTCGTGCGCGAGGCGGAGCCCTGGACAGCGCTGGCCGTGCGCCGCGGGTCTCCCTCGCGCGCCGCGCTGGTGAACGCGGCGTGGCGCGAGCTGCTCCTCTGTCACCCACACGACACGTATTGCGGATGCTCCATCGACCAGGTGGCGCGCGCGATGAGCGTCCGGCTCGAGGAGGCGGAGGCGCAGGCGCGCGGCCTCGTCGACGATGCGCTCCTCGCCCTGGCCGGCCACGACCGCGTGGCGGCGCGCACGGCGCCTGACGAGTGGCGGAACGCGGTGCTGGTCCGCAACGCGGCCGCCCGTTCCCGCGGTGGGATCGCCGAGCTGGAGGTGGCGACGCTCCGAAAGCACGTCCGCGTCGGCCCGGGCTCGGGCGTCGCGGCGGAGCGCGAGGAGGCGTCGTCCGTCTTCTCGATCGAGGAGGGACGCATACCGTACCAGATCCTCGATCGGAGCACGAGACACGACCGGATCGAGAGTCCCGAGCACTATCCCCACGACGACCTGGTCGACGTGCACCGGGTGGTGGCCTGGCTCCCCGAGCTGCCGGGGTACTCCGTCGCCGCGCTCGCCGTGTCGGCCTCGCCGGCGGGCGCCGTGGCGCATGCCCACCCCGTGGCGACCGGGCGCGGCAGGACTATCGAGAACGAGCACCTCCGCGTGGAGGTGGACCAGGACGGAGCCGTGCGCCTGACGAGCAAGCGGGATGGCGTGGTCGTGACGCCACTCATTCGCGTCGAGGACGTGGGCGACGCGGGTGACCTGTACACGCACTCGCCCATCCAGCCCGTGCTCGCCAGCTCCCATTCGGTCGAGGCGGAGCTCGCCCACTCTGGCCCGCTCCGCGCCGCGCTCCGGACCCACTGGCGACTGGAGGTCGCCGAGCGATCCGACCGGACGGGGCGGTCCGGCCGACGCCCGCCGCTCGAGCTGGTGATGACGCTGACCCTCGATGCCGGCGCGCGCACGCTGAAGCTCGACGTTCATGGGACCAACACGGCCGACGACCACCGACTGCGCGTCGTGCTCGCCACCGGTATCATGGGCGGCGTGGTGCATGCCGACGCGGCCTTCGGTCCGGTGCACCGAGAGCCCATCCTCGCATCCGCTGGAGCGCTCCGGATGGAGACACCTCCGGCCACGGCGCCGCTGCACCGCTACGTCACGCTCTCGGACGATGCGCGCGGCGTGACGGTCTTCAGCGACGGGCTGGCGGAGTACGAGGCGACCGCCGATGGCGACGTCGCCATCACCCTCGTGCGCGCGGTGGGGGAGCTGTCCCGAAACGATCTTCCCGAGCGCCCGGGACACGCCGGTTGGCCGGCCCCCACCCCCGACGCGCAGTCGCGCGGCCCATTCCAGGCGCGGCTCGCCATCCTGCCGCACGGTCCGCGCACGGCGGCCGTGATCGATGCGATCGAGCGCACGGCCGACGACGTCCTGCTCCCGCTCGCCGGCACGCCCTTCCGCTCGGCGCTCACGTTACCGAGCGCGCGACCCGGGATCGCGCTGGAAGGCGAAGGGCTGGCCTTCTCCGCCTGCAAGGAGAGCGAGGACGGCGAATGGCTCGTCCTGCGCTGCTGCAATCTTTTGGACCGGCCGGCGCGCGGTCGGTGGCGCATCGGGCTGCCGCTCCGCGAGGCGGTGTCTGCTCGACTGGACGAAACCCCGCTCGCTCCCCTCCCGCTCGACGGCGACGCCATCGAGCTCGCCCTTCCTCCTCGTGGCATCGCCACGGTGCTCGCTCGTTAGGCGCGGTCGCGTAGCAGCGAGGTCGTCTCCCCCGCCAACCGGTCGCGCAGCGCATCACCGAGGAAGGTGGCGGCCAGCACGGTGGCGACGAGCGCGAGCCCCGGCGCCAACGGTACCCACGGCGCGGTGATGATCAGCGCGCGTCCGTCGGCGATCATGTTACCCCAGCTCGGCTGCGGCGGCTGCACGCCGAGTCCCAGGAAGGACAGGCCGCTCTCCAGGAGGATGGCGGTTCCCACGCCCAGGGTGATTCCGACTATGGCCGGTCCCAGCGCGTTGGGAAGCACGTGTCGCCAGAGAAGCCGGCGCTGACTGGCCCCGAGCGCGCTCGCGGCTTCCACGAACGGTCTGACCCGGATCCCGAGCACCTCCGCGCGAACGAGTCGCGCGATGCTCATCCATCCGGTGGCCACGAGCACCGCCACGACGGTGGCCGTCCCCGGTCGCCAGAGCGCCGCGCAGACGAGGAGAAGCACGATGCGGGGAATCGCCAGCAGCGCGTCGTTGATGGCGATGGCGATCCGATCCACCAACCCGCCCCGCCACCCCGCCACCGCGCCCACCACGATCCCGATGGCGCCGGCCAGCGCGGAGCCCACGATTCCCACCAGCAGCGACACCCGGGCCGCCAGCAGCATGCGAGCCAGGATGTCGCGTCCGAATCCATCGGTGCCGAGCAGATGGAAGTGCCCGCCCGCGTCGGTGGAGAAGGGAGGAAGCAGACGCAACGCGATCACGTCGCCGATCGCGCGCGGATCGGCGGGCGCGAGCTCGGGTCCGACCACCGCGCCGAACGCGAGCAGGGCCAGCACGGCCAGGGCCACACGCGGTTGCCAACCGCGGATCATCGCTCGCCCCTCACTGGCGTCGCCTCGGGTCGGCGAGCGGGAGCGCGAGGTCGCCGAGCAGGTTGGCCACGATCACCAGCGCCGCGTAGAGCACCGTGGCGCCCATCACGACCGGATAGTCGCGCGCGCCGATGGCGGTCACCATCAGCCGCCCCATCCCCGGCCAGGCGAAGACGGTCTCGACGAACACGGAGCCGGCGAGAACGCCTGGCAGCGAGAGAGCGAAGAGCACGATGATCGGCGGGAGCGCGACCCGAAGGACGTGGCGCGCGTGCACGCGCGCGGCGCCTACTCCCTTGGCGCGCGCCGTGCGCACGAAGGGAAGCTCCATGAGATCGGCCAGGATCGTCCGCGCGTAGCGGGCGATGCCGGCGGCGCCGATGGCGGTCAGCGTGACCACCGGCAGCACCGCGTGCCGCGCGATGTCGCCTAACGCGGCCCATCCCCGCGCTTCGCTGGCCGGGTCGCGCATGCCGAACGCGGGAAGCCGGAGCCAGGGGGGAAATCCCCAGGCGGCCGCGCCGTACGTGCACAGCGCGATGAGCGACAGCGCCAGCCAGAAGCTCGGCGCGGCGAAGATGGCCGTGGTCGTGACGGTGAGCGTGGCGTCGAGCGCGCTGCCGCGACGCGCCGCCTGTACGAAGCCGAGCGTCACGCCGATGAGGAAGGTGAGCGTCAACGAGACGAGCCCGAGTCCCAGCGAGACCGGCAGCGCCTCGCCGAGGACGGCGCCGACCGGACGCCTGCTGGCAAAGCTCTCGCCGAGGTCCCCAATGAGCACGCCCGACGTCCATCGCGCATATTGGACGACGAGCGGCGCATCGAGCCCCAGCTCGGCGCGAAGCCGCTCGGCGTCGGCCGCGGAGGCGGTGGGCGGGACGAGCAGCGTCGCGGGATCGCCCGGCGCCGCCCGGAGGAGGAGAAAGGTGAGGGTGACGACCAGCCAGTACAGCACGATGGCGTCGGCCAATCGTCGGAGCAGGAGGCGCATCGGGTGATGATGCGCCCGCGGCGCATCGCGTCAACACCCGGAGCGTGGTTGGGTGTGACGCTGGCGCTGGTGGCGTGCGCACAACCGGCGCGCGCGCCCGACACGGTGGTGTTCGCCTCCGGTGCCGATCTCGAGTCGGCCAATCCGCTGGTGACCATCCATCCGCTGGCGCGGCAGGTCCAGCGCTACATGCTGTTCGTCACGCTGGCGCGCTACGACGAGCGGCTCGAGCCCATCCCCTACGCCGCCCGATCCTGGCGCTGGTCGGCGGATCGTCGAACGCTCACCTTCGACCTTTCGCCGGCGCTCCGATGGCACGACGGCGCTGCCACCACCGCGGCCGACGCCCGCTTCACGCTCGAGCGCGCGCGTGATCCGCGCACCGGCTACCCGCGCGCCGCCGACCTGGCCGACGTCGAGTGGGTGGACGCTCCTGACGACTCGACGCTGGTGCTCCACTTCTCGCGCGCGCAGCCGCGCTTTCCCCTGGTGCTGTGCGAGCTGCCGCTGGTTCCTCGACACCTGCTCGCCGCCGTGGAGCCCTCGGAAATTCGACAGGCACGCTTCAATCACGCGCCGGTCGGGAACGGCCCGTACCGATTCGTCAGGCGCGATGCCGGACAGCGCTGGGTGTTCGAGCGGAACGGCGACTTCCCGGCGGCGCTCGGCGGCCCGCCCCGGCTCCGGCGCGTCGTCATCGCCGTGGTGGACGAGGCCACCACCAAGTTCGCGGGGCTGGTGGGCGGAGAGCTGGACGTAGCCGGCGTGGCGCCGACCAGCGCGACCCTGGTGGAGCGCGATCCGATGCTGCGCGTCATGGACTTTCCGGTGCTGCTTCCCAACGGAATCGTCTTCAACACGGCGCGCGCGCCCTTCGACGATGCACGCGTTCGACGGGCCGTGTCGGTCTCGATCGATCGGCGGCGCATCATCGACGTGGCGCTGGCCGGATTCGGCAGCCCGGCCGCGGGACCCGTCCCCCCCGATCATCCGTACGCCGCCGCGACCGGCGCCGGCCGCGACA
>DATFFZ010000232.1:0-4378 GCA_035249845.1 Gemmatimonadaceae bacterium
CCCGTATCATCGTCGCATGAGACGCGTGGTCTACAGCGTGGCGATGAGCCTCGACGGATACATCGCCGGTCCGAAGGGCGAGATCGACTGGCTCTCGACCGACATCGGGCTCGACTGGGGCGCCTTCATGGCCCGTTTCGACACGGTGCTCATGGGGCGCCGCACCTTCGAGTTCGCCATGGGCGCGGGCGGTGGCGGCGATTCGTCCGGCCTCCAAACGTACGTCTTCTCACGCACGCTGAAGCAGGCCGAGCACCCCAACGTCATGATCGTCGCCGAGAGTGGAGGCGACGCCGTGCGGTCGCTCCGCACGAAGCGGGGAAAGGAGATCTGGCTCATGGGTGGCGGCGAGCTCTTCAGGACTCTGCTCGAGGAAGGCGTGGTGGATGTGATCGAGGTCGGCGTGGTGCCGATCCTCCTCGGCGCCGGCATCCCATTTTTGCCCTCGCTCTCGCGCCGCGTGAAGCTTCGAGAGCCGGAGGTGAAGCAGTACGGGGGCGGCGTGGTCATGCTCACCTATGAGGTCAGATCCCGGAGAGCGCGCGAGTGAGAGCGCTGGCGGCAATCGCGATCCTCGCGCTGGCGGCGCCGCTCACGGCACAGGAACGTCGCCCGATCATCGACATGCACTTGCACGCATCCACGGCCGATGCGAACGGGCCGCCGCCGCTCGCGCTCTGCGTCCCGATGCCGGAGCTCCCCGTGCGCGATCCGAGCCGACCCTGGGAGGAGCAGTTCCTCGAATGGCAGAAGGAGCCGCCGTGCAACGATCCCGTCTGGTCGCCCACCAGCGACTCGGCGCTCATGCGCGAGACGATCGCGGCGCTCGAGCGCCGCAACGTGATCGGTGTGCTGAGCGGGACTCCGGAGCGCGTCCGGCGGTGGAGCAACGCGGCTCCCGGGCGGTTCATAGCGGGCTTCGCGTTCCAGATCGGGCGCCAGCGTCTCTCGCCCGATTCGCTCCGCCGACTGTACGAGCGCGGCGTCTTCTCCGTGCTGGCCGAGGTGACGAATCAGTACGTGGGGATCGCGCCGGGAGACTCGCTCTTCGAGCCGTATCTGGCGGTGGCGGAGCAGCTGGACATCCCCGTGGGGATTCACATCGGCACCGGCCCACCGGGCGCGCCCTACCTCGGTCTCCCCAAGTACCGCGCCGCGCTTCACAGCCCGCTCACCCTCGAGGACGTGCTGGTGCGGCACCCGAGGCTTCGCGTGTACATCATGCACGCGGGCTGGCCCATGCTGGACGACCTGCTCGCCGTCATGTGGGCGCACCCGCAGGTATACGTCGAGATCGGCGGCATCGTGTTCGGCGTACCGCGTGCCGAGCTGTATCGATACCTCCAGCGGCTGGTGGAGGCGGGGTTCGGGAAGCGCGTCATGTTCGGCTCGGACCAGATGGTATGGCCGGGCGTGATCGAGCGATCGATCGACGCGATAGAATCCGCGCCCTTCCTGAGCGCGGCGCAGAAGCGCGACATCCTCTACCACAACGCCGCGCGCTTTCTGCGCCTGAGCGAGGACGAGATGGCGGGCCATCGCCGGCAGCAGCCGACACCGTAGCGCAGCCCGACACCGGTCGATGACGAGGCACGTTGCGTTTCTTCGCGCGATCAACGTCGGCGGGCGCGCGATCGTCAAGATGGAGGACCTCAAGCGCGCGTTCGTCGCCGCCGGCTGCAAGAACGTGGCGACCGTGATCCAGAGCGGCAACGTCGTCTTCGAGGCGCCTGACGAGAAGCTCGACGGCCTGGCGCGGAAGATCGGCGCGAAGCTGAAGTCGCTGATCGGCCACGAGCCCGGTCTGGTGCTGCGAAGCGCGCGGGAGCTCGACGCGGCCGTTCACGCGGCGCCATTCACGGATCTGGAGGGGAGGCGCGACGTCAAGCTCTACGTCGTCTTTCTCGCCGAGAAACCGAAGGAGAAGCCGAGCTTTCCCATCACCTCGGAAAGAGAGGCGCTCTCGCTGCTCGCCATGAAGGACCGCGACGTGTACGTCGTGAGCCGGCAGAAGTCGAACGGCTTCTACGGCTTCCCGAACGGCGTGGTGGAGAGCCAGCTCGGCGTCTCCGCCACCAGTCGCAACTGGTCCACGGTCAGCAAGATCGCCGAGCTGTTGCGGAGGGACGCCTGACACGTCCATCGACGCTGACATTGCAGCGGAGACTCATGCCCCGCCTGACGATCCTGCTCGGGATGGCCGTCATGGCTGCCGCCCCCGTGTTCGCGCAGGACGGCCGCCCCGCCACCTACGCGCGAGCTCCCGGTGACACGCTTCGCTTCCGCGAGATCACGCACGGAAGCTCGACGCTCGAAGCGCCGCGCGGAACGCTGGCGATCTCCAGCGAGCACGACGCCACGGTGGCGATCACCTTTCTGCGCGGTGATACGGCCAGAGCCTGGTACGAGGCGTTGGTGCTGGCGGTGCAGTCTCCGCAGGGCGACGAGCGGCCGGCCACCGCGGAGGCGCTGCGGAAGCCCTTCGTGCTCGAGCTCGACGGGCGCGGCCGGGTGCGGACCATCTCGACGCCCCAATTCCCCGCGTCGTTCGAGGGAGTGAGCGACCTGACGCGTCAGTTCGAGGACTATTTCCTCACGCTGCCTGACGGTCCGCTGGCGTCGGGAACGGCATGGGTCGACACCGTACTCCGGCGCGACAGCACGGCCGGCCGCCTCTCCGGCAGCAGCCGCGTGTCGCACTACCGCGTGCTTCGCGACACGGTGGTAGGGCGACAGCGGGCGCTGGTGATCAGCGCGCGGCAGGAGCTACGGCTGGAGGCGGTGGAGCCTGGGCCTCAACCGGGTCTCACCACGCGGTCGGTGCTGACCGGCGCGGACTCCGGCGTCTACGTGTTCGCTCCAGCCACCGGGCGGCTCCTCGGCCGCGCACGCACGGGGAAGCTCGAGGGCACGCTCGCCTTCGAGGGGGGAGGTCAGCCGGTGCGCATCCCGCAGCGCTTCGAGTACGAGAACAGCTTGACGGCGGTAGAAGGGAAGCCGTAGCGCCTGGCGATCAGCGCGGCGACCCTGCGCGCGCGCGCGCCGGCGAGCGTGAGGGACGCAGGGCAGGGCGTTGTCGCTCCTGCGCCGAGAGCGCCAGCGCCACGCCGTTGGTCCAACCGAAGCCGTCCTGCGTGGGATACTCGCCGCCTCCCGCCGGACGGTTGGCGTCTACCACGTCGTACTTCTCGGTCATCTTGCCGGTGGCGCGATACGTCCGCCGGTTGAGCGCGAGCCATCGAGCACGCGCACGGTCGGCCAGGTCGGACCGGCCGTGCAGCCGCACGCCCTCGATGGCCAGCCACTGCAAGGGCGGCCAGCCGTTCGGTGCGTCCCACTGCTGCCCGGACGAGATGCGCGTGGTCACGAATCCGCCGGACTCGAGGAAGTCTCGCTCGAGCCGCCCGGCGACGGCGCGTCCCTGCTCCGGCGTGGCCACTCCGAAGTAGAGCACGGCGGCCGCCGCCAGCGTGGGCCGATCGGTCACCCGCTCTCCGGTGCGCCAGCGCACATCGTAAAAGTACGCGGTGGCCGAGTCCCACGCGGCGCCTGACAACGCCTGACGACGCGCGGCGGCGGCGGAGTCGAAGCGAGCGGCGACGACCGAATCGGCGGGACCCCTCCGGTGCCGGCGTAGCGCGGCGATCGTTCGCTCGGCGTGGTAGAGCAGACTGTTGAGGTCGATCGGCACGAGATCGATCGTCTCCAGCGACCGGAGATCGCGCGGATCGCGCATCCAGCGGCTGGAGAAATCCCAGCCGCTCTCCGCCGACGCGCGCAGGTTGCGATAGAGACGCTGGCGGGCACCGTCGGGGAGCGAGCGACCGAGTGCCTCGTCCTCCCGGTAGGACTCGGGGCGCGGCTCGGCGATGTCGTCCCAGTAGCGATTGAGGATCGCTCCGCCCGAGAGCCGCACCACGCGCCGGCGAGCCTGGCCGGGCGTCAGGCGATCGGCGCCATCCATCCAGAACGCGTACTCCGCTTCCAGCGCTTCGAGATACGCGAGAGCGCGCGCCGTGTCGGCGGCACGCGCGTAAAGCCCGACCATGGCCGCGAAGTACGGCGGCTGGCTGCGGCCGAGGTAGTAGGTGCGATTCCCATTCGGGATGTGGCCCACGGTGCGAATCAGATGGGCGAAGTTGTCGAGCATCGACGTCACCAGGTCGACGCGGCCACTCTCCACCAGGCCGAGCATGGTGAAGTACGAGTCCCAGTAGTACACCTCGCGGAATCGCCCGCCGGGGACGACGTAGGGATGGGGAAGGGGGATGAGCGAGGAGCGCGTGTCGGGTGGGTCGGCGGGGCGGGTGAGCGCGGGCCAGAGCGCTCTGATGTGCTCCTCCATGCCGCGCGACGTGTCGGCGCGGACGCCGGTGCC
>DATFFZ010000233.1:0-18764 GCA_035249845.1 Gemmatimonadaceae bacterium
GCGCACCAGCTCCAGGAGCGCCGAGGGCGCGCCGGTGGCGATGCTGGCCGGCCCCGCCCGCAACAGGCGCTCGGCGCGCGCGGGCGACGTCACCGCGATCACGCGTGCCGTCGAACGGTGCACATGCGCCACGCGCGCCACCGCCGTCGCCGTCTCGGCGTCGGGCGTGAGCACCACCGCCTGGATCCCGCTCGACGATGGATCGAGACGCTCGAGCACCGGCTCCAGCAGCTCGCCCAGCGCGCCCTCGTCCGGCGGAATCACGGCCAGCACGTTCTGCCCGCGCGTCACCGGCGGCCGCTCGCGCTCGTTGTCGTCCGACGCCCCTTTCTCGCGCTCCACCGAGTCTCCCTTCGCAATGTGATCGTTGGCGCGCCGTGTGCCGCGCGCGTAAAGTATATCTCTCACCCGTTCGCCACTCCACCCGCTCGGAGCAGTCGTGACCGTCTTCAGCGCGCGCGCATTCACCCCATCGGAGAACATCGCCGAGCTCCAGGAGTCGGCGACGATCAAGGTCTCGAGCCGCGCCAAGGCGCTGCGCGCCGCTGGTCGGAAGGTGATCGACCTGGGCGTCGGCGAGCCGGACATGGATACGCCCGCGTACGTCAAGGAAGCCGCGGCCCGTGCGATGGCCGCCGGTCTCGTCTCCAAATACACCGCCACCGAAGGCATCCCGCCGCTGCGCGAGGCGATCGCGTCGCAGGCGAACGCGCTGCTGGCGTGCGACGATCGCATCGACGCCGCCGACGTGGTGGTCTCCACCGGCTCCAAGCAGTCGCTCTTCAACGCCTGCTTCGTGCTCTTCGGGCCGGGCGACGAGGTGCTGATCCCCACGCCGTCGTGGACCAGCTATTACGAGATGGTGAAGCTGGCGCGCGCCACCCCCGTGCCGGTGCACGGCGACCCGACACGCGGCTTCCTCGTCACTCCGGCACTGTTGGAGGAGGCGGCCACGCCGCGGACGCGCGGTGTACTGCTCAACTCGCCCTGCAACCCCACCGGCGCGGTGTACGATCGCGCCGAGCTCGAAGCGATCGTGCGGCTGTCGGAGGAGCGCGGGTGGTGGCTGATCAGCGACGAGATCTATCGCCAGCTCACGTATGGCGACTCGCCGGCGACGTCGGCGCTCGAGCTGGTGGACAGTCGCGAGCGTGTGATCCTGGTGGATGGCGTCGCCAAGACGTTCGCCATGACCGGGTGGCGCATCGGCTGGGCGATCGCGCCGCGCGAGGTCGCGCGCGCCATGGGGGCGCTCCAGTCTCACACCACTTCGAATCCGGCGGCCGTATCTCAGCACGCCGCGCTGGCCGCGCTCACCGACCGCGAGGCTGCCGACGCGTGGGTCAGCTCCATGGTGGCCGAGTTCCGGTGGAGGCGAGACGAGGTGCTTCGCATCGTGCGCGGCGAGCCGCGCCTGCGCTTCGTCGAGCCCGACGGCGCGTTCTACCTGTTCGCCGACGTGACCTTCGCCCGTCGCCACCACCAGGCGGGTGGCGACGCGCTGGCCGAGCACCTGCTGGAGCGGCACGACGTGGCGGTGGTGCCGGGCGCGGCCTTTCTCACCCCCGATTGGGTGCGCGTATCGTACGCGGCCCCGCGCGCCCAGGTGACGGAGGGCTTCGAGCGCCTGCTCGGCGCCGCGCGCGAGCTGGCACCTTGACCCGCTGCAACGTGCCGCGCATCGTCGCAATGATCGGTGCTCGCGCCGTGCGCGGCGGTCGCGCAGATTTCCGCCATCCGATCGGAGCCACGTGTTGAACTTCGCGGTGCAGATCGAGCCCGCCAGCGAGAATCCGTCGCCCGTCGACTATCGATGGGACCCGGACACGGACATTCTCACCGCCAATCTCCGCAACGGCGCGCAAGGGGAGGGGATGTCGGGATCGGTGGAGCTCACCGGCGAGGACGGCTCCTGGGTGGTGCTCGACGTGAAGAGTGGCACGATACGAGGAGTGGAAGTCGCGGTGTGGCCGGACGTGCGGAAGGTGCCCACGCTGTCGCTCCCCTCCATGGTGGAAAACGCGCGCATCACCGTGCCTGCGCGAAACGCCGATCGCGGCGTGTCGCTGGTGCAGGTGAACACCACGCTCATCGCCGACGCCGATCACGCCGAGCGCACCATTCACTTTCGCCTGGGCGCCAGCCGCGCGTCGCGCACCGTGCGCATCGCATCCGACATCCTGGTCGACGTGGACGACAAGAGTCGCGTCCTGGGACTCTGGCTCCTCAACGTTCCACCTTTTCCGGCGGTCGAGTGATCACCACGCTGGTACTGATCCGGTGCGACCCCAAGCGCATTCCCGAGGCGGCGATGGCGCTGGCCGGCATCGACGGCGTGTCCGAGGTCTACTCGGTGTCGGGGGAGTGGGACCTGGTGGCGATCGTTCGCGTGCCGGAGTACGACCAGATCGCGCGGGTGGTGACGGAGGAGTTCACGCGGGTACCGGGCATCGAGCGTACGCAGACGCTCACGGCCTTCCGCGCCTACTCGAAAAAGGACCTCCAGCAGGCCTGGGACATCGGGCTCGAGTAGTGCGCCGCGAGAGGCTTCGGTGAGCGACGGAATCGCCGACTACATCGCCGGACTCTTCGCGCGCGAGGACGAGCTGCTGCGCTCGCTGCGAGAGGAGGCCGACCGCTCCGGGCTTCCGCCGATCGCCGTTCCCGCGGAGACGGGCCGCTTCCTCCAGATCCTCGTTCGCGCCATCCGTGCCCGGTCGGTGCTCGAGCTGGGCACCCTGGGCGGTTATTCGGCGATATGGATGGCTCGGGGGATGGGACCGGAGGGACGCATCCTGACGGTGGAGCTGGAGCCCAGGCACGCCGAGTTTGCGCGCCGCCACTTCGAGCGCGCGGGGATCGCCGCTCAGGTGGAGATTCGCGTGGGTCGCGCGCTGGACGTGCTCCCGGCGCTCGACGGCCGGCACTTCGACGCGGCCTTCCTGGATGCCGACAAGGAGCCCTTGCCCACCTACCTGGAGTGGGCGCTCCGCCTCGTCCGCCCCGGCGGCCTGGTGATCGCCGACAACACGCTCCGCGGCGGCAAGGTGATCGACCCGTCGGTCACCGACGACGGCACCGCCGGCGTCCGCGAATTCAACCGACGGCTGGCGTCGGACCCGCGGATCACGGGGTTGGTGGTGCCGATCGGAGACGGTGTGGGGGTGGGGGTGGTGAGCTAGAAGAGCGGGAAGCGGGAAGCGGGAAGCGGGAAGCGCAGGCGGATACGGTACTCATCGGGTACGCGCGCGCTTCCCTCTCCCCGCTCCCCGCGGTCACCGTTCGTCGAGGCACCAGTTCGTCCTCGACCTGAACACCTCCCTCCACTCGCCGTTCACGAAGCCCACCACCAGCAGGAAGGTATCGCCGCGGTGCTGCCAGCCCTCGAGGACGATCTCGTCGACGCCGTCGCCGGTGAGGTCGGCGTGGTCCGAGTAGCGACGGAAGGCGGCGGTGGCGAGGGGTCCGTTCACGCGGTGGACGTAGGACGCGCGGTAGTGGCCCGTCGAATCGCGCTCGGCCACCAGAAAGAGGTGCACCATCTGCCCCGAGTGCGTGGACGGCTCCTCGGCGGTGGGATCGAGGAAGGAGGCGATGAGCGTGGGCGAGTTGCTGGCGCCGGTCGGTACCGCGATGGCGCGGAAGTCGAGCGAATCCAGCATCCCCTTGGTGATGTTCGCCGGGACGCCAACCTCGTAGGCCAGCTCGCGTGCCTGACGGGTGAGGTCCGCGCGTGAGGGGGGGCGCGTCACGCGCTGTCTGGTGACGGTGTCGGCGAGCGCCAGAAACTCGACGGTGAAGTCGGTCTTGAGCTTCTTGTCGAGCGCTACCGCGGCCAGGGGCGTGAGGGTATGACAGCCGGGGAGCGAGTACATCGGCTCGTCGCGCTCCCACATCCCCTGCTTCACCGTGGCCAGCCCCACCGGGAGTCCATCGCGGTAGAGCGTGTAGCTCTTCCCGCGGCGAAGGAACATCGCGTCGAAGTGCTCCCATCCTTCGTGCGACAGGTTGATGTGACGGATGCGCCCTTTCTGGACGGCCGCCACGGGGATCATGCGCGGGTCGGTGGACTCACCGAACACCTGGAAGAGAATCGTGGGATTGGAAGCGAGATCCAGCGCCTCGCTCGGATCCACCTGGGGTGGTCCCGCTGCCTGACCGCTGCGCAGAAACGCCTTCGCCTTGTCACAGGATGTGGCGACCATTAGGATGGTCGCGAGCATCGCGAGTCGCTTCGTCACGGGCAGGTTTGTGTCCTGGTGAGTGGCTCTGGATCCATGCGCGCGACGCGGCATCCTGCCGGGACGCCGCAACCGTCGGCCGGAGGGAGGCGTTACGCAGCAGACCGCGGGACCGGGCGTCCGCATACGTGACGCGCTGCGCCGCGCGATCCAGCACGCGCCGCAGATACGGCCGACGACCTCCCCTGGCGCATCCCTCGAGCGGCTCCCCGTAGAAGGCGAGCAGCCGCTACTTCAAGACGCAGAAGTCATTGAGGATGCAACCCTTCGGGCGCGTCCCGTGCCCGGTGCGCCGGAAGCCGGATTCGCCGCATTCCTCGACGGAACGCAGGCCAGCCAGGTGGTGGCGTGGTACAAGTCCGCCCCTCTCGTCCTGGGGCAAGTGGCGGCGGCGGTCCGCGCCCGCCGGGGGCGCCAGCTCTCCGCCTGGCGCCCCCCACTGAGGGAGGAGCGGCTCTACGTACCGTTCCCGTACGTGCCGCGGGACGTCCTGCTCGAGAGCTTCGGATCGGCCCTGCGTGACACCGCACCGCTGGACGGCGACGGTGCCTACCCCACGCCCCACCCCCTCACCCTGCTGGAGTGCGCCAAGCGCGCGGTCTCGCACGACCGCGACGCCCTCGAGCGCCGTCTGGCCGAAGCCTGGTGCGCGGCCGAATCGACGCCGCTCTACATCGACGGTGGGATCGGCACCACCGAGGTGGTTGCTCGCTCCTCGTGCGTGGTGGGGGTGGTGAAGAGCCACCACACGCTGTACGCACAACAGGCCGCGCTCGAGACCGTGCTCGCCCTTCGTGCCGGCGAGCGCTCGAGCGTGATCCGGATCTCGCCGCGCGGGCTCCCGGTTCTGAGCTGGTACCTGCGCCTGCGCGACGCCGGCGGTCACGACGCGCTCTGGGGCCTGGTTCGGGTGGAGGTGGCCGAGCAGTCGAATGTGACGGTGCGCGCTGACATGGTGTCGCGCTGGGTGCTGGCCGAGGGTAGACCGTTGTCGGCGCCGGACGCGAGGTGGGACAAGATGGCGTACGGGATCAGAAACGCGGAAGAGTTTCTCAGGGCGATCAGGTGATCGCTCATGGCGATCGCGCATCCCCCGTTCACGGTTGCGATGTGCGATGCGGTCAGCTGTCCGCGATGGCATTCGTACATTCTCACATCTCTTTGAATCGTGCCTTCGTTGTTAGGTAGGGTCGTCGCCACCGAGCGCCAGCCCAACACGCCTCACCAATTCCACTTCTGGACCGCCCTCGAGTCTCCCGTCGGCATCGGGACCATCGTGCGCGTCGAGGGAGAGCATCCGATCGAGGGGCAGATTCCTCAGATCTACGGCGTGGTGGTGGAGGGGTTCAGCTACACCGACGTGCAGTCGCCGCTCTTCGACGTCATGGGGCACGACGGCGCGCCTGGTGGCGCGTCCTACGCGCCGACGGATCGCACCGAAGTGCGGCTCTACACGGCGGCGGTGCTGAGGCAGGTACCGGAAGAGCCCCTTCAGCCCGTGCCGATGGGGCGCGTCTTCCTGGCCGAGGATGCCGACGTCGCCACCGCGCTCCGCATGGACTCGTACGTGAGCGGCGAGTCGCGCACCGGCATCCCCGTCGGCGTCTACCACGCCGGAAAGATGGACTCTCCCATTTACCTCGACGCCGACTTCCTCCTGGGTCCCGAAGCCGCGCACCTCAACATCGCGGGCGTCTCCGGCCTGGCCACCAAGACCAGCGCCATCGAGTGGCTGCTGGCGTCGCTCTTCACGCATTTCCCCGAGAGCAAAGGCTCCGTGGCCGCGGTCTGCTTCAACGTCAAGGGGCCCGACCTCTGCTTTCTCGATCAGCCGGCGGAGCTCGCCGACGCCGATCGCGCCATCTACGAGCGGCTCGGCGTGCCCGCCGAGCCGTTCCCCAACGTGCGGTACTTCGCGCCGTACAAGGCCGATGGGGTGTCGCTGAACACGCTGCGGTCCAACGAGGCGTTGGGCGACAACGTCTATCCGCTCACCTGGGGATTGCGCGAGGTCATGCAGTTCGCCGAAGTGCTGCTCAACAAGGACGACGTCGACGCCAAGGCCGACGCGTTCATCGACTTCCTCGGCGAGCGCGTCATCGATCGGGAGTTCGAGGACTCGCTGCTGACGAAAAAGCACCGGGTGCGCACCTTCGCCGATCTGGAAGGGTTCTTCCGCGACCTCCTGCGCGGGATGGAGGCGAAGAACAACGAGGCCTGGCGCACGCATCACGTCGCCACCATTCGCAAGGTGCGCAACCGGCTGGTCAACATCTCCACCCGCTGCGCCGGCCTGGTCACCGACGACGGCACCTCCAGCGACCTGCCCTGGGGCACCTTCGAGGACCGCGCGGTGTATGTAGTCGACGTCGCGCTCCTCGAGGAGGATGCGCAGGACCTCATTTTCGCCCGCATCGTCTCCAAGCTCCGCGAGCACCTGGAGCGGCGTGACCTCGGCGTCCGCCACGTCGTGGTGTTCGTGGACGAGCTCAACAAGTACGCGCCCGGCGACGGCCCGGACACGTACGTGCGCAAGATGCTGCTCGACATCTCGGAGCGCGGCCGCTATCTGGGGCTCGTGCTCTTCGGCGCCGAGCAGTTCCGCTCGCAGGTGCATCGGCGAGTGGTGGGGAACTCGGGGACGGCGCTCTTCGGGCGCATGGACGCGGACGAGCTGGCCACGCCCGGCTACGCGGTGCTGAGCCAGGCGGTGAAGACGAAGCTCGCCACGCTGGCCAAGGGACAGCTGATGGTGCGACACCCGCATTTCACGCAGCCGGTGTTCATCACCTTTCCGCGCCCGAGCGTCATGCGCGGGCGCGACGGCGTGGAGCGGTTCCCGCAGTCGGTGGATGTGCCGCTGGAGCAGGCGATCCTTCGCGCCCTCCGGAAGCTCGATCCTTCGATCAGCATCTCGTGGGTGCAGGACACGATCGGAGTGCACTCGGAGGAGGACGCCATCCGAGCGCGCAACGCCACCGTGCAGGCGAGACCGCAGGACGTGAAGGGGTTCTTCGCACGTCAGTTCAGATCGATCATCCCGTCGAGACCGGTGGCCGCCCCGGAGAAGATCCCGATCCGGTCGCTCCCCGACGATGACCCTTATGCTTTTTGATGGCTTTTCGAATCACCCGTGATCGCCGCTTCGTCCGCCTCGCCGGCTCGCTCACCGGCGCGCTGATGGTCGCCACATCGGCGCTGCCGGCGCAGACGTCGGTGGTGCTTCGCATCCGTCCGCGCGTGGGCGACACGCTCTACACGCGGCTCGACCAGCAGGTGGAGATGACCGCGTCGGCCAAGATCGCCGCGGGCGACACGTCGATGACCGTGCGCACCACCATGCTCCTCCTCTCGCGCATCCTGGTGCAGGGGAGCGATGACGAGGGCACCACCGTCACCGCCGTCACCGACTCGGTGGCCATCACCGCCACCGGCTCGCGTGCCACCGTCCCGCCCGACTCCTATCGCCGCCAGCTCCAGGGACAGCGCGTGCGCATGCGGATCACCCCACTCGGCTCCGCTTCGCTGGTGGCCAGCGAGGCGGGACTCAACCCCGACCTGGCATCGGTCATCTCGCAGATTCCGGCCACCCTCCCCGAGCGCGCCATCGCCATCGGCGAATCGTGGAAGCAGTCGATGGTCATCCCGTTGGCCGGCGCGCGCTCGGCCACCCGCGGCGCGATCCTCCACGCCACCTACCGCCTCGACTCGCTCTCGCGCAACGGGAACATCGCCTACATCTCGATGAAGGGGACGCTCTCGCAGGATTCCACCAAGGTGAACAGCTCGCGCGGGATCCGGCTGACCACCTCGGGAAGCATTCAGGGGCTCATGCTCGTCGACCGTCGCCGCGGGTGGTGGACCGATACCAGGGCGACCATCACCGTGAACTCCCTGTATTCCCCGTTGGCGGGCGGCGCGCCGGCCACCCGCGTGCTCACGCGGATCACCCAGCACATGCGAACGACCAGTAACCGCTGACACTTGAGCGAGTCTATCCTCAAGCCTGTAGCGGAGTTACGGTCCGTCGGCTAGATTACGGCGTGCGCCTGGTACACCTCGCTGACCTGCATCTCGGCTTCCGGCAATACCACCGGTTGACGCCGACCGGGATCAATCAGCGCGAGGCCGACGTCGCCCTCTCGTTCCGCCGGGCGATCGATCAGGTCATCGCGCTTCGCCCCGACGTCATCCTGATCGCGGGGGACGTGTTCCATTCCGTCCGCCCCATGAATCCGGCGATCATCGATGCCTTCAATCAGTTCCGCCGCCTGACGACCGAGCTGCCCGAGACGATCGTCGTCGTCATCGCCGGTAATCACGATCGCCCTCGCTCCAGCGAGACGGGTTGCATCCTCAAGCTCTTCACCCCGCTCGGCATCCACGTCGTGGCCGACGAGCCGCGACGGCTGCAATTCCCGGATCGGAGTCTGTCGATCCTCGCCATCCCCGATCTCGACGGCCCGTTACCGGAGATGACGCCGGAGGCGGGGGTCGACCACAACGTGCTGGTGTTGCATGGCGAGGTGGCGGGGATGCTCCCCGACTACGTGGCCCACGCCGAACGCGCGCACATCGAGATCCCGATCGAGGCGCTGGCCGCGCCATCGTGGAGCTACGTGGCGCTCGGACACTATCACGTGCACCGGGAGATGGCTCCGCGCGTCTACTACTCCGGCTCGCTCGATTACACCAGCGCGAATCCGTGGGGCGAGATCGTCGAGGAGCGTGAGGGCGGTCGCGAGGGGAAGGGATTCATCGAGTTCGACCTGGCGACCGGCACGCACCTCTTCCACGCCATGGAGCCGAGCCGTCGGCTGATCGACCTGCCGCCGGTGCTGGCCCGCGGCCTCTCCGCCACCGAGCTCGACGCCCTCATCGCCGAGCGGATCGGCGCCTGCGAGGGCGGCATCGACGATCGCATCGTCCGTCTGGTGGTACGCGACGTTCCGCGCCACATCGTACGCGACCTCGATCACAAGCAGCTTCGCGAGTACAAGCGGCGGGCGCTGCACTTTCACCTCGACACGCGCCGCCCCGAGATCATCCGGCGCTCGGAGAGTGGCGCGCCGGGCCGGCGTCCGACGCTGAAGGAGATGGTCGAGAGCTACCTGAGCCGCCGCCAGCTCGAGTCGGACATCGACAAGGCGGCGCTGGTCCAGCTGGGGCTGCACTATCTCGACGAAGTCGCGGCGGCGCCCGCCTCGCTGGGTGCCGCGGCGAGCACGCAGAGCGGCTAGTGCGGCTCAATCGGATCGAGCTCTCCAACTTCCGGCAGCACGCGGACACCCGGATCACCTTCGAGTCCGGGCTGACGGGGATCATCGGTCCGAACGGCTCGGGGAAGACGACGATCCTCGAGGCCATCGCCTGGGCGATCTACGGCAACGCGGCCGCGCGTGGGACGCGCGATTCCATCCGCTTCAATCGCGCGCCGCCGCGCTCCGGCGTTCGCGTGGAGCTCGAGTTCGAGCTGGGCGGGCATCGCTATCGCGTGGTGCGTGGCCTGACGAGCGCCGAGCTCTTCCTCGATGGCGCGTCCGTTCCCATCGCCAGCTCGATCACCGGCGTGACGGAGCTCCTCACGCGCCGATTGGGGATGACGCGCGAGGAGTTCTTCAACACGTATTTCACCGGGCAGAAAGAGCTGAGCGTGATGGCGGCCATGGGGCCGGCGGAGCGCGCGCAGTTCCTCTCCCACGTCCTCGGGTACGAGCGACTCCGCGACGCGCAGCGGCTGCTGCGTGAGCGCCGGAGCGCGATCGTGTCGCAGATGGCGGGATTGCGGCAGGGAATGCCCGACCCCGATGTGGTGGCTCGCACGCTGTCGCACTCCCAGACGCGTCTCCAGCAAGCGAAGGAGCGCGCCGCTGCCTCTCGCGCGCGGCGCCAGAGCGCGGAGCACGCCGTGGGGGCGGTGCGCCCGCGGTGGGAGCGTGCGCAGCGCGAGCGCGAGCGGCAGCAGGAGCTGCTGGCGGAGCTTCGGGTGGCCGAGGGGCAGCAGGCGGGACTCGACCGCGACCGCCAGCGGCTGGAGCGCGAGCTCGGCGAGATCGCCAGCGCGCGCGCCGAGCGGGCGCGGCTCGAGCACGAGCTCTCCTCGTACACCGAGCTCTTTGCCGAATCGCAGCGCCTGGAGGTGCTGGCCAGGGAGGAGGGGCGGCGGCTGGCGCTGCTCGAGACGCAGCATGCGCTGGCGGAAGACCTTCGCAAGCTGGCGGAGCGCCGCTCCAAGATCGACAGCGCGCCCAAGCTGGAGGAGGAAGTGGAGCGCGCGCTGGCGCAGAAGCGCGTCGAGCTGGAAGAGGTGGACGGCAAGCTCGAGGCTCGGCGCACGGAGTGGGTGCGCGACCGGCAGGAGGCGGAGACGAAGCGTCAGGCGCTGCGCGATCAGTATACCGAGCTCAAGCAGCAGCGCGAACAGCTCGCCGCCGCCGGGGAAGACGGCGTGTGTCCCACCTGCACGCGTCCGCTGGGACACAGTCTGCGCTCGGTGCTGGAGCTGCTCGACTCGCAGATCGAGACCGTGCGGGTGGACGGGAACTACTTCAAGGCTCGCGTCGAGCAGCTCATGGAGATGCCTGACGATCTCCAGCAGCTCGACGAGCGGCGCCGCGCGGTGGTGCAGGAGGTGGCGACCCTCGAGCGCCGGCTCTTCAAGGTGCAGCTGGCCGTTGGGGAGCTGGCGCAGATCACGTCGGAGCTCGGCAGCAAGGAGACGCGGCACGTCGCGATTCTGCGGGATCTGGAGGCCATCCCGCCGGGATACGACGCCACGCGTCACCAGACGGTGCGGAGCGAGCTGGAGCGACTGAGCCCGCTCGACGCGCGCGCGGCGCGCCTGAGCGCGCAGATCGAGCGCGAGCCGCTGCTCCTGCGCGAGCGTGAGAACGTGCTGGAGGCGCTGGGCCAACTCGTCAGGCAGGTGGCCGACCTGCAATCGCGGCGCGAGGAGAGCCAGATGCCGGAGGCGGAGTTCCTCGAGCTGCGGAGCACCTACGATCGCGCCGCCGAGGAGTTCCGGGGCGCCGAGCTGGCGCTGGTGTCGGCCGAAGGGGAAGTGCGGAGCGCCGAGCACGCGCTCGCCGGCGCGCAGACGGCGGCGCAGGAGCTGGCGCAGCGGCAGCGCGCGCTGGCCGAGCTCAACGCCCACAAGCGGCTGCACGACGAGCTCGACCGCGCCTACACCGATCTCCGCACCGACCTCAACTTCCAGCTCCGCCCCGAGCTCTCGGAGCTGGCCAGCGCGTTCCTCAGCGAGATCACCGACGGCCGCTACGCCGAGCTGGAGCTGGACGACCAGTACAACATCATCGTGCTGGAGGACAGCGTGCCGAAGCCGGTGATCTCGGGTGGCGAGGAAGACCTGTCGAACCTCGTGCTCCGCCTGGCGATCTCGCAGATGATCGCCGAGCGCGCCGGACAGCCGTTCTCGTTGCTCATCCTCGATGAGATCTTCGGCTCGCTCGACGAGCTGCGCCGCGCCAGCGTGGTGGACCTCCTTCGCCACCTGCAGGACCGGTTCGAGCAGGTGATCCTGATCACCCACATCGAGTCGGTGCGCGACGGGCTCGACAACGTGATCTCGGTGCGCTACGACGAGCAGCGAGGCGCGTCGGTGGTGGAGCAGCAGGACGCGCAGCTGGAGCTGCCGGAGGCGGACGAGAGCGGCGCCGGGTTGCTCGAGGGCGCGGGAGCGGCCGACTGATGGCCACCATGCGCACCTGGCGGGCCGGTCATCAGGCCGATGGCCCGTATCCCGCGCGCCTGGAGGACATCGCGGCGCTCAACCAGGTCTTCAGCGACGCCTTCACCGAGCGCTACCGGCGCGACGGGATGGTCGGCGTGCGCGTGCCCTTCCTGAATCCTTCCATCTGGCGCTACGCCATCGAGGACGCCGATGGCGGCGCCCTCCTCTGGCGCGACGAGCGCGACGAGATCGTGGCGTTCAACATCGTGCACCGGTCGGGGGTGGAGGGGTGGATGGGCCCGCTGGCGGTCCGCCCGGACCGGCAGAGCCTGGGGCTGGGGAAGGAGGTGGTGCGCGCCGGCGTGGAGTGGCTCAAGGGACAGCGCGCCGCCATCGTCGGGCTCGAGACGATGCCGCGCACGATGGACAACATCGGCTTCTATGCCTCCTTAGGCTTCCTCCCCGGGCGCCTGACGATCACGCTCACGCTCGATGCCGCGCCGGGCGAGCGCCCGCCGCTCGTGCTCGGCCGCCTGACGAGCGCGGAGCGCGCCGAGGCCATCGAGGAGTGCGCCGCGCTGCTGGGGCGCGTGATGCCGGGGTACGACTTCACGCGCGAGCTGGAGCTCACCGAGCGTCTGGGGCTCGGCGACACGCTGCTGCTCCGCGCCGGGACGCGGCTCTCCGGCTTCGCGCTCTGCCACGCCATCCCGCTGGTGGAAGGTCGCGCCCGGGAGGAGCTCCGCGTGCTCAAGCTGGTGCTGGAGCGCGAGTCGGACGTGACCGGCATGGTGCGCTCCCTGTCCGATTTCGCCCGCCGCAGCGGCACGCGCCGCGTCGCCTTCCGCGTGCAGACGGAGTATGCCGACGCCTTCCAGCGTCTGGTGGCGCTGGGCGGGCGCGTTCGGTGGACCGATCTCCGCATGACCGTCGCCGGTCATGGCGAGCGAAGGGCGGAGGGGCA
Organism: Gemmatimonadaceae bacterium; assembly: GCA_035249845.1. GTDB lineage: Bacteria > Gemmatimonadota > Gemmatimonadetes > Gemmatimonadales > Gemmatimonadaceae > DATFBY01. The sequence goes on from DATFFZ010000233.1 coordinate 12,896, forward strand.
GGGGATGGTGCTGTCGAACTGGGAGATCTGAGCCGACATCGCGCCTGGCTCGGCCACCCCTCAGTTCGAGCCTCCGCTCACCGCCTCCCCGGTCACCGCGCCGATCACCGCGCCGGCCGCCGTACCGATCAGGACGTGCTTGAGCTTGCCCCCCATCGCGGCGCCGGCAATGGCGCCAACGGCGGCTCCGGCGATCGCGCCTCGAGTCGCGCCCCCAGCTGATGCGCGGGGCGGATCGCGCCGCGAATCGGGCGGCACGCTCGATGGCGCCGGGGCGGTGGAGACCGGCGCTGACGGGATCGGCGCCACCACGGCGCTGTCCGTGACCTCGCCATTCGACGCCGCACTTTGGAGGACATCGGTCGATCCATGCTCGGCGCGGTGGACCGTCACCTGGGGGTGCGGAGCCGCCCGAGATGCGGCCTGTCGAACGCGTGGCTTGCGCACCGGAACAGCACGTGTCGGGATGACGGGCGTCGAGCTCGCCGCTCGCGTCGCGGCCAGCGCCCGCGCCGGCGACGTCGACGGAGGTTGCCAGAGCGCGAGCACGCGCGCCCGCGCCTCAGCGGCATCGTCCTCGCCCGGATTCAAGCGCAGGTACCGGCAGTACGCGCGAATGGCCGCCGCCGTATCGTACAGGGCCTCGCTCGACCGTCCGAGATGATAGAGCGCGGTGCGGTTCCGAGGGTCGAGCCGGGCTGCTCGCTCGAGGAGCGCGCGAGCGTTTGCCTGCTCGCCCAGGAGCTCCGCCTCGTGCGCCTGCTGAGTGAGCGACGCGGCACGCGCGACCTCGGTGGCCGAGACACGCCTTGCTTGTCCCTCGGCGCGACACGAGCGGATGTTGGCCAGGAGGCGGGAGTAGTCGCCGGAGGGGAGGTCGGTCGGCAGCTCCGCGGCCAGCGCCAGGTCGTCGTCCAGAGGCTGCTCGCCGCTCGCAACGTTCGTTCGCGTACCGCACGCCACGAGCAGAGCGCTCGCGGGTGCGAGCAGAACGAGCCCCAGTCCACGCATCGGCAACTCCATCCGAGAGACGTGGCACCGAGCTCGGCAGCGGCCCGATGCCAGTGGCGTCAAGGCAGGAGGCGTGCCCTTTGGTAAACGTCTGTAGGGTAACTTAACTCACTACGGTGTCCACACTTGAGCCAAGCGGTGTCCACCGAGTGAGACCACCCTTTGACCAGCTTCGGCCTTCGGGTGCCATCGAAAAAAAACGGCGGCGGGGTCAGCCCGCCGCCGTCGCTCATCGCCCTCCTCTCAGCCCCTGCACTCCGTACTCACGACCTGAAGCGTGACCACGGGCGCCAGCCCGGGTGGAAACTCGATACGGAGCTCCGTCTCGAGCACCATCGTCGGCCCATCGGTCTTGGCGCGGAACGTCGCCTCCTGATGGAAGAAGCCGCCCTCCACCACGTTGATCTCCTGCGTGAACGAGGAGTTGTTCTTGAGCACGTAGGTCATCCCGCTGAGCTCGCCGAAGCCCACCACGTCCTCGAAGCGGATGCGTCCCTTGATGTACGTCACGCCGTCGCTCGTGACTCGCTCGGTCCGGGTGAAGACTCCCGTCCCCACCGCGTTCACGATGTTCTCGTTCGTGCAGGGATTGAACACGGTGAACTGCGCCGTGTTGATAGGCTCGCGGAGCTCGGTGCGAGTGACCTCGGTGGACGCGCGAAGCGCGAGAGGGCCTGGCGCGGTCGGCGCCAACGCATCGCCGGCGCAGGCGGCAACCGCCGCCAGCAGCAGCGCGGGTACGAAAGTGCGAGACATCGGAGCCTCGGGAAGGTCGACCACCAAGCCTAACGGCGCTCGAATCCCACCTCAAGGATATCGCGGAGGGCTGGCGATGGGCTGAGCCTTAACCCCCGAAAAGCGAGCGCAACGCGTCCCGGAACCCGAATGCCTTCAGATACGCGATCTCCTCGGGAGCGAACGGCGTGGGCTCGATGCCGAACACATCGAAGAGTGCGTTGTCGCGGACGGTATTGTCGATGGCCAGGAGATCGAGCAGGCTCGTCGTCACCGGCGGATTGGGAAGGACGCGCTGCATGATGGCCACCAGCGGACGCAGCAGCCACTCCGGAATGGGCACCACCACGCGCTCCACATCCATCGCCAGGAAGATCCGCTCCGCCATCTGCCGGAGGGTGAGCGCGGCCGGACCGCCGAGCCCGTAGGCCTGCCCCTGGGTGTCGGGCATCTCCAGCGTTCGCGCGATCACCTTCGCCACGTCGCCGGCGGCGATCGGTTGAAAGCACGCCCGTCCGCCCCCCGGCAACGGATACACCACGGGCGACAGCCTGACGAGTCTGGCCAGCACGTTCACGAAGGCGTCCTGCGGACCGAAGATCACCGACGGGCGCAGCACGGTCCATCGCCGGTCGCTCTGCCGCACGATGTCCTCCGCCACCCCCTTGCTGCGCAGGAACGCGTACGGCGACGAGCTCGACGCGCCGTTCTGCGACATGTGGATGAAGCGCTCCACTCCCTGCTGCTTCGCCATCTGCACCAGTAGCGACGTGGCCCGCGCGTTCACGTCGTCGTAGCTCTGACCCGGCCGCTCGATGGCGATGGCGGCGAGGTGAACCACCGCCCCCGCATCGCGGAGCGCGGTGGACATCGCCGCCGCATCGCGGATGTCGGCACCCATGATCTCCACCGGCATGTGCCCGATGCGTCGCGTCGCCTTCTCGCTGTCCCGCACCAGCGCGCGAACACGCCACCCGCGCGCGCTCAGCTCCCGGCAGACGTGCGTGCCCACCAGCCCCGCCGCGCCGGTGACCACCACCGGGCGGGAGCGATCGACGGTCTCGAGCGCGGGCTGCTCCGCCACCACCGTCTCGGGCGCCGCGTCGAAAAAATCGTCGTACGGCTCCAACACGCCTCCCATCGCGACGCGGGCGTCAGTTACGCGGGCGCGGTCCGCTCGTCCCTCGAACGACCACGCGCCAGATCAGCAGCGAGAGCCCGACGGTCAGCAGCAAGTGAATCCATCCTGGCGCGGAGAATGCAAAGGAACCGAGCGCCCACAGCACGAGCATGGCGATTGCTGCGACGATGCCGACGTCCATGTGATTGACTGGGTTCGAGGCGAGACGTATTTTGCGCGAGGCAACAGGACGGGACGAAGAGCTCTAATTTTTGAGCCAACAAGTCTCTCGAGTGGGTTCGACAATCTATACTGACGTCATGCCCCAGTGCGGGGAAGGCGGAAGGTGTGGTGAGAACCTCATACATTCGACGGGGCTTCAAAAATCCTCTTCGTTCCCACATCGCGAGCCCCGTCCACCAGACGGGGCTCGTTCGCATCTACGGGCTGATCCGCCCGCCCTTCCGTCCGTGCCGTCGTAGCAGGCGCAGGAACGTCCGCGGCGCCTCCGGCGGATACCAGATCCAGGAGATCACGAGCACCACGATCCACGCCCCGTAGGCGACGCTCACCTCGGAGCGCCAGTCGGCCACCAGGAACTGTACCAGCCAGAGCACGAACAGGAGCGCCGCGTTCCACCACTCGAACTTCAGGTTGATCAGCAGCAGCACCGCCACCACGCTCTGCAAGATGGTGATGAGGATCTCGTGACGCTGCACGCCGTCGAACGGGAGCGCGGCTGGCTCGCCGCGCGACAGGGAGAAGACGATCGGGATCATCGCCGCCAGCACGGTCCACTGGTTCACGTTGCTCGACAACATGTTGGCCAGCCCCATCGGCGCCTTTCCGCCGCGACTGGCCCAGTGAAAGGCCGAGACCTTTTCCGGGAACTCGCTGAGAAAGGGCGCCACCCATTGCACGAAGACGAACGTGCTGATGCCGAACGTCGTGGCCACCGCCAGCATGGAATCGAGGAAGGGATGCGCGGTGAAGTAGATCGCCAGCCCGCCCAGGACGAAGAGTCCGAGAATGGCGACGTACCTCCAGTTCCCGGGGCGGGTGTATGCCCAGCGCGACACCGCCGGCGCATCGGCCAACGTCTCCTCGAGCTGCGGCGGGAATCGCCACAGCACCGCCAGATACCCCACGTACATCGCCACCAGCACCGCCGCGTCGATCAGATCGATGTTGCTCTTGTACCAGATCCACACGAAGAAGAGCACCGGCGGCACGGTGCCGAGGATCTCCACGCTGTGCTCTTCATCCAGATGGATGGCGCGCAGCGGCTCCTTGGTTCGGCGGCGGTGAAAGTACGCGGCCACGAAGTAGATCATCGGCCAGCCGAGCCCGATGAGCAGGCGGATGGCCCCGGTGTAATTGGCCACCGCCAGGTGAGAATGACACCCCGGCGGGGGCTCGGCCACGAAGCAGTAGGTGGGATCCTTCCCCGCGTTCCACGCGATCACGGCCTCGACCGCGAACTCCGGCATCGTCTGGAGCCACGCCAGTATCGCCAGCGCGAGCCCCTGCGAGATCATGAACTGCGCGGCTTCGGCACCCCAGGCGATGAGAAACGCGCTGAACAGCATGCTCGGGAAGGTCCAGACGGCGGACCACGCCGACGCGGCGCCGCTCGTCAACGCCGTCAATAACAGCTTGACTTTCACGGAGTGCACGTCCAATTAGAGGGGAGGTCCCGACGGGGGACCGGAAAGTCGCGGGAAGTTAGAGACACGGCGCGGTCGGCTCAAGGCGGGTACGGGGAACCGCCCACCGGCGCGCCGCGTTCGCGTCCGAGAGCCACCGGCTCGTGCACTCGACACGAAGCAACTCATGCCCAACGTCACGGTGACGCGCCGACTCACCTTCAACGCGGCGCACCGCCTCCACAATCCCGAGCTCTCCGAAAGCGAGAATCGCGCCATCTTCGGCCTCTGCAACAACCCGAACTGGCACGGGCACAACTATCGCCTCGATGTCTCCGTCACCGGGCCGGTCGATCCGCGCACCGGGTACGTGATCGACCTCAAACATCTCCGCGATCTCGTCGAGATGCACGTCGTGGGACACATGGATCACAAGAATCTCAACGTCGATGTGGAGTTCATGCGCGGCATCAATCCCACCGCCGAGAACATCATCGTGGCGTGCTGGAAGGTGCTGGAGCCGGCGCTGGCGCCCGGTCGCCTGACGCGGCTCCGCCTCTGGGAAACGGACAACAACTATGTCGAATACGAAGGGAAGTGACGGCCGCGGCCGCCGCGGCCGCACCACCGAGCGTCCCTCGCGCGTCACCGAAGATGCGATGAAGACGTCGCGCGCGGAGTGGGACGTGGACCTCGATGACACGCCCGCGGTCAGCCGCGAGCTCGAGCACATCGTGAAGCGCCAGCTCGCGCTGCTCGGCGAGAGCCCCGAGCGCGAAGGGCTGCTCAAGACGCCGCAGCGCGTGGCCAACTCCCTCGCCTGGCTCACCCGCGGCTACGACATGGACGTGCAGGAGGTGATCGGCGACGCGGTGTTCGAGGAGCCGCACTCCAGCATGGTGATGGTGCGCGACATCGAGCTGTACTCGCTGTGCGAGCATCACATGCTCCCCTTCTTCGGCAAGGCGCACATTGCCTACATCCCGAACGGCAAGATCGTCGGTCTCTCCAAGCTCCCTCGCATCGTGGAGGTCTTCGCCCGCCGTCTCCAGGTGCAGGAGCGCATGACCGAGCAGATCGCGCAGGCCATCCAGGATGTGCTCCAGCCGCGCGGCGTGGGCGTGGTGATCGAGGCGTACCATCTGTGCATGATGATGCGCGGCGTGCAGAAGCAGAACTCGCAGACGGTGACGTCGGCGGTGCGCGGCATCTTCCGCGACGACGCCCGCACCCGCGAGGAGTTCCTGTCGCTGGCGCACCGGACCGGACCGGGGCGGTGAGTGGTGCCCTCGACGGCCGCACCGCGGTCGTCAGCGGGGCCTCGCGTGGAATCGGCGCCGCCGTGGCGCGCGCGCTC
>DATFFZ010000234.1:0-4143 GCA_035249845.1 Gemmatimonadaceae bacterium
GAGAGTCCGCACCACAGCGCGCGGCCGCCGGACGATGCTCCGGCGGCCGCGCTGCCGTTGGCGCCACAGGAGGGCGTGACGCCGATCGCGCCGCCCGACGAGCCGATGGCCAGAGCGCGCCTGGTGCACGGTCCGCTCGGCCGCACCATCGCGTCGGTGGCGCTGCCGGCGGTGGCGTCCACGCTGCTCATGACGGTGTTCGGTACCGCCGACGCCTACTGGGTGGGGATGCACATTGGCGGGCGGGGCCTGGCGGCGGTGTCCATCTCGCTCTTCTGGATCTGGTCGATCATCGCGCTGGCGGAGATGGTGAGCGTGGGGCTCACGGCGGTGGCCGCCCGCCGGCACGGGGAAGGCGATCCACGCGCCGCCGCGCGTGCCGTCGGAGACGCCATGGTCCTCGCGCTCGGCGTCGGGGCGCTGGTCACCGTCGCCGGTTCCCTCTTTCTCGACCAACTATTCGCCGTCATGCAGACGCCGGCCGATGTGGCCGCGCTGGGCAAGCGATACCTCGGCACGTACCTCCTCGGCGCTCCACTCATCTTCGGCTTCTTCGCCATCGACGCCGGCTTCCGCGCGTCGGGCGACACGCGGACCCCGTTCATGCTGCTCGCCGTCTCGGTGACGGTGGCGCTCCTGCTCGATCCGGTGCTCATCCTGGGGCTCGGGCCCGCGCCCGAGCTCGGAATCGCGGGCGCCGCGGTGGCGACGATCCTCACGCGCGGCGCCGTGTTTCTGGCCGGGGTCGCGCTACTCCTCAGGCGGAGGATGCTGGCATTCGGGGCCATCGTTTGGGGCACGGTCGGAGCGGTCGCCCGCATCGGTCTCCCCACCGCGGTCACCGGGATCTTCTTCAGCAGCATCTACGTCGCGCTGACCCGAACCACCGCTCGCTTCGGCACGCCGGCACTCGCCGCGCTGGGGGTCGGCCACCGCGTGGAGAGCTGGGCGTACATGATCGGCGTCGGATTCGGCGTGGCGGCGGCGGCGATCATCGGGCAGAACCTCGGCGCGCGTCGCACCGATCGAGCGGAGCGCGCGGGGTGGATCGCCATGGGATTCGCCACGGCGGTGGCGACCGTCGCCGGCGTGCTGGAGCTCGCGCTGGCGGAGGAGTTCGCGGCGATGTTCACCACCGAGCCGGCGGTGATCGCCGAGAGCGCGCGCTATCTCCGCATCTCGGCGCTCTCGACGATTCTCATCGGGGCCGAGCTGGTGCTGGAGGGCGCGCTCGGCGGCGCCGGGTACACGCTGGCGCCGATGCTGGCCTCGAGCTCGATCACCGCGCTGCGCATTCCGCTCGCCCTGTGGGCCGCGCCGCGCTGGGGCGCCACCGGCATCTGGTGGACGATCTCGCTCACCGCCGCCGCCCGGGCGCTGGCGATGGTCTACCTCTGGCGCAGCGGACGGTGGAAGGTCAAATCAGTGTGATGCGCCCCATCATCACGCTCCTCTCCGATTTCGGCACCGCCGACGGCTACGTCGGTGAGATCAAGGGGGTGCTGCTGAGCGCCTTGCCGCTGGCGGCGGTGGTGGACATCACGCACGACGTCGCGCCGCAGGATGTGGACGGAGCTCGGCTGGCCGTCGCGCGATACTGGCGGCGATTCCCGGCGGGTACGGTGCACATGGTGGTGGTCGATCCTGGCGTCGGGTCGTCGCGCGCGGCGATCGCGGTGAGCAGCGACGGGCGACACTTCGTCGGGCCCGACAACGGCGTGCTCTCGCCGGCGCTGCTCGTGGCCGGCGCGCGCGTGATCGAGCTCCCCGTGCCGCCGGCGGCGTCCTCCACCTTTCACGGGCGCGACGTCTTCGCCCCCGCCGCCGTGAGCCTCGCCTCGGGCATTCCCCTCGACGACCTCGGCGCGCCGCTCATGGAACCGGTGATACGACGGACCCCCGAAGCGCGTCGCACCGACGAGGGCGACATCGAAGGAGAGGTGATCTCGGTGGACCGCTTCGGCAATCTCGTCACCAACCTCGTGGCGCCTCGCGGCGGGTCGGTGCGCGTCGGCGACGCCGAGGTGCCGCTGGGTCGTACCTACGCGGACTCGGCCGCCGGCGCGGTGCTGGCGGTGGTCGGATCGAGCGGGCTGGTGGAGATCGCGGTGCGCGATGGGAGCGCGGCGCGCACGCTCGGACTCACGCGTGGCGCTCGCGTGATCCTTCAGCCGCCGCGGCGATAGCCGACACGGGATCGACGCGCTCGTTCGACGTCCGCCCGGGCTCCAGCTCGGTGACGATCCGTCCCTGGTACACCGCGCCCTTGCGCGGCTGGAGCGCGCCCGTGCCGTGGTGCAGCTCGGAGTTGAGCTCGCCGCCGATGAGAATCACCAGCATGGTCAGGTACATCCAGGTGAGCAAAACGATCACGCCGCCGATCGTCCCGTACGTCTTGTTGTACGAGCCGAAGTTCACGACGTAGAAACGAAAGGCCAGCGTGCCCAGCACCCAGAGGAGGGAGGCGACGACGGAGCCGACCAGGATCTGCCGAACCTTCTGCCGGAGGTTCGGCAGGAAGTAGTAGATGAGGAACATCATCCCGACCAGAAAGGCGAAGGCGATCACGTACTGAAGCACCATCCAGACCGCCTCGACGACGGGTCCGAGTCCGACGCGATCGCTCAGCCACCGTACAATGTCGGGGCCGGCGAGCATGATGGTGGCCGCCGACGCGAGAAGGATGGCGCTCACCGACACGCAGGCGAGCGCGATGAGACGCTTCTTCCACCAGGCGCGGGTGTCGGTGACGTCGTAGGCGCGATTGAGCGCGTCGATGAGGTTGTTGAAGACGTTCGACCCGGCCCATGCCGCCAGCAGCAGGCCGATGGACATGAGCCCGGGCGCATCGGGGGAGAAGACGACGTCGACGACGACGTTGCGCACGACGTCGATCGCCTCCGCGGGTACGGTGGCGGCGAGCTGCGACATGATCCAGCTCACGATCTCCTGCTCGTCGCCGATGAGGCTGATGAACGGCGCGAGAAAGAGGAAGATCGGAAAGAGCGAGAAGAAGAAGTAATACGCCGTCTGCGCCGCGAGTCCCGGCACGTTGTCCCGCAGCACTTCGCTCGCGGTCTTCTTGAGCAGCGGTCCGACGCGATAGCCCTTGATGACCATGCCGGTCGGAGGCGCAAGGGACGGGCCAGGCATCGGGACTCGGCCATCGGTCATCGGGACTCGGCGACCGGTCGCGACCTCACTGCCGACGCCGAGTCCCGAGTCCTGGTGGCCGAGTCCCGACGGAGAAGTCCCGATGTCTATCGTTTCAGCTCGACGCCTCCCATCAACACCTTCACCGACAGCGTCAGCTTTCGCGCGGCCGAGTCCCAGTTCGAGCTGTAGCGCGCCCCGTCGCGCGTGACGAGGCCGGGGGTGGAGATTTCGGCGAGCAGGTCGCGGTGTGTCACCAACCGGACGCCGACGTTCTCCGGGACGCGCAGCGTGAGGCCGCCCATGACCACGTCGGCGTCGATCTCCATGTCGTGGGACCAGGTGCCGGAGAGATCCAGGTCCAGGCCGGCGGCAACGCCCTCGATCTCCACGCGGGGGGCGTTGGCGTTCGCGAGGCGGTGCGCGGTGAGACTGCAGGCCGCGCAGTGAATGCGGAGCTCGCGCATGCGCGCGGGGTTCGCCGTGCCGAACGCCAGTCGCGTCTCGCTGGCCCCGAAGCGCATCACCAGCCGCTCGACGGTGAGCGCCGTGAGGTCCACCGTCGCTTTCGAGGCGCCGAAGTCGAGCGCCAGATCGAGTGTGGCGCCGCTCCCCAGCGCCAGCGTCAGCGCGCTGGGGTGCTCCTTGGCCTCGTCAGGCACTCCCTGCCAGAACCGAAAGCGAAAGCCGGCGCTGGCGCTGTCCACCCCGATCACCAGCGTACGCGTGTCGGCGTCGAACCGCCTGACGATGGTGGTAAAGTCCGGGTCGTATCGAACCGACAGATCGTAGAGGAGCGGCTGGTCGGTGGCGCGGACCTGGAGCGGACCGCCGGAGTGACTCACCTTCACCCGAAGCGAATCGCCGGCGCGCAGCTGGCGGGCGGCGGTGATGGTGCGCGTGAGCGCATCCGCCTGGGGACGCGACCCCTGCGCCGCGAGCGGCATCGCGGCCGCGCACAGCGCCATCGCCGCCAGCGCGCCGCGCAAC
>DATFFZ010000235.1:0-8544 GCA_035249845.1 Gemmatimonadaceae bacterium
GTTCCGTTGGCGACCGCCGCGCGAGGGATGGCCTCCTCCATGTTGGCGACGGTGTAGGCGACCACCGCCAGTCCGGCGACGTTCTTGGCCAGCGACAGCGGATCGAGCTTGTCCAGCATGTCGGCGTCGGTGTGGTGATACCAGAAGTAGCGCGAGGCGTCGGTCTGGAGCTCGGCCGCCGGCACGCCGCGGCGATAGAGCGGGCCGACGTCCGGTGGCGAGTCGCCGGCGATGAGCGAGTCGGCGCCGATCCGGCGCAGGAGCGGCGTGATCCGGCGGAACGCCGCTCGTGTGGAATCGGTGCCGCCGATGGCGAGCCCCCGTGGCTCGAACACGCCGTTGTCCGACTCCATGGCCAGGATGTGCTTGTCGATCGAGCCGCGCATCGAATCCGCGTACGCGCGCGCGCCGTCCAGTCCCACTTCCTCGGCGGTCCACAGCACCACGCGCACGGTGCGCTTGGGCCGCGCGCCGAGCTGCTTGATGAGGCGCAGCGCTTCCCACGCCGCCACGCACCCACCGCCGTCGTCCATCGCGCCCTGCCCGACGTCCCAGGAGTCGATGTGCCCGCCGATCACGACCACCTCGTCGGGGCGCTCCGAGCCGCGCACCTCGGCGATGACGTTCCGCGACGTCGCCCTGGGCAAGGTGCGCGCGCCCATCACCAGCCTGACGACTATCCGCTCTCCACGATCCTGCATGCGGTGCAGCATCTCGGCGTGCTCCACGCTGATCGCCGCCGCGGGGATGCGCCTGGTGCTGTCGCCGTAGCTCATGGCGCCGGTGTGCGGCGTCTGGAGCGAATGCGGCGTGACGGACCTGACGAGCACGGCCAGCGCGCCGAACTGCACCGCCGAGTCGGCGCCCGACCCACGGTATCGTACCGCCTGACCATAGGCGTCGAAGGAAGACAGCGTGCTGTCGAAGGGGAAATCGTACAGCACGATCTTCCCTCTGGCCTCGGCGGAGCGCATCCGCAGCTCGGCGAAGTCGTGCACGACGAGCACCGGCGCGGTGATCCCTTGCGCTCGGGTACCGACGCTGCGGCCGAGCCCGAGGATGTTGAGCCGCATGGCGCGGGGAGCGACGAGGGCGGCCGACTCGGCGCCGCGCACCCAGTGGGTGACCTTGACCGGCTGCGTGCGGACGTTCTCCAGCCCGTCCTGCTTCATCTCGGCCACCACCCAGTCGATGGCGCGCTCGAGGGAGCGGGAGCCGGCGAGCCGGTGACCGAAGCGATCCACCAGCGCGCCGAGTCGTCGATAGGCGGCGCTGTCGCGGAGCGCCGCATCGATGAGCTGGTCGGCGGCACGAGCGTGCGTGTCGTCAGGCGACTGCGCCCGGTGCTCGGCGGGGAGCAGGAGAAGGGCGGCGAGAGCGGCGAAGAGAGCGCGAGCCATGGACCGTGCGATGGAGACAGTCAGTCTACTATCGCACACCGGCGCACGTAAGGACGTCAGACAGGGCCGGCGCGTCCGCGCGCCGACCGCGACGCGCTCTACCGCCGCACGTCCCTCAGCGCGCCGCGCAGCTCGTCGGTGATCAGCACGGAGGAGAATCCCACCAGTTGATCGAGCGCCTGCTGGAAATCCTGCACCGAGACGGTGCTCAACGTCCCCGCCGTGATGATCCCGGCCGGGATGTGCTCGCTCCCGCGCACGAAGGGCGTGAGGCGACTCGTCCCACGTACCTCGCTGCTCCAGATCTCGCGACCGGTGCGACGGTCGAGCAGGACGGCTTCCGCCTCGGTGAAGAGGTAGGCCGCGCTCTGGTAGCGGACGTCGAGCCCGAAACGCCGCATGTGCACCTCGAGCAGATAGTCCGCTTCCGCGCTCGACGCCGTGCGCGTGCCGAGGTAGCGGCTGGCTCGCTCGAGCGTCCTCTGCGCCAGTTGGTTGGCCACGTCGACCCGGGCCGATGCGCTGTCGAGCCGCGCGCTCGCCTTTCGCCCCTCGACCTCGCGCGCGACGCCGGAGCCCGCCCTGAGGACGGCCTCCATGGGATCGTCGATGTTCCGCAAGCTGTGTACGCCCGTCAGGAGCTGCGGTGCCGGCGGCGCGTCGTAGACGAGCGACATGGACCGGTTGGCGAAGATGTGCTCCGACAGATGGTGCTTGCGTCCACACGCGCCCAGCGCGGTCAGCGTGCAGGCGAGGAGCACGGTGGCCGTGCGGATGCGGCCGGAGGAGCAGGGGAGGTGGCGCATTGCGGGTCCTTTCGAGTGTGCCTTGATGGTCCGGGGATGGGGGTTGTCCCCCCGGCATTGACGACAGGACCGACGCGGAGTTACCGGATTTCACCCCTGCGCCGCCGCCGGACGCGAAGCGGGGGGGTGCACGCATGTCGGTCTCCTGCAACGCGATGCGCCGAGGTATCTTGCCATCCATGACCACGCGCGACGCGTTTCTCGAGGCGGCCATCGTGGAGGCTCGGCAGGGGCTGGCCGAGGGGGGGATCCCGATCGGCTCGGTGCTGGTGATCGACGGACGGATCGTCGGTCGCGGCCACAACCGGCGGGTACAGAAGGGGAGCGCGGTCCTGCACGCCGAGATGGACGCGCTGGAGAGCGCCGGCCGTCTCATGGCCCGCGACTATCGGCGGAGCGTGCTCTACTCCACGCTCTCGCCGTGCGACATGTGCAGCGGGGCCGCGTTGCTGTATGGCATTCCGCGGATCGTGATCGGTGAGAACGAGACGTTTCGGGGGCCGGAGGACTACGTACGGTCGCGCGGCGTGAAGCTGGAGATCGTGCAGGACGCCGAGTGTATGCGCCTCATGCGCGCGTTCATCGCCGCGAGGCCGGAGCTATGGAACGAGGACATCGGCGAATGAGATGGTCATCGGGCCACTCGGACGTTTGCGAGGCCGCCTGCGGCGGGGTATGTTCGCTACTATAGATCATATCCCGGACTCGACGCCTTCGGCGCCGACGGCGTAGCCATCCCGCCTTGCGCCCTCCGGGTGGAGGACCGATGAAATACCCGACCGTCCCCAACTACCTCGACGGCGCGTTCGTCGCCGACGACCTGCCGAGCCTCGACGTCTTCAACCCGAGCGACGGGAGCGTCATCTCCAAGGTGCCGCTGTCCTCGCAGCACGAGGTGGACGTCGCCGTCCAGAGCGCCCAGCGCGCCTTTCCGGCCTGGTCGAGCACGCCGATCAAGGAGCGGGTGCAGGTCTTCTATAGATACAAGGCGCTCCTGGAGCAGCACCTCGACGAGCTGGCGGCGCTGGTGAACGAAGAGAACGGCAAGGTCATGAGCGAGGCGAAAGCCGAGGTGCTCAAGTCGGCCGAGCTCACCGAGTTCGCCTGCTCCCTCCCGCAGATCGCGCCCGGCGAGGTGCTGGAAGTGAGCAGGGGCGTGGAGTGCCGGATCGAGCGCTTCCCGTTGGGCGTGGTGGCCGCCATCACGCCCTTCAATTTCCCGAACATGGTGCCCAACTGGTCGCTGCCGAACGCGATCGCGCTGGGAAACTGTTTCATCCTCAAGCCGTCGGAGCTGGTGCCGCTCAGCTCCATCCGAATCGCCGAGCTGCTCAAGGAAGCGGGACTCCCCGATGGTGTGCTTCAGATCGTGCACGGTGGCAAGGAGGCGGTGGAAGCGATCTGCGATCACTCCGGAATCGCGGCCATCAGCTTCGTGGGCTCCACCAAGGTGGCCAAGGTCGTCTACCGCCGCGGCACGGCCAACCTCAAGCGCGTGCTCGCGCTGGGCGGCGCCAAGAATCATCTCATCGTGATGCCTGACGCGGATCTGGAGATGACGGCCAGCAACGTGGTGGCCTCGATGTCCGGGTGCGCGGGGCAACGGTGCATGGCGGCGTCGGTGATGGTCGCCGTCGACAAGACGGACCACATCATCGGACGGATGATGGAGTTCGCGTCGCGCATCGTTCCCGGCAAGGACATCGGACCGGTGATCTCGGCGCAGGCGAAGGAGCGCATCGAGCGCTACATCGCCGAAGCCGAAGCGGCCGGCGCCAAGGTGCTGGTGGACGGACGGAAGACGAAGGTCGCCGGAAAGGAGAGCGGCTACTATCTCGGTCCCACCATCATCGACTACGTCACGCCCGACATGCGCATCGCGCAGGACGAGGTGTTCGGTCCGGTGCTGGTGATCATCCGCACCAAGGACGTGGATCAGGCGCTGGCGGTGGAGAACGCGTCGCCCTACGGCAACGCCGCGTCGGTGTTCACCGAGAGCGGCGGCGTGGCGCGCTACGTGATGGAGCGCGCCAGCGCGGGAATGGTCGGCGTCAACGTGGGCGTGCCGGTGCCGCGCGAGCCCTTCTCCTTCGGCGGGTGGAACGAGTCGAAGTTCGGCGTCGGTGACATCACCGGCCGCGGCTCGATCGAGTTCTGGACGCAATCGAAGAAGATGACGACCAAGTGGAATCGGGAAGCCGGTGTGAACTGGATGTCGTGACAGGAGGCAACATGGCCGCTTCGCGCTCGGTGAGATTCACCGGGGTCGAGTTCGAGAATCCCTTCCTGCTCTCCTCCGCGCCACCCACGGAGTCGGAGAGCAACATCCTGCGCGCGTTCGAGGCGGGGTGGGGAGGAGTCGTCACCAAGACGATCGGGCTCCACCCGGTGGTGAACGTGGTGGGCGCCAAGGCGAAGTTCATGCGCACGTCGGCCGACGATGCCAACGTCTCCATGAAGAAGCGTCCCGGCGCCGCGCTGCACTCGTCGTGGAACTGGGAGCTGATCTCCGACAAGACGCTGGACTGGTGGGAGCCGCGCATCCGCCGCATCAAGGAGGCGTTCCCCAACAAGGTGCTGATCGCGTCGATCATGGCGGGCTCGGGGAACGACAAGGAGCTGAGGAACTGGCAGAAGCTGGCCGAGTCGTGCCAGGAGCAGGGCGCCGACGGGCTCGAGCTCAACTTTTCCTGCCCGCACATGGACCGGCGCGACATGGGCTCCAACATCGGCAAGGACCAGGGGCTCTGCTCGGTGGTGACGGAAGCGGTGAAGGAGGTGGCCGAGGTCCCGGTATGGTGCAAGCTCACCCCGGCGACGGCGGACATCGTGGTCGAGGCGGCGGCCTGCTTCCGTGGCGGCGCCGACGCCATCGTGTCGTCGAACACCTTTCCCTCGATCCCGCTCATCGATCCCGAGACGCTGGAGTTCGAGATCAACGTCGATGGTCTGGTGTCGAGCGGCGGACTGGGCGGTCCGGCGATCCTGCCACTCTCGCTCGCCAAGATGGCGCAGATGACGCGCGAATTCCCCGACCGCTCCTTCTCGGGGATCGGCGGGATCTCCGACTTCAACCAGGCGCTCTCGTACTTCCTGTTAGGCTGCGGCACGGTGCAGGTGTGCACGGCGGCTATGCTCGACCAGGCGGTGGGCCCGAACGTGATCAAGCGTCTCCTGGCGGGCTTCGATGCCTTCCTGGAGAAGCACGCCGCCGACGGCTGGACGAGCGTGGAGGACTTCCGCGGCCTGCGTCGCGACCGCATCGTCGCGCAATCGGAGATCCGCCGCCCCGACTCGGCGGATTACCACTCGGGCTACGAGGTCGCCGAAGGATATGCGGTGCCGCAAGACGAGGTAGTCACACGGCCGTAGCGGGACGGCCGCATCGGCACTCGGCCATCGGGACTCGGGACTCGGCTTTGGTGACGGAGATTCGAGCGCCGGGGCCGAGTGCCGAGTCCCGATGCGGCCGAGTCCCGATGGGGCCGTCCCGCAACCACGCGAGCGAATCATGACGCTAGTAGAGACTCCCCAGGCGACCCTTCGCATGCCCGCCACCGACCACGTTCCGCGCCCCTACGCCGGGCCGTCGCGCGCGGAAGTGCTCGCCATGCGGAAGGCCTACATGAATCCGGCGATCTTCACGATCTATCGGGAGCCGATCATGATCGTCGAGGGGCACATGCAGTGGCTCTTCGACGAGACGGGGAAGCGGTATCTCGATCTCTTCGCCGGAATCGCCACGGTGTCGTGCGGGCACTGTCACCCGAGGATCACCAGGGCCATCCACGAGCAGGTGGACACGCTCCAGCACGGCACCACCATCTACCTCCATCCCAACGTCGCGCAGTTCGCCAAGAAGCTGGCGTCCAAGATGCCGGCGGGGCTCGACGTCACCTACTTCACCAACGCCGGGAACGAGGCGAACGATCTGGCCATCAGCATGGCGCGCCTCTACACCGGGAACGATGACGTCATCGCGCTGCGCAACGCCTACCACGGCGGCTCGCCCAGCTCGCAGGGACTGACGTCGCACAGCACCTGGAAGTTCCCGTTGGGCGGGGCGGGTGGCCCGGTGCACCACGCCATCAACCCCGATCCGTACCGGAGCCCCTTCACCGGCACGCCGGAAGAGATCGCCACCAAGAGCGCCGAGGACATCCGCGAGATCATCCGCTACTCCACGCCCGGGAAGATCGCGGCGTTCATCGCCGAGCCGATGCAGGGGGTGGGCGGAGTCACCTACGGCGCGCCCAACTATCTGCGCGAGGCGTACAGGATCGTGCGCGAGCACGGCGGCCTCTGCATCGCCGATGAAGTGCAGACCGGATTCGGCCGCACCGGTGAGCACTACTGGGGATTCCAGCACTGGGACGTCGTCCCCGACATCGTCACGATGGCCAAGGGGATCGGGAACGGCGTGCCGTTGGCGGCGGTGACCACGCGGATGGAGATCGCCAAGTCGCTCACGCAGCGTACGCACTTCAACACCTTCGCCGGCAATCCGGTGTGCATGGCGGCGGGGATGGCGGTGCTCGACGCGATCGATGAGGACGGGCTGCAGGAGAACGCGCGTCTGGTGGGCGGGCGACTCAAGAGCGGCCTGCAACGTCTCATGTCGCACCACCCGCTGGTGGGCGACGTGCGCGGGATGGGGCTCATGATCGGCGTCGAGCTGGTCACCGATCGGACGAAGAAGACGCCGGCCAGGAACGAGACGCTCGACGTCCTCGAGGCGGCGCGCGAGATGGGTGTGCTCATTGGCAAGGGCGGGCTCGATGGCAACGTCCTCCGCATCAAGCCGCCCATGTGCATCACCGCCGAAGACGCCGACTTCGCGCTGGACGTGCTCGACCGCGCCTTCTCGGCGGTCGCCCCACGCTAGCTCACCGGCAGCACACCAGGAGCAGTCGTCATGCGATTCGACCGGATCATCAAGGGCGGGAACGTCGTCACCCCCGCCGGCGCCTTCATCGGCGACGTGGGCATCGTGGGCGAGAAGATCGCCGCGTTAGGCACGGGACTCGACACCGCCGGTGCCCAGGTGATCGACGCCGCCGGGCACCACGTGATCCCCGGCGTGCTCGACGTCCACGTGCACCTCGAGCTCCCCTTCTGCGGCACGGTGTCGGCCGACGACTACCGCACGGGAACGCGCGCCGGAGCCCGCGGCGGCGTCACCACGGTGATCGACTTCGCCATCCCGTACGCGGGCGAATCGTTGAGCCAGGCTGCCGACAGCTGGCTCGCGAAGGCCGAGGGGAAGTCGCTCATCGACTACACCTTCCACATCTGCATCACCCGCTGGAACGAGCACAAGGACCAGATCAAGGGGATGGTGGACCGTGGCTTCACCACCTTCAAGGAGTTCATGATCTACGAGTCGGAGGGGTGGCAGTCGGACGACCGCGCCCTCTTCGGCACGCTGGAGAAGATGCGCGAGTACGGGACGATGCTGCTGGTGCACGCCGAGTCGGCGCGGGTGCTCGACGAGCTCATCGCGCGGCACCACACGCCGGAGATGATGAAGAAGTACGGCGCGCGGCTGCACCCGATGACCCGCCCCAACTTCATCGAGGCCGAGGCCATCCAGCGCGCGGTGCAGTGGTGCGAGGCCACCGGCGGGCAGCTCTACGTCGTGCACATGTCCACCGGGGAGGGCGCCGACATCATCCGCGCGGCGCAGTCGCGCGGCGTGCCGGTGCTGGCCGAGACCTGCGTGCAGTATCTGGTGCTCGACGACTCCGTGTTCGCGCGCGAGGACGGACACCTCTTCGCCTGCTGTCCGCAGGTGAAGAAGCCGAAGGACATCGAGCGGTTGTGGAAGGGGTTGAGGAGCGGCGAAGTGTCGGTGATCTCCACCGACACCTGCACCTTCACCCGCGAGCAGAAGGCCATGTGGAACGGCGACTGGACCAAGATCCCGATGGGGATGCCGGGGCTGGAGACGCTCATGCCGCTCGCCTACACGCACGGCGTGCAGCGCGGCCGGATGTCGCTGGAAGAGATGTGCATGAAGCTGAGCACCAATCCGGCGAAGATCATGGGGCTCCATCCGCGGAAGGGGGCCATCGCGGTGGGCGCCGACGCCGACATCGCCATCATTCATCCCAGCACGACGATGAAGGTCGATCCGTCGACGATGGAGACCAACGCCGACTGGTCGCCCTACGAGGGATGGGACCTGGCCGGCTTCGCGCGCACGACGCTCTCGCGCGGCGAGGTGATCGTGGACGAGTACAGGGTGGTCGGGCGCGAGGGTCGGGGGCAGTGGCTGCCGCGCACCACGGCGGGGCTGGAGACGCCGCGCGCGCAGCCGGCAGGCGCGCCGCGCGAGG
>DATFFZ010000236.1:0-15932 GCA_035249845.1 Gemmatimonadaceae bacterium
AATGCTCCTCCTCCTCCTGGCCCTACAACGCGACCTCGGCGCCACCCTGTCGAGCCGGCCGCTGGCGTCGCTGGGGATCGCGTTCGCGGCCGGCGTGCTGACCAGCCTGACGCCGTGCGTGTATCCCATGATCCCGATCACGGCGGCGATCGTGGGCGGGCAGGCGGTGGGGGCGGGTGAGCGGCGCACCGCGAGGGTGGTGACGCTGACGCTGTCGTACGTGGTGGGGCTGGCGCTGGTGTACGCGACCTTGGGGCTCATCGCCGGACTCACCGGGACCATGTTCGGCTCGATCAGCACCAACCCGTGGCTGTACTTCGTGATGGCGAACCTGCTGCTGGCCGCGGCGCTGATGATGCTCGACGTCTTCCCGGTGCCGATTCCGTCCGCCCTCCTCCAGCGGGCGGCGACGGCCGGGAACGGCGAGCGGGCACTCGGCGCCTTCGTGATGGGGGCCGCCTCGGGGCTGGTGGCCGCGCCGTGCGGCGCGCCGGTGATGGTGGCGGTGCTGTCGTGGGTCTCCACCACGCGTAGCGCCCTGCTCGGGTTCCTCTACCTGTTCGTCTTCTCGTTAGGCATGACGGCGTTGCTGGTCGCCATCGGTCTCGTCGCGGGCGCCGGGTCGGCGCTCCCGAAGGCGGGACCGTGGATGCTCTGGGTGAAACGCTTCTTCGCCGTGGTCATGATCGGGGCAGCCGAGTATTATCTGATCGAGATGGGGAAGCTCCTGATATGATGCGCCGGCTCTGCCTGACGATGGCGATGGTGCTCCTCGCCGCCGCGGCCGCGCGCGCGCAGGACCTCGGCATCGAGGTCGGTGCCCGGGCGCCCGGCGCGATGGTGGAAACGCTGGACGGGAAACGCGTCGACCTGGCCCGCTATCTCGACGGCCGCCCGGCGCTCATCGAGTTCTGGGCCGCGTGGTGCACCAACTGCAAGGCGCTCGAGCCACAGCTCGTGTCGCTGCACGAGCAATACGGCGACAAGCTCCGCCTGATCGCGGTGGCGGTGTCGATCAATCAGTCCCCCCAGCGCGCGCGCCTGTACGCCGAGCGGCATGCGCTGCCCATGACGGTGCTGTACGACCGGAAGGGCGACGCCGCCGTCGCGTACGATGCGCCGGCCACATCGTTCATCGTGCTGGTGGACGCGCGTGGGCGGATTGCGTACACCGGGGTGGGTGCGGAGCAGAAGCTCGAGGAGGCGGTGAAGAAGATCATGCGGTGAGGAGGGAGGAGGGAGAGGAACTGCCAACGCCGTCCGCCTCTCCCCCCTCGCACCAGTTCACTGCACATTGATCTCCATCGCCGACCGGAGCCCCACATGAAGAGCACCGCTCGCATTGCCACCCATCCCATCCATCCGATGCTGGTCGCGTTTCCGCTCGGGCTCTGGACCACCAGCTTCATCCTGAACGCGCTGGGTGGGATCCGGGACGACTACACGCTGCACCAGGTGGCGTATTACATGGTGATGACCGGTTGCATCGGCGCGGTCGTGGCGGCGATCCCCGGAACGATCGACCTCTTCACCGCCGTTCCCGCCGGCACCCCGGCGCGACGGACCGGATACCGGCACGCGGTGCTCAACGTCGTGGCGCTGGTGATCTGGATCGTGAGTCTCTACGCCAGACAGGGCGGTGGCGGCATGACGATGACCGCGTACATCACGGCGGCCATCGGGTTGGCGGTGGTGTCGTTAGGCGGGTGGCTGGGAGGAACGCTGGTGTACGAGCACTACGTCGGAGTGCCGGGAGTGGAGGAGCGCTGAGCATCGCCGAGCGCGATCTCCCCCGGCCGTTCCGCCTCCTCGATCTCCCTGAGTTTGGCAGCCAGCTGTTCATATCCATGCTCCCTCGCCACGATCGCGGGTGTCTTGCCGTCATCGAGCCGCGTCGACGGCGACGCGCCGTGCAGGAGGAGGAACTCCACCAGCGCTTCGTTCCCACGTGACGCGGCGAGGTGCAGAGCGGTGACGCCCGTCGCGCCTCTGGCATTCACGTCGGCGCCGCGCTCCACCAGGAGCATCACCAGCTCCAGATCCTGCTTCCCGGCCACCGCGGCGTGGAGCGGCGTGTTCGCCATGTAATTCGTCGAGAGCGCTTGGAGGCTGGCGCCCTGGTCGAGCAGCAGCGCGGCCACCTCGTGCTTGGCGAAGAACGCCGCCAGATGGAGCGGCGTCCAGCCGTCGGCGCTGTACGCCGACACGAGCGTGTGATCCTGCATCACCAGCTCCTCCACACGGGCGCGCTCGCCTACCGCCGAAGCCTCGAAGACGTCGAGCGCGCGCCGCCTGGCGAGCACGTCCACGATCTGGTCGGCGTTTCTGTAAATGGCGGCCAACAACGGACTCTCACCCGCCGGCCCGCGCGCGTTGGCCGCGGCCGGGTCGAGCTCGAGCAGCGCGCGAACCGCGCCGACGTCGTTCTTGGCGATCGCCTCCATCAGCTTCTCCGTCGCGGCCATGAGCACCCTCCCGATCCCGGCGCCGCCGGGACCTTGCGAATTGTTAGCTTTGCTAACAAATTGGGTCGTGCCCACGAAGCGCGCAAGAGGGACCTCCACCACCGACCCCACGGCCGTGGCCACGGCCGCGGCGGACCGCCTCCACTCGGCCGCGATCCACCTGCTGCGCTCGCTGCGCAGAACCGACGCCGCCAGCGGACTGAGTGGCCCGCGCCTCTCCGCCCTCTCGGTCGTCGTCTTTCTCGGCCCCATCTCCCTTGGCGACCTCGCCGCCGCGGAACAGGTCCGCCCCCCCACCATGACGCGCATCGTCACCGCCCTCGAGCGTCTGGGACTCGTCCTCCGCGCGCCCGACCCCGATGACGCTCGCGCCATCCACATCCGCCCCACCCGAGAGGGAATCCGCGTCCTGCACGCCGGACGCAAGAGAAGGGTCGCCGTGCTCGCCGCCCGGATCGAGCGCCTCCCCGAGGCGAAGCGGAGGCGACTGGTGTCCGCGCTTCCCGTATTGGAGAGCGTGAGCAGAGAGGAGAGACCGGACTAGAGCGGGACGCGGTCATCGGGACTCGGCCATCGGGACTCGGCCATCGGGACTAGGGACTCGGCGACCGGTCGCGATCTCGCCGCCACAGCCGAGTCCCGAGTCCCGATGGCCGAGTCCCGATGAACCGCGTCCCGCTCATGTTCGATACCTATCCCGAAAGCCGCAACTCCATCGCTCTCTTCGCCATTCCACTCCGATCCGAGACGTACACCTGGATCCGATCGATCGGCACCGGATCATCGATCCGTACCGTCAACAGCCGGCGCTCCATTTCGGGCACCAGCTCGCGGTAGAAGCTCAGCGTGATGTGCGGGCTGAAGGGAAAGCGGGGCGCCTCGTACGGAAGACCGCTCGATCGAATTCGCTCATGGAAGGAGCGGAGCGGTCCGTGCGGGTCGAGCGGGAGGACGATGATGTGGGTCTGCATGAAGCGGACGGGGGCGCCGAGCTGCACCACGATCGGCGCGCTGTCGGCCGCGATCGTCGCCAGCGCGCGCTCGACCTCGGCGAGCGGCGTCGTCACCGGGATGGGCCCCGCGCCCGACGACCCCACCAGCGTCACGTGCGGAGGCGTGCCGCGCGCCAGCCGCGGGTCCGCCCACTGCTGCACCGCGAGCACTCGGCCGCGCGCCGGCTCGGGCAGCTCGGCCACGATGTAGATCCCCGTCTTCATGGGGCTATAACATAGCCGGAGCCGTCCGGCGCCGGGCACGACCGATGCGTTGAATACATGCATGAGCACGACCGCGTACGAGCTGGCCTCCTGCCCGGTGTGCGGGAGCGTGGAGGCAACGGAGCTCGCCGACGCCGAGGGCATTCGCGCCGAGGTCGAGGCGCTGTGGGAATTCCACACCGCGCGGCTGGCGCCGGACACGCCGCCCGAGCGTCTCGTGGATCGCGTCACCTTCTCGCAGCTCCCTCCGTTGCGCGTGGTGCGCTGCGATCGGTGCGGACTCGTCTACCGCAATCCGCGCGAGCGGGCGTTCGAGCTGGCGCGGCTCTATCGCGACGAGGCGCTCGACCAGGACGCCCTCGACGCGCTCTTCGAGACCCAGCGCGACGCGTACGCTACCCAGGTCGAGCGCCTGACGAGCGCGGTCGGGCGCGCGGGGTACGGACTGGAAGTCGGCTCTTACGTCGGAGCCTTCCTGGCGGCGGCCGCCTCCGAGGGGTGGCGATTCGAGGGCGTGGATGTGAACGAGCACACGGTGGCACAGGCGCGCCAGCGTGGGCTCGAGGCGTCGGTGGGAGACCTCGAGTCGATTCCCGACGATCGCCGCTACGATGCCATCGTCATCTGGAACTGCTTCGATCAGCTCCCGGATCCGAAAGCGGCCGCCCTCGCCGCGCGCCGGCGCCTGGTCGATCGCGGGGTCCTCGCGCTCCGTGTGCCCAACGGCGCCTTCTACGCGACGGTGCGCAAGGCGCTGGACACGCCCGCCGCGCCCGTCGCTCGCGCGCTGCTGGCGCACAACAATCTGCTCAGCTTCCCGTACCGCCACGGTTTCACCCCCGGCTCGCTGGCGCTGCTCCTGGAGAAGGCGGGCTTCGAGCCGGATCGGGTGCACGGCGACGCGCTGGTGCCGATCGCCGATCGGTGGACGCGGGGGTGGGCGGCGGCGGAGGAGCGCGCGCTCAAGACGCTGCTCAGGACGCTCGGCCGCGGCCATGCCGAAGGCGCGCCCTGGTTCGAGGTCTACGCGCGCGTGTCGGACCGCGCCTAACGAGCAGGCGCCAGGGGTGACAACGTCATCACCCGTCGCCCGAAATCGAGCGACACGTTGAAGTTCCGGAGAAAGTTCAGTCCGAGGAGACCGTGCACCCGGATGCCGGTCGGCGCCATCACGCTCAGGTCGAGCGTGCACGCCGGCAGCTCCGTGGCGTAGGCCGCGCCCACCCCGAGCGAGTCGATCTGCACGATGCGGAGCCTCCCCCCACCACCCACCCCCACCCCATACCCGAGGCTGAGCGGGCGGGCGGGAAGGTTCAGCTCCTTGGACGTCACCTCGGCCACGCAGGTGAGCGTCGCGCCCGTGTCCAGGATGAAATCGTACGGCCCCTGCCCATTGATGAACACCGGCACGATCAGCGCGGCGCCCCCCGACCCGGCGAGACGAAAGGGAACTTCACCGGCGGCGTCGTCCACCGCCGACGCGTTGGCCGGCTGCGTGCCCTGGTCACACGACACTCCGGTCAGCCAGACGGCGAGTACCAGGAGGGCGCGCCGACGCCGCCGGACGTGCCGCATCAGTTGCCGCCCAGCAGGGGGAAGATCATCGGACGGAACGTGTAGCCGCCCTCCGGCTTCGCTACCAGCGACCCGCCGATCAGCCATCGATCGAGCGAATTGTTAGGACGGGTTCGATGAAATTTCATCACCTTCATGCCGGTGAAGGCACCGATCGCCCCGCCCATCAGCACGTCGCTCGCCCAGTGCTTGTTGTCGTACATGCGCGAGATCCCGACCAGTGTCGCCCCGACGTACATCACGGGGCCGATGTACCATTGCGCGTCCGTGAACCAGTCCCGCGTCTCCTCGGTCACCACCACTGCCGCGGCGAAGGCGATGACGGTGTGGCCCGACGGGAAGGAGCGATACTCCTCCTGGCGCACCCCGCGGAGGAGCTTGAAGTCGCGCGGGTTGCGGTCCACGAACGGGCGCGCGCGCCCGGCGCCGAACTTGATCAGCGTGGTCACGCCGAGCCCGATCACGATGGCCTCGGTGCCGCGGACCCCCAGCGTCGTCAGTCGATCGTTGTCGAGCGCCTTGCCGGCGAGAAAGAGGCCGCCGCCGATGATCCACGCGCCCGGCTGCGTGATGTTCTCGACGGCCCAGGACAGGCGGCGGAGCGAGCGCCGCGTCTGGAGATCTCCCTGAAGATAATTCGCCAGCGCGCTGTCGAAGGGAGAGATGAGGATCGTGCTGGCACCGACGCCGGCAACGAAAAAGAGGTCATTGGGGACGAAGATCGGCTCGTCCGAATCGAGCTCCGGCGGCTCGGGCTCCTGCGCGGCGAGCGGCGCGAAGAGGGACGCCAGCAGCAGGAGAACACAGGCTGGTGCGGTGCGCGTGGTCATAGGTCATGCCGACGGTGGCAATGTGCAGGCCAGCGCGTGCCGATCCACGCCGCGGCCCGTGACGGCTCGTTCGCGGGCAATTTCCCCTCGCCATCGCCTCTCTCGCAAGAACCGACGCCCGCCGCGCCTCAGAAGCCCTCGCGCGGCACCGTGCGGATCTCCGTCGACTCCTCGAGATCCGCCAGGAACATCGCCGCCGCGTCCTTGCCTAACGTGGTGTCCTCGATGACGGCGTCCAGCTCGTAGTTCACCGCCAGACCGAGCGGGTTGAAGTCGGTGGAGCCGACCCGCACCCACCGGTCGTCGATCACCTGCGTCTTGGCGTGCATCATGGCGCCCTTCCACTCCCAGATTCGCACGCCGTTGCGCAGCAGCCGCCGATAGAACCGGCGGGTGAGGAGGCGCACCCACGGGTGGTCCGATTTGCTCGGCACCAGCACGCGCACGTCCACGCCATCGCGCGCCGCACCCGCCAAGGCTTCGATCTCCCCCGGCGAGGGGACGAAGTACGCGTTGGCGATCCAGATGCACCGTTCGGCGGACACGGCCTGGATCTGGAGCGCGCGGGCGATGCGCAGGCGGAAGGGCTCTCCCTCGATGATCCCCACCACCGCGCCCGCCGCCGTCGCCGGATCGACGTTGGCACCACGCGCCTGGCGCACGAGAAAGCGGGCCGAGCTGCGTCGCTCCTCGCCGGCGGCACGGCGCCACATCAGCTCGAAGGCGCGCTGCATGTCGATCGCCGCCGGGCCCTCGATGCTCACGGCCGTGTCGCGCCAGCGCGCCTGGCGGCCGCGCCGCTCGAGGTCGCGCCACTCCTCGCCGATCCCGATCCCGCCGGTGACGCCGATCCGGCCATCCACCACCAGGAGCTTCCGGTGATCGCGAGGGACCAGACCCAGCCACGGCCGGAAACCGATCGGGTTGAAGATGCGGACCGCGATCCCGCTCGATTGCAGCTCGCGCATGAAGCGCTTCGGCGTGTCGCGGGCGCCGATGCCGTCGGTGAGCACGCGCACCACCACCCCGCGCGCGACCGCGGCGCGCAGCTCGTCGGCGAACATTCGCCCCACATCGTCCGCGCGGAAGATGTAGCTCTCCAGATCCACGCTCTGGCGCGCGCCGCGGATCACCTCCAGCATGCAGTCGAACGTGCGAGGGCCGTCGCGCAGCAGCGCCACGCGGTTCCCGCTCGAGGCATCGGCTGCGGCGATACGCCAGAGGCCGCGCGCGAAGAGCGGGCCGCCCGGTGTCGGGTGCGTGGTGGCGAGCGCCGCCGGCTTCGGCGACGGTGCTGGCAGGGGAACGAGAGAGCTCATATCCTAGCGGCGTGCCGATTCGGAATGTCGATGCAGCGGCACGCCCTGCACAAGACGCCCTTCCCCGCGCGACATGCTCCCGCCATCACCACTCGATCTCGACCACGCCACGATGCAGCGCCTCGGCCGCCGCGTCGCCGATGTCGTTGCCGACCATCTGGCGACGTTGCGCGAGCAGCCGGTGCTCACCGGCACCGGCAGGCGCGAGGCCATGCGGTTGGTGGGTGGCCCGCCCCCGGAGGAGGGCACGGACTTCGAGGCGCTGCTCGAGACGCTGCGCGAGCAGGTATTCGCCTATCACGCGCGCGAGCCGCATCCGGGCTTCATCGCGTACGTCCCCAGCTGCCCGACCTTTCCGGCGACGCTGGGCGACTGGCTGGCCACGGGCTTCAACTTCTTCGCCGGTGTCTGGTCCGTCGCCTCGGGGCCGAACGCGCTGGAGCTGGTCGTCCTCGACTGGTTTCGGCGGTGGCTCGGGATGCCGGAGGGGAGCGGCGGTCTGCTCACATCCGGCGGCTCGACGGCGACGCTGATGGCCGTGGTGGCCGCCCGGCATGCCGCGATCGGCGACGACGCGGCGGCGTTGTCGAAGCTGATCGTGTACACCAGCGATCAGGCGCATTCCTCGGTGCAGCGCGCGGCCTGGATCGCCGGGATCCCGCGCGCCAACGTGCGCTCGCTGCCGAGCGATGCCGAGTATCGTCTTCCATCGAAATCGCTCATGGCCGCGATCGCCGCCGATCGCGCGGCATCATTCACGCCGTTCATGGTGGTGGCCAACGCGGGGACGACCAATACCGGCGCCGTGGATCCGCTCGACGAGATCGCCACCCTGTGCGAGCGGGAGCGCATCTGGATGCACATCGACGCGGCCTACGGCGGCTTCGCCGCCATCACCGAGCGCGGCCGCGCGCTCTTCGAGGGAATGTCCGGCCTCGCCCGTGCCGACTCGGTGACGGTGGACGCGCACAAGTGGCTCTTCGTCCCCTTCGAGTGCGGCGGCCTCCTCGTGCGCGAGCCGCGCCGTCTCAAGGCGGCGTTCCAGATCTATCCGGAGTACCTCAAGGATGTGGAGGCGCAGGGCGAGGAGGTGAACTTCGCCGACTACGGCGAGCAGCTCACCCGCTATTCCCGCGCGCTCAAGGTGTGGCTCTCGGTGCGCTACTTCGGACTTGGAGCCATTCGCGACGCGATCGATCGCGGGATGGACCTGACGCAGGCAGCGGAGCGGATGGTCCGTGCCGCGCCGGAGCTGGAGGTGATGGCGCCGGCGCAGTTCGGAATCCTCTGCTTCCGAGCGACCCGCCCGGGCGCGAGCGCCGACGAGCTGGACGGCGTCAATCAGCGCATCAATGCCACGGTCAACGCGGAGGGACGCTTCTTCATCTCATCCACGCGGCTCCACGGGGCGTTCTCGCTCCGGATCTGCATCCTCGGATTCCGGATCACGGAAGCGGATGTGAGGGAACTGGTCAGCCGCGTGATAGAGCTGGCACGCTCGGCGGGGCATGATTAGCCGCTACTAACCTCGTCGCTGGCGTGGCACGGCTGGCGGGTGCATCATCGATGCCCCTTCCGGCCCGCCCCCCAGCCGTTTGCACACAGGGACCCCGGGGCCCCTCCACCGAGATCGCGTCATGCGCCGCACCGCACCGCTCGACCTTGCCGTCGCACTGCTGCTCTTCGCGGGGGTCCCATCCCCCTCTCCGCTCGCGGCGCAGGCGCCGAACATCACCCCGAAGGGCGATCCCTCGGTCCGGAACGACACGATCTATTCGTTGGCGGTGAAGCCGGAAGACTATCCCGACGAGCCCTACGTCTTGCTCCTCGACGACGGCGTGGTGCGGATCGAGGCGGACGGCACCGGGAGCAAGACGTACCGCATGGTGGTGCAGATCCTCCAGCAGGAAGCGGTGGAGGATTGGGCCGAGCGCTCCTTCTCGTACTCCCCGGGGCACGAGCGCCTGACGGTGAACTGGATCAGGGTGGTGCGGCCGAACGGCGAGGTGGTGAGCGACAAGCCGTCGCAGTCGCAAGATGCGGACATCCCCGCGCGGCTCAGCGATCCGGTGTACGGCGATCGAAAGGTGCGTCGCTTCTCGTTGAGCGGCGTGGCGCCGGGCACGATCGTCGACTTCAGCTACACCACGGAGGAGCTGAAGCCCTTCCTGCCCGGTGATTTCTTCGCGTATTGGAGCGTGCAGACGGCCACGCTCACGCGCCGCTCGCGCTACATCGCGGACGTTCCCGCCACGCTGGCGCCGCGCATCAAGGAGCGAAACCTCGACTTCGCGCGCGTCGAGAAGGTGGCTGCCGGTCGGAAGGTCTACACCTGGGCGACGAAGGAGGTACAGAAGGTGAAGGCGGAGCCGTATGCCGCCGACTCCAACAGCGTGTACATGTCGATCGCGCTGTCGTCACCGATGGAGTGGCAGCGGCTGGCCTCGTGGTACGCCGGGCTGGCCAAGGACCGCTACACGCTGACGCCCGCGCTGGAGAAGAAGCTCTCCGAGCTGGTGAAGGACGCGAGGAGCTGGGACGACTCGCTCCGCGCGGTGCACCGCTGGGTGGCGCAGGACGTCCGCTACGTCTCCATCGCGTTAGGCATCGGCGGCTACCAGCCGCGCACGCCGGCGGCGGTGCTGGAGACGCAGTACGGCGACTGCAAGGACAAAGCGACGATCTTCGTGGCGATGGTCCAGCGCATGGGGCGCAGGGCATACCCGGTGCTGTTGAACTCGAGCGGCGGGGTGGACCGCGACCTCCCATCGATCGAGCAGTTCGACCACGCCATCGCGGCCGTGGAGCGCCCGCAGGGCGGATATCTGTTCGTGGATCTGACCTCGGAGCTGACCCCCCTCGGGTCCCTTCCGTTCGAGGAGCAGGGAGAGTTCGCCCTGGTGGTGCACCCCGACGGTCGCGGCGAGCAGGTGACGCTCCCCAAGGACCCGCCGAGCACCAATCTGGCCGAGACCGTGATCGTGGGCGAGCTGCTGCCGAACGGGAAGGTGAACGCGCGCTACGTGGAGCGCGCGCTGGGCGCCCGCCAGTATTCGCTGCGCGGGATGTTCAGCGCGCCGCTGGACTCGACCAAGCGCGCGATGCTGACGCGCGCCATCGCGCAGAACGTCTTCACCGGCGCCTCGGGCGACAGCCTGAAGATCTTCGACGGAAAGGACCTCGCCGCCGAGCCGCGGGTCGAGATCCTCGTGCGCGAGGGCCAGGCGGCGAAGCCCGCCGGCAAGACCGCCATCCTGACGCTCCCCTTCTCCAACATGTCCGGCTTCGCCAACAGCGCCGCCGAGCTGGAGTCGCGCGGCGAGCGCAAGTTCCCCATCGACGTGGCCGCCGTCGTCGGTCCGATTGCCGGTGTCTCCGAGATGCGCTTGACCCTCCCCCCCGGCTGGAAGGCACAGCTTCCGTCGAACGTGAAGGTGAGCGGCGTGTACGGCACGTACACGGTGGAGTACGCGCAGCACGGCCGCGAGCTTCGCGTGGTGAAAAAGGTGGAAGGCGCGGAGGGGGTGGAGCCGCCGGAAAAGGTAGGGCAGCTCATCACCTGGATGAAGGAAATGGCGGCGGATGATGTGCAGTACATCGTGCTCGAGCAAGGCAACTGACGATCGAGGATGTGCGGTCGACATATGACGATATGACGACTGCAGGTGCGATCTGCGATGTGGACCGAGGATACGCGATCATGGACGCGAGGCCTCGGGGCCTCGCACCGGACGCGCGCTCCGTTGTCGGGTGACCATTGCTACCAGGAGGCGGATCGTCTCGTCGAGAAGTTGCAGTCGATCGTGGAGCTCGGCTGCCGAGATGGCGCCACGCACGGCGAAGTACCAATGTCGCGCCTCGCGCGCTGAGCCAAGCGCGTACTCGAAGAACCTGGCGCGGTCGCGCCCAGTCATTCGGCTGTAACCCTCGGCGATGTTGGCGCCGATCGATCCAAGCGACAGATACAGCTGTGGCAAGACAGCTTGCAGTTCTGCACGCTGCTGAATTCGCGACCCGTCCAACCGCGCTAGCTCCGTCAGGAACAGTGCCAACCGATATGCCTTCGTGCGCCATATCGGATCCAGGCGGATCGTGTCCGGAAGTTCCCCTTCCCACTCGCCATACGTCACTGCGGCGCTCCGTTGAGCAGGCTGTGAATGCTCGCTTCCTTCCGCGCCAAGCTCTCATCCAATCGCCGCCGGCGCCGGCATTCCTCGCCGATCGGATCGCACATTCTCCCTCCACATCGCTCATCGCGCCTGCAATCGTCATATCGTCATATGTCGATCGCACATCCAGTCTTGCGAAATAATCGGCGCGCTCCTTATTAGACCCAATGCTCCCCATAGATCTCTCGGGCAAGCGCGCGTTGGTCGCTGGTGTCGCCGACGACGCCGGGTTCGGTTTCGCCATCGCCAAGTCTCTCGCCGAGGCCGGCGCGTCGGTGTCCGTGGCCACCTGGCCACCGGCATTGAACATCTTCATGAACCTGCTCGAGCGGGGAAAGCTCGACGAGTCGCGCAAGATGACGGATGGGAGCACGCTCACGTTCGAGAAGATCTATCCGCTCGACGCCGAGTACTCGACGCTGGACGAGACGCCCGAGGAGATCCGGTCGAACAAGCGCTACAAGGACGTGGGGGACTTTTCCATCGAAGGGTTGGCGAAGCGGTTGGTGGAAGATTTCGGCGAGCGGCCGCTGGACATCCTCGTGCACTCGCTGGCCAACGGACCGGAGGTCAAGAAGCCGCTGCTGGAGACGAGTCGGCGCGGCTATCTGAGCGCGGTGAGCGTGAGCAGCTACTCGCTGGTGGGGATGGTGAGCCGGCTGGGGCCACTCCTGCGGCCCGGCGGATCGGTGCTGTCGCTCACGTACATGGCAAGCGAGCGCGTGATTCCCGGGTACGGTGGCGGCATGTCGTCGGCGAAGGCGGCGCTGGAGAGCGACACGCGCGTGCTGGCCTATGAAGCGGGACGACGGTACGGCATACGCGTCAATTGCATCTCGGCCGGCCCGCTCGCTTCACGGGCGGCGAGCGCGATCGGGATCATCGAGAAGATGGTCGAGTACGTCTCGGCCAACGCGCCGCTCAGCGAGCCGCTCGATGCGCGCGAAGTCGGAACCGCCGCCGCGTTCCTGTGCAGCCCGCTCGCCAGCGCCATCACGGCCACCGTGCTGTACGCCGACAAGGGGTACCACGCGATGGGAATGGCGGTGGAGCGAGCGGCGGGCGGGGAACGGGGAGCGTAGCTCCGAACCAAGCTACGCTTCCCGTTCCGCGCTCCCCGCTTCCCGCGCCCTCCTCCGGCTGTACGCGAAATACACCACGAACCCCAGCGCCAGCCAGATGAGCAGCCGCTCCCACGTCTGCCAGGGAAGCCCCGCCATCTGCGCGAAGCAGATCAGGGCGCCGAGGATCGGGGCCCAGGGCATCCACGGCGTGCGGAATGGCCGGTGCAGATCCGGCGCGGTGCGGCGCAGCATGAGCACCGCCACGCACACGATCACGAAGGCGAGCAGCGTCCCCATGCTGGTGAGCTGGCTCAGCACGGTGATCGGCACGGCACCGGCGATCACGGCGGCAATGCTGCCGGTGAGCAGCGTGCTCAGGTGCGGCGTGCGGAAACGCGGATGGATCGCCCGGAAGACGGGGGGGAGCAGGCCGTCGCGGCTCATGGAGTAGAACACGCGCGTCTGCCCCAGCAGCAGCACCAGCATGACGCTGGAGATGCCGGCCAGCGCGCCGACGCTGATGAGCGGACTCAGCCAGCGCACGCCGGCCGATTCGATGCCGACGGCGATGGGGTTCGGCACGTTGAGCTCGCCGTAGGGCACGATCCCGGTGAGCACCAACGCCACGGCGATGAAGAGCACGGTGCAGATGCCTAACGACGCGAGGATGCCGATGGGCATGTCCCGCTGCGGGTTCTTCGCCTCCTGCGCCGCGGTGGAGACGGCGTCGAAGCCGATGTACGCGAAGAAGATCACTCCCGCCCCGCGCAACACGCCGGACCACCCGAAGCTCCCGAAGCTCCCGGTGTTCTCGGGGATGAACGGCTGCCAGTTGTCAGGCTGCACGTACATGGCGCCCACGGCCACGAACAGCAGGAGGACGAGCACCTTCACCACCACGATCACGGCGTTCACCATCGCCGACGCGCGGATGCCGATCACCAGCAGCGTCATCACCGCCAGGATGACCAGCGTGGCCGGCACGTTGAACACCCCGTGCACCACGCTCCCATCGGCCATCGTCATCACGCTCCCCGGCGCGCAGGTGAGCTCCGGCGGCAGCGTGATGCCGAGCGAGTGCAGCAGGCCGGTGGCATATCCCGACCACCCCACGGCCACGGTCGCCGCGCTGAGCCCGTACTCCAGAATCAGATCCCACCCGATGATCCAGGCGAAGAGCTCCCCCAGCGTCGCGTACGCGTACGTGTAGGCGCTCCCCGACACCGGGATCAGGCTGGCGAACTCGGCGTAGCAGAGCCCGGCCAGGGCGCAGCCGATCCCGGCGATGATCATCGAGATCACCAGCGCCGGACCGGCGAACTGCGCGGCGGCGGTTCCGGTGAGCACGAAGATGCCGGTGCCGATGATCGCGCCGATCCCGAGCATCGTCAGGTTCATCGGTCCGAGCGTGCGCCGCAGCGCCCCCGACGTCGCCTCTCCCTGCAGCTCGGCGATGCTCTTCTTCGTGAACAGACCCATCCGCGTCTCGTGGCTGATCCCGCGACCACGATGCGCCGATGGGGCCCGACACGCTGTAGCGGCGGCGTACACGGGCGGTCAGACGACCGGTGCATCGGAGCCGCTCCGCGCGTGCCGGGGGTCCCGCTACGCCCCGCGCCGTCAGAATGGGGTCAGAGAAGCGCCAATGCGCTCGGTCCCGACCTCGCCAGTCTTGCGCGGGCCTCGTCCCAAATCCCATGAATGACCTGCATGGGTAGGCGAGAATCAATGCATGCGTCACATTCATAGAAGGCGGCGATCGGCGCCGCGATCGGCCGAGTACGTGGCCGCGCTCGGCGCCACGCTGGTGGTGGCCGGCGGTCTGGCCTTCGAGGCGTACGATGCGGCGCGCTCGCACCGGCAGACGGCGGAGCGCGCGCTGCAGGAGTACGCCGGATTCGCCGCCCGCGCCTACGCCTCGACAGCCGAGGAGGGGATCCGGAGCGAGGCCGCCCCGCTGCTCGCGCCGCTCACGGGCGTGCGGGCCTCCTCCCCCTTCGAGCGGCTGGCGCCGCCGAACGCGCTGGCCGCCACCGCCCATGCCGCCTTTCGATGCGGCGACGCGGAGCGCGACCGACGACGCGCGTATCTGCGCATCGATTTCCGTGATGGTTCGCTGTCGACGGCCGGCGCGCCGCTCACGCCGCGCGAGCTCAGGGCGCTCGCCGCATCGATCACCAACCATGCCCGCGCCTCCTACGCGCCCGATTGGAGCGCCGCCGTGCTGCTCGACGAGACGGCGCCCCGCCGCGACCGCGCCATCATATATGGCGTGAAGTACGCGGAGCACGGCGCGCCGATCGCGGCCTACGGGCTCACCACCTGCATCGATGCGCTGCGCCCGGCGCTGGCGGCCGCGGCCGGCGCGTCGCTGTTGCCGGTGAGCGCCACCGGCGGCGAGCCCGACGATTCACTCCTGGCGGTGAACGTACACACGGGCGCTGGCGAGATGGTGTACAGCTCGCACCCGCGCTACGACTCGCCGTTCGGCGCCGAGGTGGTGCTGCCGATGGCCGCCCGGCTCCGCGCCACCGTCACCCTCCACCCGGACGCGGTGAACCGGGTCGTCATCGGACCGCTCCCGCGCTCGGTGATCCCCGAAGTGCTGATCCTCCTCGCGCTCACCGGCGCGCTCCTGCTGCTCGCCACCGTGCAGGTGCGCCGCGAGCAGGAGTTGGCGCGCCTTCGCGCCGACTTCACCTCCAGCGTGTCGCACGAGCTACGGACGCCGCTCGCGCAGATCATGCTCTTCGCCGAGACGCTGCAGCTCGATCGCGTGCGCTCCGAGCGCGAGCGTCGCGAGGCGGTGGACGTGATTCTCCAGGAGGCACGGCGGCTCTTGCACCTGGTGGAGAACGTGCTGCAGGTGTCGCGCACCGAGCGCGGGCTCACGCACCTGCGGCGCGAGCGGCGGGCGCTGGCGCCGCTGGTCGGCGAAGCCGTGACCTCCTTCGCCGGGATCGCCGATGGCGCCGACGCCTGCGTGCACGCGCGACTCGACCCATCGCTGGTGGCCGACGTCGATCCCTGGGCGGTGCGGCAGATGATGCTCAACCTGCTCGACAACGCCGTGAAGTACGGGCCGCGCGCTCAGCGCATCACCGTCTCGGCCGAGGTGCGCGAGACGCGGATCCTCCTGCACGTGGACGACGAGGGACCGGGGATTCCGGCGGCCGAGCGCGAGAACGTGTTCTCCCCCTTCGTGCGTCTCGATGCGGGGAGCCAGGGGCCGCCCGGGAGCGGGATCGGGCTGGCCGTGGTGCGCGAGCTGGCGGCGCTGCACGGCGGCCGCG
>DATFFZ010000237.1:0-4457 GCA_035249845.1 Gemmatimonadaceae bacterium
CCAGCGCCGCCGCGGCCGCCAGCGCCGCGTTCGTCACCTGCTGGATCCCGAGCACCGGCAGCACGATCGGCACGTTCACCTCCGGCACCACCGCGCCGTCGAGACGCGGAAGCTGCCGCTTTACCGCGAGCACGAAGCTCGATCCGCCGGCATCCCACCGCAGCTCCTCCACCGCCACGGCGGCATCCCGCGCCGCCAGATCGTCCGGGTCCTTGTCCATCACCCGCGCCGCCTCGCCTAACGACACGCCGATCACCGGCCGCGGCTGGCGCCCCAGCCACGACGCCACCATCCGCCGCACCAGACGGTCGTCGGCGTTGAACACCAGCGGCGCGTCGGGCGCCAGCTGGTCGAGGAAGCGGGCTTTGGTGGCCAGGTAGTGCTCCGCCGTCCCGTGAAAATCGAGGTGCTCGTCAGGCACCAGGTTGGTGAGCACCCCCAGCGCGAAGGTGAGCCCGTCCACCCGGTGCTGGGCCAGCGCGTGCGACGTCACCTCCATCGCCACGGTGCGAACGCCGGCGTCGGCCATCACCCGGAGCGCCTGGTGCAACGCGGGCGCGTCCGGCGTGGTCATCCCGTCGAGATCGGGGAGCGCGCCCCCCACGCGATCCCGGGCCCGCCCGCTCACCCTCGCCCCGAGTGACCCCACCACCCCCACCCCATCCCCCGCCGCCGACGCGACCAGCGCCGCCTGCACCAGCAGCGTCGTCGACGTCTTTCCCAGCGTTCCGCTCACTCCGATCAGGCAGAGCTGTTTGGCGGGGTCCCCATAGAAGGCGGCGGCCAAGCGCGCCAGCGCCGAGCGGGGATTATCCACGCGGATGAGCGGCAGCCGCGCGCCATCCAGTCTGGGCCGTGCCTCACGCGCGATGCACGCCGCCGCCGCGCCACGGCGCGCCGCCTCCTGCACGAACTCCGCGCCATCCTGCACCGTCCCCGGTAGCGCGACGAACAATTCCCCCGCGCGAACTCGACGGGAGTCGTGGGCGATGCCGGTGATGGGCACCTCTTCGTCGGCCGACGCACCGACGGCGGCGGCCAACGTTCGTAGCGAGACGCTCATGACGACGGTGGAGTGAGGACGTGGCACGGCTTCGCCAGCTTCGTGCCGACCCGGGACGCCAAGGGCGTCGTGACGCGTAACCGGGCCCAACCGCTGGCTATTCAGCGAGGAACGAGCGAAGATGAGACAGACCCATGGACACGTCCACGCTCGAGCCCGCACTCCGCGACACGATCGCCGCCCTGCAGCAGCGGCTGACGGACCAGCTCCCGGCCCACGATCCGCACAGTCGACTGGCCGGCCGGCCCATGACCATCCAGCCCGTCGACAAGCAGACGATCGAGGTCGTCTACCACGACGTACCCCAGGTGACCGAGACCGAGGTGCGAGCCTTCCGGAAGCTCGTCGATCTCCCCGTCTTCTGCACGGTCACCCCCGAGAGCGAGCGCACCCTCATCGTCACGTTCATCTGCCGGATCGCGTGACTGGCGGGCCGGGCCCTCGCGCGGTCTCCCCGCGCGAGCGACTCATCGCCTTTCGTCGCCTCGCCGGTCGTGTCCCACGCCTCGAGGAGCGGCGCGTGAAGGTGCGCGGGCTCGAGCTCGCCGTCTTCACGACTCCGCCGGTGCGGGGTGCGACGCCGCTCCTCTGCATCAACGGCGGGCTCCTCTTCGACCACACGCTGCTCTGGCCGGCGCTCGCCCCGCTCGGTCGCCGCCGGCAGCTCGTTTTCTACGATCAGCGCGGTCGCGGCGCGAGCGAAGCGCCGCTCCACCCGCTCGCCGCCAGCATCGACGACGACGCGGCCGACGTCGGCGCCCTGCGCGCCGCGCTCGGCATCTCGAAGTGGGACGTCCTCGCACATTCGTGGGGAGGAGGTATTGCAATTCTCGGAACAGAGCGCGATGCTGCGGGTACCAGACGCGTCGCACTCATCGATCCCGTCGGCGCCACCGGCGCCTGGCGAGACTCGTTGATCGCCGCGGCACGCGAGCGCCTCTCCCCCGGGGCCCGAGCGGTGCTCGACCGTTTCGATCGTGACACGCTCTCCCGTCCCGATCCCGGCATTCACAGCTCGTTCTCTCGCGCGATCTTCCCTGCCTGGTTCGCCGACCAGCGGCTGGCGGAGTTCATCCCGCTCCCCCGCTCGACGAGTGAAACAGGCGCGGCCGTCTCCGCCAGGCTCTGGCGCGACGGGTACGACTGGTCCACTCCCCTGCGTGCCGTCCAGACACCCTCGGTCGTCGTGCATGGAGAGCGGGATCTCTTGCCGCGCTCCGTCGCGGCGGAGGTCGCCTCGATGATGCGCCGTGCAACGATGGCGCCGATTCCTGGCGCCGGACACATGCCCTTCCTCGAAACACCGGAGCCCTTTTTCGAGCTCGTGGAGGCATTCCTCGAGCCCCCTTAGCGAAGCCGCCAACGCGAGTCCAGCGATGCCGCTGAGACCGCCAACGTCCGACCGCCATGAAGCGCGTTCTCCTACTCTTCCCACTCACTCTGTTCGCCGCGGCAGGCTTCGCAGCCTGGGACAGTTGGCAGCAGTCGATCATCTCCACACTCGAGCAGGCCGCCGTCCTGGAGCCAGCCGCCAAGACCGCGCGCTCCAAGAAGGCCAAGGACAAGGCCAGACGCGCCAACTACGCGCTCGAGGCCATGGAGCCGATGATGGCCTCCCGGAACGTCCACGAGATCCGCGAGACGATCCGCGCCAACGCCACGGGAACCTACCTGCCGGAGATCCTCCTCCAGCGCGACTCGGCGCTGGCCCGCTGGCCGGAGCGGATCGCCCAGCCGCTTCGCGTCTGGGTCTCCGACGGAGAGCGCTTCCACGGCTGGAAGCTCGAGTATCAGGAGCGCGTCCGCGAGGCGTTCGCCGAGTGGCAGGAGCAGGGAATCCCGGTGCACTTTTCCTTCGTGCTGGATTCCGCGGAGGCGGACATCAGGGTGTTCTGGACCGGCCAGTTCGCCGACCCCATCAGCGGGAAGACGCTGTGGGCCCGTGACCGGCACTGGTGGATCGTGAACGCGACCATCACCCTGGCGCTGCATCACAACGGCGGCGATCCGCTCGACAGCCGCGCCATCAAGGCGATCGCGCTGCACGAGGTGGGGCACCTCCTCGGCCTCGATCACACCACCGACACGGGCAACATCATGACCGCCCGCGTGCGGGTTCGCGATCTCTCCGAGGCCGATCGGGCGACGGTCCGCCTCCTCTACACCGTCCCACCCGGCTCCATCAAGTAGGGCGCCGAATGGCGCGCCGCCCGCTTCTTGCACGGGCGGCGCGCATGGCACGACCTCCAGATCTCCTCGACGTCGCCATCATCGGTGGCGGCCCGGCTGGACTCAGCGCCGCCGTATGGCTGGCGCGCTACCTCCGCTCCGTCGTTCTCATCGACTCCGGCGACCCGCGCAACTGGCAGACGCGCGGCATCCACGGCTACCTGGGCTTCGGCCACATCACCCCGGCGGAGCTCCGAGGTCGCGGACGCGACGACGCCCGCCGCTTCGGCGCGGAGCTGGTGGACGGACTCGTCTCCACGGTGGAGCACCTGGACGACGAGCGATTCCGCCTCGAGCTGGATGACGGGCGGTCGTTCGAGTCGAGGCGGGTGCTGCTGGCCTATGGCATTCGCGACGTGTGGCCCGATGTGCCGGGCCTGTCGACCTGCTACGGAGCAACCGTGCACCACTGCCCCGACTGCGACGGCTACGAGGCGCGCGGGAGCCGCACGGCCATCATCGGATCTGGGCGCAAGGCAGCCGGGATGGCGCTCAACCTGGCGGTGTGGACACGCGATCTGGTGATCTGCACCAACGGCGCGACCCCGGACATCGACGACACGAACCTGGCCAAGCTCCGCGGGCTCGACGTCGGCATCCACTCCGAGCCCGTGGCCGGCGTGATCGCCCACGGCGACCGGGTGCAGGCGCTCGAGCTCGAGGGCGGCGCCAGGATCGAATGCG
This sequence comes from Gemmatimonadaceae bacterium, assembly GCA_035249845.1. GTDB lineage: Bacteria > Gemmatimonadota > Gemmatimonadetes > Gemmatimonadales > Gemmatimonadaceae > DATFBY01. Next base: position 3,977 of record DATFFZ010000237.1, read on the forward strand.
AGCGTGTCTTCTTCGCCATCGGCCACTACCCCGCCGACGACATCGGCGTCCAGCTCGGGTGCAAGCGCGACCACGAAGGCTTGCTGGAGGTGGACCGCCTGTACCGCACCTCCGTCCCCCACGTCTACGCCGCCGGCGACCTCATCCCCGGGCCACACCTGGCCGTTCCGGCAGCGGCCGACGGATGCATCGCCTCACTTGCGATTCACAAGTCGCTCCTCCCGGAGGAGCTGAGGATCGAATGATGTGCGCCCTTACCACCGGATCGTGACCGTTCTCCTTTCCTTCTTCCTCACGATCTCCACCGTCATGACCCTCTTCTCGCTCGCCTGCTCCAGCGCCATCTGGACATCGTGAGGATTACGAACGGCGTTGCCGGCCGCGCGGACGATCACATCGCCTCCCTTGAGGCCGGCGCGCGAGGCGGGGGTGCCGGCGGCGACCTGGGTGATGAGCGCACCGCGCTCGACGCCGAAATACT
>DATFFZ010000238.1:0-17960 GCA_035249845.1 Gemmatimonadaceae bacterium
AGCGAGGCGTGCGCGACATCCGCGCTCGCTCCGGACGTCCGAGCGCGCCACGATGAGCCCCGCCGCCAGCAGCACAGCGGCGGCCAGCGCGGGGAGGGCCCGACGCGCGATGGCCACCGACGCCAGCGTGGCCACCGCCAGGACTCCCCAGATGACGACGCCGCCGAACCCGAGCAGGAGTCCGGCGGCGTACGCCGCCACGGCGACGGCGACGAGGGGCATGTGCCTCCGCGAGTGCTCCTAGTGCGCTCCCTCCCTCGCGCCCCGCGGGTCATCGTGGCGCGGATTGGCCGCCACCCGGCGCATGGCGTCGAGCACGATCACCGACAGCTCGGCGCGCGTCTGGTCACTTTGCAGGTTCACCGAGATGAGCGCCTGCCCGGTGGCCGTTCCGCTGTAGCGCGGCCTCGCCTGGTTCAGCGTGTACGTCAGCACATCCTCGCGGCACCGATCGCAGACGCAGAACTCCGGGTTCGCGAGGCGGAGCTCGTCATAGAGCTCGGTGATGATCGTCTCGACGCGGTTCTTCATCCCGCCAACGGCAGCGCGACACGCTCTCGCACTACCGTCCCGGTGAAGGTGGAGCCGGTGGTGCCGGTGAGCTCCACCGTGCAGTACCGCCCGATCTGCGACTCATCGCCGGGCACCAACACGGTGCGGTGATGACGAGTGCGTCCCTGCAGCAGCGTGCCGCGCCGCGACACCTTTTCGATCAGGATCTCGTGGCGCGTGCCGAGCAGCCCCAGGTTACGGGCGCGCGACCCGTCCCGCACGGTGGCGATCAATCGCGCCAGCCGATCGCTTGCCACCTCGTCAGGCACCGACAGCTCCGGCGGCAGCCGCGTGGCCGGCGTCCCGTCTCGCGCCGAGAACTTGAAGGTGTACGCATCCTCGAAGCCCACTTCGCGCACGGCGCCGAGCGTCTCCTCGAACTCCTCCTCCGTCTCACCCGGAAAGCCAACGATCACGTCGGTGGTGAGCGCCACCCCCGGCACCGCGTTGCGCAGCCGCGCGACGCACTCGAGATACTGCTCGCGCGTGTAGCGCCGGAGCATCCGCTTGAGCGTCCGCGTCGACCCCGACTGCATGGGAAGGTGGACGTGCTCGCATACCGTCGACGTCGTCGCCATCGCTTCCAGCACGCGCTCGCTGAAATCGTTGGGGTGCGGACTGGTGAAGCGCACCCTCCGGATTCCCGGCACGCGCCCGACCGCTCGCAGCAGGTCGGCGAAGTCGTGCTCGCCATCGTAGTACGAGTTGACCGTTTGCCCGAGCAGGGTGACCTCGGTGATGCCCGCGTCCGCGATCTCGCGCGCTTCCCGTTCGACGTCGGACAATTTGCGGCTCCGTTCCGGTCCACGCGTCATCGGAACGATGCAGTACGTGCACTTGTAATCGCAGCCGCGCTGCACCGGGATCCACGCCCGCACGCCCTCGAAGCGCCGGGCGGTGAAATCCTCGTAGTGCTCCTCGAGGTCGAACTCGACACGGGCCACACGTTCTCCGCGCCGGGCGCCCTCGATCAGCGCGGGCAGCGCCCGATATCCGTCGGGACCGATCACGAAGTCCACGTGCCGCGCGCGGTCGAGCAGCTGCGGCCCGAGGCGTTGCGCCATGCAGCCGGTCACTCCCAGCACGGTGCCGGCGCCCATGTGCCGCTTGAGCTCGCCGAGGCGGCCGAGCACCCGCTGCTCGGCGTGATCGCGGATGGCGCAGGTGTTGACGAGGATGACGTCGGCGCCATCGGGGGACTCGGTGGGGGCGTAGCCGTACTCCGCCAGGTGTCCGTACATGAGCTCCGAGTCGCTCACGTTCATCTGGCAGCCGTACGTCTCGATGTATACAGTTCCACGCGAAGTCCTTTCCATGCTGAATGTTACACTTCCTCACGCGCTCCATTCAAGACGCTTCGATCGGGCGGAGCGGGCGCCGAGGAGGCGCGAACCGGAGCGGCACGGCCGGCGTTCTGCAATCGAAGTGGTGGCCCGACAACGACTACGGAGGCATGGATGACCGTCGACACTCGTCCGATCGATCCCGGCGTGGAGATCGGCCACGTGCACCTCAAGGTGGCCGACCTCGATCGCGCGCTGGCGTTCTACACGGGCGTCCTCGGCTTCGAGCTGATGCAGCGGTACGGGGCGCAGGCCGCGTTCGTGGCCGCCGGCGGCTACCACCATCACATCGGCCTGAACACCTGGGAGAGCGAAGGCGGCTCACCGCCGCCACGCGGGAGCACCGGGCTCTACCACGTGGCGATCCGGTATCCCAGCCGCGCCGCGCTGGCCGACGCGCTCCAGCGACTGCTGGCGGCCGGAATCCGGCTCGACGGCGCCAGCGACCATGGCGTGAGCGAGGCGCTGTATCTCCGTGATCCGGATGAGAACGGCGTGGAGCTGTACTGGGACCGGCCGCGCGAGCAGTGGCCGCGCACGCCCGATGGGGCGCTGGCGATGACGACGCTTCCGCTCGACGTGCGCGCCCTGCTCCGCGAGGCGCGCTGAAGCACGTCATCCAGGCCGGCTCGGCGGCGTGGCCCTGCTCGCCCGCGCCCTTCCCGCCCGGCGCGCCACTCGGACGGACCCGAACGTGGCGTTGCGCGGCGAGTGACTCTTCAGGCGGCGATGGGCGTCCGGGTGGTCGGCTGCACGGGGAGCAGAAAGTGGAACTGGCTTCCCTGCCCTTCAGAGCTCTGCACCCAGATGCGCCCGCCGTGCGCCTCCACCGCCAGCTTGCAGAAGGCGAGCCCGAGCCCCGAGCTGCGCACGCGTGGGATCTCGGGATTCCGCACGCGCTCGAACTTGCGGAAGATGAGCTCGTGGTACTCCGGTGGAATGCCCGGCCCGTTGTCGGCGACGGTGAAGAGCACGCTCCCGCTCGCGTCGCGTCTGGCCAGGATGTTCAGCTCCACCGAGCGCGACGAATGGGTGAGCGCGTTCTGGATCAGGTTCGAGAAGACGCGCTTGATCAGTCCCTTGTCGGCCTGGAAGACGGGGGTGTCCTCCGCGACGTCGATGTGCGCGTAGGCGCCTTCCTGCTGGAATCGCACGTGCCACTCGTGCACCACTTCGGTGATCAGCGCTCCCGGGGCGATGGGCTGAAGCTCGAGCTGGATCTGCGTGTCCTCGATGCGCGCCACCTCGAGCAGATCGTTGATGAGACTCAGCAGGTCCTCCGCCTTTCCCTCCGCGTCGCCGAGGGCGCGGCGCTGCTCCTCGTTGACGCCGCCGAAATCCCCGTCGATCACCATCTCCAGTGAGGCGAGAACGGAGGTGAGCGGGGTCTTGAGGTCGTGCACGATCATCTTCATGAGGTCATCGCGCACCTTCTCCAGCTCGCGCAGCTTGCGATAGCTGTCCTCCAGCGCATCGGTGGCGAACTTGAGGCGGAGCAGACTGCGCACGCGCGCCGACAGGATCTGCCGGTTGTGCGGCTTGGTGAGGAAGTCATCGCCGCCGGCCTCGATCGCCTTGACCCGATCGGTGGTGTCGTTGAGGGCGGTGACGAAGATGACCGGTATGCGCGCGGTGCGCGGATCGCGCTTGAGCCGGCGGCAGACCTCGAAGCCGGTCGAGCGATCGTCGCAGCCCAGATTCCCCGCGGGCATCGAGACGTCGAGGATGCACAGGTCCGGGTTCCGGGCGAAGCAGGCCTCCAGCGCCGTCGGCCCGTCCACGGCTTCGGCCACCCGGTACCCCAGCGTCGCCAACTGATCGTTGAGCAGCTCCACGTTCGCCGGCACGTCGTCGGCGACGAGGATCAGCGGCGCGTACGGAGCGCTGTCGAGCGCGGGGGGATGCGACACGTTTCTAGGGTTTGACGGCTATCCCGATGCTGAAGGTCCAGGCGTTCTCGCGCGCATCGCCATCCACCCGGCGCATGGAGCGCTGCAAGGCGACGTCGGCGGCGGCGCGGAAGCGCGACATGGGGATGCCGAACCCGAGCGCCAGGTTGGTCTCGCGCACGCGATCGCCGGTCACGCTGAACGGAAGCGTGCGACGCCGGAAGCCGGCCCGCACGGGAAGGTCCTGACCGAGCAGCCCGGGTCCCTTCACCTCGGCGCCGATGCCGACGTCCCACCCGTCGAAGGCCCGCACCGAGCTTCCGTCGCGGAGGAGCGCGCCGAACCGCGACCATTCATCCCAGTTCGCGCGCACCGCGATGGTGGTGCCGGCGATGCCCGTGTAGCGAATCCCGCCGCCGAGGCGACTGGGCGCGCTACTGGACTGGAGCAGCGTGTCGCCCTGGTAGGCGCGCACGCGGCCGCCGGTGCGACCCGATGCCGCCAGCGCCAGGTCCTTGATGCGCACCTCGAATCCGCCGCTGATCGCATTCCCCGAATAGCTGAGCGCGCCGGTCTCCTCGAAGGGGAGCGCGACGGAGCTGTCGCTGAAGGACGCGCTGTCGAAGGTGACCGACACTTCCTGCCGGTTCTCTCCGGTGAAGGCGTGCGCGCCGATGCCCACCGTGATGGCCGAATTCACGTTGTAGGCGACGCCGAGCCGCACGTCGTTGATCGCGCCCACGCTGCCGAAGGAGGCAACGTAGCTGATGGTGTCGTCAGGCAGCATCACCGAATCTCGCACCGCGGTGCGCCAGGTTCGGTCGAGCAGCGTGGAGAAGCCGATGCCGACGGTGGCCCTGCTCCCGATCGCCAGCGCGGCCGCTACCACCGGAAAGCGGATCAGCGTGGACGACTCGTCGCCGCCCTCCGTCCCGGAGAGGCTGCGGAACTCCGGCGAGTACTGCACGTAGATCCCGGATCGCCCCCAGGTGGAGAGGGCGGCGGGGTTGAGCGGCGTGATGGGGTCGAACTCGGCCAGCGCGCCCCCGGTGGCCAGCACACGGGTGCTCACCTGCCCGGGCGGATAGCCGAACCCTTGCGAGCTCAACGTGCCCTGCGCGCCGAGCGACATGGGGAGCGCGAGAGCGAGGAGTGCGAATCGAAGAGCGTGCATCAAGGGAGTCCGAGGCCGACGCGTGGGATGTACGTGATGCGGAGACGCGGCCGCAGCTCGGCGGCCGCCTCGGTGGAGAAGAAGCGCACCTGCGCGGGCGACGTGGCCTCTTCGTCCGACACCAGCACGATCGAGTGCTGGTTGACGGTCTCATCCACGTTGCGCCAGATACGCAGGAGCGACGGGATGTCGAGCCGTCGCTGCCCCGAGTCCATCGGCGCGGCGCGAATCGGATCGATCACCGCGCCGAAGGCGAACGGATCGTTCGCCAGGAGGGCGGAGCGACCGGGGTCCACCAGGTTGGTGGCGATGACGATTCGCGGCGTGATGTTGATCGTGTCGGCCGATCCCAGGACACCGCGGTTGGGGAACTGGGTGAAGAAGAGCGCGGCGCGAACGATGGTGGTGGAATCGAGGATCGCGGTCGGGATCGCGAAGCGCATGTAGGTCCGGCGCGCCGGCAATCCGCCCACCGCCAGCGCCTGCGGCGGCGGTGGCGGCGCACCCCGCAACACCAGGGTGTAATCCTCCAGGTCCGGAACCGTCGACCCGGAGAACTCGAAGGAGCCGATGCGGACCGTATCACGCATCTGGGGCGTGTCACGGTCGGAGCGCGCGAGGTAGACCAGCTGCGGGCCGGAGACCCCCGCCTCTCCCTGGACCAGACGCACTTCGGTGCTCGAATCGCTGGTCACGGTGACGGCGAATCGCGTGCGCCTTCCGTTCAGGATGCGGTCGAGGACGAACGCGGGTGGAAGGCGAATGTTCACCGAGCCGGTGAGCGAGTCCTGCCTGACGGTGCGAGTGGCCAGCAGCCGATCGGGGCGGATGAGCTGCCGCACCGCGGCGGTGTCCGGCTCCGGACTGCCCGGCGAGTCCACGTCGTACACCTCGAAGGTGACCGGCGCCTTGGCGAGCTGGGTGGTGGCCGAGAGCGTCAGAAAGAGAAAGGCGCTGTCGACGCCGACCACTCGACGCGTGGTGGTGTCGCCCACCGGTCGGGGGAAGATCGTCGGCAGCGTGTCGTAGCGCATCACGCCGGCGGTCACCAGCGAATCGCCGCGGCGGGCGATCAACAGCTCACCCTCGGTGCCGAGCGGCGGGAAGCCGGTCAGCGTCGAATCCAGCGTCACCGGGAAGAGCACCGTGTCCTTGAGCTCGACGTTCTGATCGGGGCAGAGCGACGGACACGCCGCGCCACCGGTCACGTCTTCCTGGCATGCCGCGAGCACCACCACGCACCCGAGCGCGAGCCCGAGCGCGCGAAGAGAATCACGCAAGACGAACACTCTTTCCTTCCACGTCAAAGCTGTCCACGATGCCCATGATGACGGCGTCGACCGGACGATCCTTGGTGATCGCCGTCTGTCTCGCCGAGCTTCCAGTCGCGTAGAGAATCACCTCGCCCATCCCCGCCCCCACGCTGTCCACTGCCACCACGTACCCACCCTCCTTCTCCAGCGTGGTCGTCAGGTTCTCCACCACCAGCAGCTTCAGCGACGACAGCGACGGATCCTTGCGCGTCGAGACGACGGTGCCCACGATGCGGCCGAGCTTCATGAGCGATCCAGGGAGGAAGTGGTGAAGGGGTGCGGAAGGAGCTGGGAGAGCGTCCAGCGCGTCTCCTTCCCCGCGGTGGTGCAGCTGAGGATGTCGATCTCGTTGCCGAACTCGCCCAGGACCTGCCGGCACTCACCGCATGGTGCCGCCGGAACGATGGCCTCGGTGGCGATGACCAGCCGCTCGAAGTCCCGGTCGCCGCTGGCCACGGCGGCCAGCACCGCGCCGCGCTCGGCGCAGATCCCGGCCGTGTACGACGCGTTCTCGACGTTACATCCGAGATAAGTCTTGCCGCTCCGGGTCTGGAGTGCGGCACCAACGCGGAAGTTCGAGTAGGGCGCGTAGGCGCGACGCATGACCTCGAAGGCGGCGTCGCGCAGCGCGTCCGTCTCTCGACTACTCACTCGGACACCAGCTCCGAGAGGAACGAAGTGCCGCGCCCCCGGTACCGGACGCCCAGCCAGTCGGCGACGGTGGCTCCGAGATCGGAGAAGGTCTCGCGCACGCCCAGCGCTCGCGGGCGCACGCGAGCCCCGAGGGCGAGCAGGGGGACGCACTCACGGGAATGGTCCGTGGATGGGGTCGTTGGGTCATTACCGTGATCGGCGGTCAGGAACAGCAGGTCGTCCTCGTGGAGCGCGGCCTGAAGGTCGGGGAGGGCGCGATCGAACTCGCGGAGTCCCTCATGGAACCCCGTGACATCGTTTCTGTGCCCCCAAAGCTGGTCGAAATCTACTAGGTTGGCGAAGATGAGCCCACTCTGCTGCTCGGCCAGCGCCCGGAGGATCGCCTTCACCCCCGCCGCGTTGTCGGGGGTGTGCTCGGAGCGAATGCCGCGCCGGGCGAACAGATCATCGACCTTCCCCACCCCTCGTCGCGGAATTCCAACGGCGGCCAGGGCGTCGAGAAGCGTCTCCTCCGGCGGGTCGATGGAGTAGTCGCGGCGGTTGGAGGTACGGGTGTAGGCGCCCGGCGTTCCGACGAAGGGCCGCGCGATCACGCGCGAAAGGTTGTGCGGCGGCTGGAGCATCGCGCGAGCCGTCTCGCAGGCGCGATACAGCTCCTCCAGGGGAACCGTTTCCTCGTGCGCGGCCACCTGAAAGACGGAGTCCGCCGACGTGTACAGGATCCACGCCCCCGTCCGCTGATGCTCGGCGCCGAATCGCTCGATGATGGCGGTGCCGCTGGCCACCACGTTGCCCAGCACGGCCCTCCCGGTACGACGCGAGAACTCGTGCACGACCTCTTCGGGAAATCCGCTCGGATACGTGGGAAATGGGGCCCGCAGGTGGAGACCGGCGATCTCCCAATGGCCCGCGGTGCTGTCCTTCCCCGCGGAGCTCGGGCGCATGCGTCCCCACGCACCGGTCGGATGCGGGGTGGCCTCGACACCGCTCAGCGGCTTGATGAGACCGAGCCCCGCTCGCTCGAGGTTCGGAAGACGCAGCCCGCCCACGGCGCGAGCGAGATTACCGAGCGTGTCGCTGCCGGCATCGCCGTACGACGCGGCGTCGGGCGCCTCGCCAATGCCGACGCCGTCGAGGACGAGGATGATGGCGCGCCTCACGAGTCCACTTCGCCGTAGACGTGCGGAAGCCGCGGGACACCAAGTCCGGTGAGCAGCTCGTACGGGTGCGCGCCGCCGAGCGCCGCCACGCGCTCGACGTCGAGCAGCTCGTCGCCGTCGCGTCCGATGAGCGTCGCGACGTCGCCCAGCTCGCAAGGGACGTCGCTCACGTCGATCATCGTCATGTCCATCGTGACCACGCCCAACACCGGGACGATGCGGCCGCGCACGATGGCGGCGCCGCGTCCGCTCATGCCGCGCGGATAACCATCGGCATAGCCGACGGCGAGCGTGGCGACGCGACGCGGCGCTGGCGCGACGTAGGTGGCGTCGTAGCTCACGCTGGCGCCCGCGGGAATGGTGCGCATGTCCACGACGCAAGCGCGGAGCGACACGACCGGCTCCGGCGTGATCAGCGCGCCGGCGCCGCTCCCGACGCCGTACAGAAAGACGCCGGGGCGGACCAGGTCCCACTCCGATCGCCGGCGCCGCGCGATGGCGGCGGAGTTTTCCGTGCTGAGCCGCGGCGGGCGCGCCGGCACCTCGGCGAGCGCCAGTCGGAAGCGCCGCTCCTGCTCCTCCATCGACCCATCGCCCAGCTCGGCGGAGTGAAAGTGGGTGAACGCACCGTCGGGGGGAGAGTCCAGCAGGGCGTCCCGCAGCTCCGCCGCCGCGTCCCAGCGGACTCCGGCGCGGCTCATCCCGGTGTCCACGCCGAGGTGCCACGGGCCGCCCCCCGTGGAGCGCCAGCGCATGATGTCGGCGGCGCGCCCGAAGACCGGCGTGATCGCGGCTTCGCGCGCGGCGCGGAAGTCGGCGGGGTCGAGCGGCGTGAAGACGACTACGGGGCGCTCGATCCCCGCCCGGCGGAGCTCGGCGCCCTCGGCGATGGTGGCCACCCCGTAGCCCCACGGAGAGAGCCGCTCCAGCGCGAGGGCGGCGCGGACCGCGCCGGTGCCGTACGCGTCGGCCTTGAGCATCGGCAGGAGCGGCACGCCCGCCTGCGCGGCCAGCGCCGCCCCATTGCGAACCAACGCGCCCAAGTCGACCTCGACCCAGGCGCGTGTCAGGTGCTTCTGCATTGACGCATCATTCGGTGCGCGGGTAGTATACCGGCCCTGGAGGAACGATGCAAGCCAAACCTACGCTTGAAGATGCGCTCGCGCTCATGCGCGATCTGCGGGCCCGTTGCGAATGGGACCGGGAGCAGACGCACGAGTCGTTGCGCCCCTACTTGATCGAGGAGGCGCACGAGCTGGACGACGCAATCCGCCGCGCCGCGACCGAGGGCCCGGCACTGATGCGCGAGGAGCTCGGCGACGTCCTCCTCCAGGTGCTCTTCCATTCGGTGATCGCCGAAGAGACGGGGGAGTTCGACGCGCACGACGTGCCGGCGTCGCTGATCGCGAAGATGAAGCGGCGCCATCCGCACCTGTACGAGGGAGGCGCTCGACAGGACTGGGAGAAGATGAAGGCCAGATCGCGCGGCTCCATCTCCGAGGGGCTGCCGCCGAATCTGCCGTCGCTGCATCGCGCCCATCGTCTTCAGGATCGCGCGGCCGGCGTGGGCTTCGACTGGAACGACACCGAGGGCCCGGCGCAGAAGGTGATCGAAGAGCTCGAGGAAGCCCGCGCGCTGCTGCGCGAGCAGGCGGCGCGCACGGATACCTCCTCGAGCCCGGCGACGGTGGCGGTCCAGCGCGAGATCGAATCGGAGCTCGGCGACCTCCTCTTCGCGGTGGTGAATCTCTGCCGCCGTGCCGGTGTCCACCCCTCCCTCGCTCTCGACCGCGCCAACGACAAGTTCGTCAGGCGCTTCGAAGGCGTCGAACGACTCGCGGCCGAGCGGGGCGTGGTGATGGGAAAGGCGAGCCTGGCGGAGCTGGACGAGTTGTGGGAGGAGGTGAAGCGGGAGGAAGACGGGGAACGGGGAGCGGGGAGCGGGGAGAGCCGGCACACCTGATGACTACCGGCTGCCTGGCGCTCCGCGCGGCCGCTTCCCCCTTCCCGCTTCCCGCTTCCCGGCTACGGTTTCAACCGATTCATCATCCTCGGAAACGCGATCGTCTCGCGAAGATGGGGGGCGCCGGCGATCCAGGCGACCGTGCGCTCGAGGCCGAGGCCGAAGCCGGCGTGGACGAAGGTGCCGTACTTCCGAAGATCGAGGTACCAGCCGTAGGCATCCTCGGGGAGACCTTCCTCGCGGATGCGGTGTAGCAGCTTGTCGTAGTCGTCCTCGCGCTGGCTGCCGCCGATGATCTCACCGTAACCCTCGGGGGCGAGCAGGTCGTCGCAGAGCACCGTGCGCGGGTCGGCCGGGTTCTCCTTCATGTAGAACGCCTTCGCTTCCTTCGGGTAGTTCATCACGAAGACGGGCTTGTCGTAGTCCTCCACGATCAGCGCCTCATCCTCGGCGCCGAGGTCCTCCCCCCACCGGATGGAGCTTCCCTTCCCTTGCAGCACCGTCACCGCATCGGAGTAGTCCAGCCGCGGAAATGGCGGGACGATCGGCGCGAGCTTGGTGACATCGCGCTCGAGCTCGGCCAGCTCGGCGTGGCGACGCTCGACGCACCGCTGCACGACGTACGACACGAACTCCTCCTGCAGCGCCATGTTCGCGTCGCTGTCATTCCACGCCACCTCGGGCTCGATCATCCAGAACTCGCTCAGGTGGCGGCGCGTCTTCGACTTCTCGGCGCGGAAGGTCGGACCAAAAGTGTAGATCCTTCCGAGAGCGGCGGCGGCGGCTTCACCGTAGAGCTGTCCCGTCTGCGCCAGGTAGGCCTGTCCCTCGTCGAAGTATTCGGTGGAGAAGAGACCCGATCGCTCGCCGATGGCCGCGGTGAGAATGGGCGTGTCGACGCGCACGAAGCCGCGATCGTAGAAGAAGTCGTGGATCGCCTGCTCGATCTCGTGACGCAGCAGCATGAGCGCGCGCTGGCGCGGGCTGCGGAGCCACAGGTGGCGATGGTCGAGCAGGAAGTCGATCCCGTGCTCTTTCGGCTGGATGGGGTAGTCGATGGGGCTTGGCCCGACTATGGTGAGGTCGCTGACGCCCATCTCGAAGCCGCCGGGCGCGCGCGCGTCGGCGCGCACCTCCCCACAGATGATGAGAGATGTCTCGGTGGTGAGCGCGGAAAAGCGCTCCCAGGTGTCGGCCCCCACCGCGCTCTTCACCAGCACGGCCTGCATCGTCCCACTTCCGTCCCGGACCACCACGAAGGCAACTTTCCCGGAGGAGCGCACATGGGTGACCCACCCGCGGACGCATACCCGCTGGCCGGCGAATTGGTGCAGCTCGTCGATCCGGGTATTGGGCAATGTCATTGATTTCGCTTGGCTTACGTGGGCGGGCAAGCTAGAGTTCCGCTACTTCCCTGTCAACGGCTCGTTCGGTGTGATTCCCGTCACGACGGTCGGACGGATTCCGGCGTAGTCGTTGCAACTGACCGGACGCATGTCACGCGCGCGATGCGCGGACTCGCGTTGCGATTCTGCTTCCGCGACTCGTCGAGGCTTGGGTGACCCTTTCGCGCATCCGCTGACGTGAAGATTCGCACCAGGCTGGGACTCGGCCTGCTGACGATCGCGGTGGTGCTGCTCGCGCCGCTGCTCTTCGCCCTTCGCTCCCTCGAGCGGCTGCACGACACGACGCGCGATCTGCAACGCCGCGAGTTCGCCGCGTCGCTGGTCATCGGTCGGTTGCGCGGCGGCGTGGAAGAGCTCCGGCGCGCCGAGGATCGCGTGGCCATCGTGCGCGACGCGGCCAGTCGCGACGCGATGCAGCGGCAGGTCGACACGCTCCGCGCCCGCACCGACTCGCTCCGCGATCTGGGACTCGACAGTGCCGCCGCGGCCGTCGGCGCGGTCCTGTCGCGCATCGAGCTGCACGCGCGCGATGAGTTTCGAGCCGCCAATAGCGGGCGGATCGAGGTGCTCGACTCGATCTCGAATCAGCACGTGCGTCCGGCGCTGCGTGACATGGAGACAGTCATCCGCACCACCGAGGGCTCCCTGCGACTCCGCACCAGCGATCGGGTTCGTGCCGCGGCCGACGAGACGGGGAACGCGCAGCGTGCCGCCGGCCTGGCGCTCTCGGTTGCGCTGGTACTGGCGCTCGGCATCGCCATCCTGCTCTGGCGCTCCATCAGCAAGCCCGTGCGCGACCTCGAGGAAGGGATGGCGGCGGTGGCCGCCGGCAACTTCGACTTCCGCCTGGCGCTCTCGACCGAGCGGCGGGACGAGTTCGGCGAGCTCGCCAAGAGCTACCAGGTGATGGCCCAGCAGCTCGCCCAACTCGATCAGCTGCGAGCGGAGTTCATCTCGATCGCGTCGCACGAGCTGAAGACGCCGATCAACGTCATCGTCGGCTACCTGCAATTGCTCGACGAGGGCGTGTACGGGCCGGTGACGCCCCGCATGCGCGAGGTGGTGCAGACGCTGGAGAACCAGACGCGGATGCTCGCCCGCTTGGCGCACCAGCTGCTCGACGTCAGCCGCTTCGAGGCCGGTGGCGGAAAGCTGGAGCTGCGGCGCTTCGCGCTGTCGCCCTTCCTCGACGATCTGGAGGGGACCTTTCGCGTGCTCGCGCTCCAGCGCGAGGTCGACTTCCACATCATCCGCGGCGAGCCGCTCCCGCGCGAGGTGGTGTGGGATCAGGAGCGCATGAACGAAGTGCTCGGAAACCTGCTGTCGAACGCGTTCAAGTTCACGGGGCGAGGGGGCTCGGTGGAGCTGAGCGTGGCCGACGGCGCCGGCACGGTGCAGATCACGGTGCGCGACAGTGGCGCGGGGATTCCGCCGGAGCAGCTTCCGCGCATCTTCGAGAAGTTCTATCAGGCGGACAACCAGGGGTCGGCGACCCAGGGCGGGACGGGACTGGGGCTGGCCATCGCCAAGCAGATCGTCGTGGCCCACGGAGGCACCATTTCGGTAGACAGCACGGTCGGCTTGGGGACGACGTTCATGTTGTCAATGCCGGTGACCGCCGGGGGGCGCATCAGCGCGCCGGTGGAGCTCGAATCGGCCGGAGTGCTGGCGTGAGAGCCATCGTCCTGATCGTCGCGGTCGTCATCGTCGCCTCCTGCGTGCGGGGCCGCGGGACCAACAGCACCTCGTCGCTCGAGGCGTGGGCGACGCGCGACTGGCCGACCGTCCTCGCGTCGGCGCAGCAGGCCGCCAACGAAGGGCGCTACGACGCCGCCGAGCGCGAGCTGGCGCTGTTCGCCGAGCGGAACCCGGGGACGCTGCAGGCGCGCGAGGCGGCGTACTGGCGCGCCATGCTCCTCCTCGACCCGGCGAACGAAGGCGGCGATCCGGGCGGCGCGCTCGAGCAGATCGAGCGGTATCTGGCGGACAGCGCCACCTTCACTCCACATCGCGGCGAAGCGCTGCTCATCCGCCGACTGGCGTCGCAGCTGGACTCGCTGCGCCGCTCCAGCACCGAGGTGACGAGCGCCTCGGCGCGTACGGCGGCCGACGCGGCCACCGCCAAGGAGCGCGAGACGGAGCTGGAAAAACAGAACCAGGCGCTCAAGGAGCAGCTGGAGAAGACGATGGCGGAGCTGGAGCGGATCAAGAAGCGGCTCGCCGAGCGACCGTGACGCGCGGCGACGCCAGCCGGCGTCAGCCTACCCGAAAGAGCAGCAGCGCGCGCGCGTAGCGTTCGGAGAGGGCCCGCCGGATCCCGGCCTGCGCCGGCGCCGCCAGCTCCGGATCGCGGTCGAGCAGGCGCTCGGCTTCGTCGCGCGCGACGGCACTCAGCGCCTCGTCACGCAGGGGATCCGCCACGCGGAAGGTCGGCACGCCGCTCTGCCGCTCGCCGAACAGATCCCCCATGCCGCGCAGCCGCAGATCGGCGCGCGCGATCTCGAATCCGTCGTCGGTCTCCTCCACCACGCGGAGGCGCTCGGCGACCTCGGGGCTGACGTCGCCTAACAGGATGCAGAACGATTCCTCGGCGCCGCGCCCCACTCGCCCACGCAGCTGGTGCAGCTGCGAGAGCCCGAAGCGCTCCGGGTGTTCGATGAGCATGACGGTGGCATTGGCGACGTCGATGCCGACCTCGATCACGGTGGTGGCCACCAGCACGTCGATCTCGTGGTCGCGAAAGCGCCGCATGATGTCGTCGCGCGCATCGGCGTGCAGACGTCCGTGGAGGAGCGCCACGCGCCGCGCGGCGAAGGGTCCGGCGGCCAGCTCCTCGTACATGGTGGTGGCCGCCTTGAGATCGATCTTCTCCGATTCCTCGATCACCGGATACACGACGTACGCCTGACGCCCCTGCTCGAGCTGGCGATCGATGAAGCGGAGGATGCGCTCCCGCGCCGATTCCCGGCGTCGCGCCGTCTTCACGCTGCCGCGGCCCGGCGGGCGCTCGTCGAGCACGCTCATGTCGAGGTCCCCGTAGAGCGTGAGCGCGAGCGACCTCGGGATTGGGGTGGCGCTCATGAGGAGCACATCCGGGCGTTCCCCCTTCTGTCCGAGGGCCGCCCGCTGCTCCACGCCGAACCGGTGCTGCTCATCGATGATGGCGAGCCCCAGCTTCCCGAAGGCGGTTCCCTTCTCCACCAGCGCGTGCGTCCCCACGGCGATCAACGGCGCGCCGCTCTCGAGCTTTCGAGCGGCCTCGCGGCGGGCGGCCGCGGGCAGGCTGCCCGTGATCAGGACCGGACGCATCTCCAGCGGCGCCAGCAGCGCCTCGAAGGTGCGCGCGTGCTGTTCGGCCAGGAGCTCGGTGGGCGCCATGATCGCCGCCTGAAAGCCGTTCTCGACGGCGAGCAGCGCCGCGAAGAGGGCGACCACGGTCTTCCCGCTCCCGACGTCCCCCTGGAGGAGGCGGTGCATGCGCCGCTCGCTGCACATGTCGGCGACGATCTCGCGCGTGGCCCGCACCTGCGCGGCGGTGAGCTCGAAGGGGAGCGCGCTCTTGAGGGCGGACGTAAGGTGGCGACGGTTGCTGAACGTGATCCCGCGCCGCGCCTCGCGTGCCATCTCCCTGGCGCGGCGGTGCAGGAGGTGCACGAAGAAGAGCTCCTCGAAGGCGAGTCTCGACCGCCCACGCATCGCCTCGGCAACCGACTCCGGCCGGTGCACCATGCGGAGCGCGTCGCCTAACGACGGGAGGGCGGCGCGCCCGAGGATGTCCGCCGGCAGGTACTCGCGCACGAGCGCCAGCAGCTCGTCGAGGTGGGAGTCGACGAGCGAGCGGATGATCTTGAAGGAGAGCCCCTCGGTGGCCGGGTAGACCGCCAGCACACGGCCGCCGGCGGTGCCGTCGTCGTCGGCGCCGAGGTTCACCATCTCCCGCGGCTGGAGCTGGCGCCCGTGAAAGAAACGCACCGGTCCACTGAGGAGGAGGACGTCCTCCTTGGCGATGGTGCGATCGAGATACGGCTGCCCCGGCCACGACACCTCGATCATCCCCGACTCGTCGCGCACGACGGCCTGGAAGATCCGGAGCCCCTTCCGGGTGGGGATGATACCCTTGGAGATGACTCGCCCGATGACGGTGGCGTCCATCCCCGGCTCGAGCGACGCGATCTGCATGACGGTGCTGGCGTCCTCGTAGCGGTGCGGCAGGTGATACAGGAGGTCGCCGGCGGTGAGCACGCCCAGGCGCCGAAACGCCTCCGCGCGGCGAGGGCCGACGCCACGGAGATAGGTAATGGGCGTCGAGAGGGTCAGCACGATCGCATGGCCGAGGTGCGATGTGGATGTGCGAGGCGCGAGGACCGTGACGTGAAGGCCGAGCCCCTCGCACATCCTCGGCTCACGTCGCCCATCGCACCGGCAGTCGTCATAGCGTCATATGTCGATCGCGCATCTCGCCATCGCTCACGTCATGAGCTCGCGCGCGTACTCGCCCGCGTCGAACGGCTCGAGGTCCTCCGCTTTCTCTCCGACGCCCACGAACTTGATCGGAATGTCCAGAGCTTCGTGGACGGCGACCACGATGCCGCCCCGGGCCGTGCCGTCGAGCTTGGTGATCACCACGCCGCTGAGCGGCACCGACTCGGCGAAGGACTTCGCCTGCGCCACCGCGTTCTGGCCGATGGTTCCGTCGAGCACGAGCAGCGTTTCGTGCGGAGCATCCGGAAGGCGCTTCCCGATGACGCGCGCCACCTTCTGGAGCTCCGACATCAGGTTGTCCTGCGTGTGCAGCCGGCCGGCGGTGTCCACGATCACCACGTCCGTCGAGCGCGCGAGGGCGGCGTCGATCGCGTCGTAGGCGACCGCGGCCGGATCGCTCCCCTGTTTGGCACCCACGAATTGCGCGCCCACGCGCTCCGCCCAGACGCGAAGCTGGTCGATCGCGCCGGCGCGATACGTGTCGCCGGCCGCCACCAGCACGCTCTTCCCTTCCCTTTTCAGGCGGGCGGCGAGCTTGGCGATGAAGGTCGTCTTCCCGGCGCCGTTCACGCCGACCACCAGCACCACCGTCGGTCCGCCGGTCGCCAGCGCGAGCGCGGGATCGCTCCTCCCCGTGCGTAGCGCGTGCTCGATCCCCGAGCGCAGCGCGTCGTTGAATTCGTCCTGCGTGCGAATGAGACCGCGGCTGGCCAACTGCTCCACGTCCGCCACCAGACGGAGCGTTGCGCCGACGCCGAAGTCGGACTCCAGCAGAACCTCCTCCAGGCGCTCCAGCGAGCCGGGGCTGACGCCGCCGCGCACCGCGACGCCGACGTCCATGAGCGCCACGTCCTTGATGCGCTGCCAGAGCGAGCGGCGAGGAACATCCTCGGCGCGGCGGAGAATACGGGCCATCGAGAGAGTCAGGGTCCAGGGTACGGGTGTAGGGCTTGGCGCGAGAAACGGTCACCGGAGCCCGCGGCGGCGGCGCAGGAGCCATTCGGCGCAGAGCGCCAGCACCACCACGACGTACGGCCACCAGCGATCGCGCAGACGCGGCCGGTCGCCCACGGTGGCGGCGCCCCCCACGTTGCCTGAGGAGAGCGTCGGCGCGCGAGGAAGCAGCTCGTGCGACGCGTTCACGGCCAGAACCGCCGAGCCGCCAGGCACACGGACATCGTAGAGGCCGGCGGGGAGCGGATCGCTTTCGGCCACGGTGCCACCGGCACCGAAGCGCAGCGTCACCGAATCCTCCTCCGCCGGCGCGCCACGTCGCGTGAGCACGGCCGTCACCACCGAGTCGCCGCCGGTCGGAGCGCCACCGCGCCGCCAGCGAATCCGCTCGCCGGCGCGGACCAGACCCTCGGCAGGGATCGCGCCGCGTGCGTCCATCCGCTCGGCGCTCAACCAATCAAATATACTTCCCCACAGCGCCGCGTACGCGTCGGCGCTCGTGCCACCCCGAAACGACCATCGCCAGAGCCCCGACGCCCCCACCACAACGATCCGCCGGCCGCTCTCGCTGCCCACGATCGCCGGTCGACGCTCGTACTGCCGTCCGCGGGCGACGACCAGCCCCTGCCACCCGTTCATCCCGACCGATGAGGCGACGTCGATCGGCGGAAGGCTGTCCCAGGCGATCCCGGAGAGCGCGGCCGCGATCGGCGAAGGAGGCGCCGCCGCGGCGTACCACTCGTCGCCACTCGGCGCCGGGGGTGCGAACAGCGCCAGCGAGCCCGACGCCGCGGTGCGGGGCGCGCCGAACACCGCCGTGTCGCCATGCAGAATGGCCAGCGGGGCCTCGCGCAGCGCGCGCCGAACGTCCGGCTCGCTCACCGGCGTGAGCGTCCCATCCTGCCGCCATTGCGCCGGGGAGACGCGGTAGTAGCCGCGCGTCGGCAGCGCCACCGCGCCGCGAAGCACCGGGAGCAGGAAGCGCGAATCGTAGTCAGGCGAGCTGGACACCAGCACCGCGCCGGCCGCGCGCGCGACATCGATCGGCAGCGCGACGCTGTTGTTGCGCG
>DATFFZ010000239.1:0-30387 GCA_035249845.1 Gemmatimonadaceae bacterium
CGCTCGCGCAACTCCGGCTCGATCAGCTCATCCACGTCAGTCGAGCCCGGCATGTACGCGCGGAGGATGTGACGCAGGTGGTCGGCGCTGAGCGCGGAGAGCTCCTGGCGCAGCACGTGCTCGCCCTGCAGGTAGACGGCGAAGGGGTCGAGCACCGGACGCGGCGCCTCCACAACGACCTCGCGAACCACCACTTCCGGTGCCGGTTCCGAGAACCACGGCGTGGCATCGACTTTCGGTATGCTCACCACGTGGGTCGGCGCCTTGGCGCGCCGGAGCGCTCCCTCCAGGTACCCCATGCTGAGTCCCGTCGCCCAGTAGCCGAGATCGGCGCGGTTCGGCTGCGTCGTCTCGCGCGCGGTGCGGAGCGCGTGTCCACCCGCGCCAAGGGGAATGAACTCGAGCCATCCCTCCCAGAGACCGCTGTCTCCTGGCCGGCCCACCGCCCGTGCGGTATAAGCCCTGCCCTGGGCGTCGCTTACCGGCTCGGAGAACTGCACTAGTACGTCGGCCACCGTATCCCCCTTGCTGCCACACTGATCGCGGCTGGATATGCAATTCCTCGTCCTCGGCCACGGCGACGTGCTCGGTACGATAGTTGGCCCGCCGAAATTCGGGGGCGTTGCCGGAGCATCGCGGGCGGCGTCGTCGAGTCACCGGCGAGCGGGGAGGCGCGACATCCACCCCAGATTCCCTGCATTTCACCACAGGCCGGGAGCTTTCCGTCACACGGTGCCTAACTAGGCGCCGCGTGCCTGACAAGACACCACTCGTGATTTTGTGGGCCGACAGGAACGACTCGTGCATTCGCAACGAGAGGCGTTCACACGGAACATCGGCAAGTAGCCATCGGAGGGATGGCCATGCGGACCAGTGCGCATCTTCGTCCACGTCTCGCGCTCTTCGCGGCGAGCACTATGATCCTGCTCGCGCTGGGCTGCCGCGACGAGCTTCCGACCGCGCCACAGGCGTTGCGCGAGGCACGCTCCCCCGCCGGGCCCCAGAATCCCGGTCTCATCGCGCAAGGCAAAGCGATATTCCGCTTCGATACCTTCGGCGACGAGACCTTCTGGACCGATACGCTCTTCATGCACGAAGTCATCCGCGGCACCATCGGTCCGGGCGTCAGTCCCAACACGGCGCTGTCGGTTGGACTCAAGGTGGACTTCGATACGCTTCCGCCGCAGGTCAAGTCCGCGCTCGCCGCCGGCACGATCGATCTCGACGATCCCGCGACCACCGTGACGCTGCTCCAGCTCGGTGCCGTCGTCGGAGTGGTCGGCCAGGTCGATGCCAGCAACACGCTCACACGCGTCGGCGTCACCTGCGCACTCTGCCACTCCACCGTCGACGACTCGTTCGGACCGGGCATCGGAAGCCGCCTCGATGGCTGGCCGAATCGCACGCTGAACGTGGGGGCCATCATCGCGCTCTCTCCCACGCCCACCGCGGCGCAGAAAGCCGTGTACCTGTCGTGGGGGCCGGGGATGTACGATCCGCGCTTCAACCTCGACGGGCAGAACGTTCCCGTCGTGATCCCGCCCGCCTTCGGGCTCCGACACGTGGCGCGCGAGCTCTACACCGGCGACGACGTGGTGTCCTACTGGAACGCATACGTCGCGATCACGCAGATGCACGGTCATGGAACCTTCGTCGACCCGCGCATCGGCGTCAGCGTGAGCAATCCGCCCGATCTCGTATCGTCGAAGCTCGAGCCGTTGCGCGCCTACCAGTTCAGCCTCGACGCGCCGCGCGCGGTCAGCGGCACCTTCGACGCCGCTGCCGCGAAGCGCGGGCGCCAGGTCTTCAACGGCGATGCCAAGTGCATCCGCTGCCACCTGGGTTCGACGCTGACCGACGTGAACGCCGGCAGACTTCACACACCGACGGCAGTCGGACAGGATCCGACCTACGCCTTGCGAAGCGTGACCAAGCTCTACCGCACGACGCCGCTTCGCGGCCTGTGGAACCCGCCCCAGCTCCAGGGGCCATACTTCCACGACGGCAATGCCACCACGCTGGAGGCGGCCGTCGACCACTATGTCGCGCTGTTCAACCTGACCCTCTCGCCACAGGAGAAATCCGATCTGGTGGAGTATCTGAAGACGCTGTGAAACGCCTGGAATCTCGTCGGCCGCGCGTCAACGCTCGAGCCCACGTAATTCCTTCACCACAGCCGCCATCTCCGACTTCCCCTCTTTCTCCAGTCGTCGCTTCAGCGCCGCCATCGCCGCGCGAGAGTGACTGTACGCCGCGGGCTCGGCCTGACTGCGTGCGACCAGCGTCTGGTAGAACGCCCGCACCGAGTCCGCGCTCGCCCCCCGCGCGACCGCGGCATACAACTGGTTGGCGATCACCCGCGGATAGGTGTACGACTCGCCCGCCAGATAGTGCGCCACCTTCCGGAAGGGAAAATCCTGCGCGCTCTCGTCGGCGAGCTGCACGATGATCGTGCGCAGCCGACGGTTGACGTAGATCCGCTGCCCACGCGATCCGTCGGCGAAGAAATCCTGCTCGGCGGCCCAGTTCTGCATCGGGATCCACCAGAGCGAGTTGTGCTGCATGAGCCACCAGCTGCCGACCTCCGGCTCGCCGCGCGCGGAATCGAGCGTGGTGGTGCTCAGCACCCACTCGCGCGGCACGAGCTGCTCCCCGTTCCATGACCCTCCATCGAGGTAGAGCCTCCCGAAGCGCGCGAAGTCGCGCGCCGTCGCGTTCAGTCCCGAGGCCGCCTTCTCATGGCCGCCACGACTGTCGAGATCCCAGGACGCGTCGTGCTCGGTCCCGATCCGCCGCCAGATGCCCTCCTCGAGCTGCGCGGCCAGCGTCCTTCCCGTCGCGCGCGCCAGGACCCACGCCAGCAGCTCGGTGTCGCTGTCCTTGTACGCCCAGCGAGCGCCCGGCGGATCCTCGCGGCGCTGCGCGCTGATGGAGGCGTGAAGGTCGCCGGTGTGGTAGAAGTGTGCGTCGCTCGACCGGAAGTCGTGCCACAGGCTCCCGTTGGTTCGCGTGTACGCGAAACCGGATTTCATGTCGAGCAGATGCCGGATGGTGACGCCGCGAAAGTCCGCCTTGGACGCCAGCTCCGGAACGTAGCGGACGACCGGGTCGTCGAGGCTCCGGATGCTGCCGCTGGCGAGCGCGGCGCCGAGTAGCGCCGACGTGATGGATTTGGCCACCGAGAAGGAGCTGGAGAGCGTGGAGTCGGTGTAGCCATCCCGATAGTGCTCGTACAGGATCGTGTCGTTCCTGATGACGACGAACGCCTTGATGCGCCGATTGCGCGCGTACTCGGCGAACGGCACGAGGCGGAAGTCGACGTCGCGCACGCTCACCGTGTCGAGATCGGTCCGCTGCCGCGGTGACACCACGAAGTGGAACGGAGCGTCCGCGCGCCGCGACGCGCGCTGGTGGAAGATCGACACGGGCTTGTCCGCCGCCGGTTCGCGCCACCGGAGGATGCGGTAGCTCGTGCACCCCTGGAGCGCCGCCACCAGGCACAGCATTCCGGCGGCGGCGCCGACGCGCGCTCGCCGGCCGTGCCGACGCGCCTTCTTCGCCGCCGGCCCGAACGTCCGCAACAGCAGGCGCGCTATCGCATCGAAGTCGCCCGCCGCGGCGGGAACTCGGCGCCGTCGCAGGAGAAATCCGTGATACGCGTAGTAGAAGAGGTCGGCGAGGTGCTTCTTCCCCGTCAATTTCCGGAAGAGGGTCATGCGCTCCGCCTCCACCCGGTTCGCCCGCCGGGCGACCTCGGGATCGCTCGCGGCCCAGGCGAAGATCGCGGCGTCCGACGGTGAGTCGCCCCGCTCGCTCGCCAGATTGCGGCGGTGCAGCTCGGTCATGATCGCGGGGAGCTCGGCGCGTGGCTGCGGGCGATCCAGGGCGTCGGTGAGCAGCGTCGTCTCCGACTCCCATTCCGCCAGCAGCTCCTCGAGCAGCGCCTGCCGATCCGGAAAGTGCCAGTAGAAGCTCCCCTTCGTGACGCCGAGCGCTCGCGCCAGCGGCTCGACGCGCACGCCTTCCGCACCGCGGTGCAGGAGCGCGAGCCTGGCGGCGCGGAGCCAGTCCTGTCGGGAGAGGCGATCGTCCATACGCTACCGTATGGTCGAGCGGCTGGTTTGTCAATACGGTGGCGTATGGGTCCGCGCGCGGCCGGACGTCGCCCGGCGCGCCGCTCGGCGCGCCGGGCACGCTCCCGTGCGCCTCGACCGCTGCTGCTCGACCACGTGCGCACTTTCGACGATTGACCGCCTGTGACGCGGGCGAACGATCCGAAAGCGATCGTTTTCCCGATGATCGACAAGCGGTGTCACCTCTCGCCCGAGCGAGGCGTATGAAGTCGTGCCTTGCCGCCGCTAGCCGGAGGACCCCAGTATTCAATCATCCAAAGTGGCAGCCCCCCCAGAAGCACGGAGACTTCATGATACGCACCGCCGCAATCGCAGCATTGCTCGTCTTCACCGTTTCATCGACAGGATCCGCGCAGTGCTCGAATGCGGACAAGGCAGCGCTGGAGGCACTCGACAAGGCGTGGGGGGAGGCGAGCACGCGCGGCGATCGCGCGTTTCTCGAAGGCGCCTACGCCGACAACTTCGCCGCCATCGGCACCACCGGCACGGTCGACCGGGCGACGACGCTAGCGAACACGATGCGCGACGCCGAGCGCAACAAGGCTGACCCGCAGCCGGCGGCGGTACCCGATCACTACGTGATCTCCTGCACCCCGCTGACGGCGACGATCACGCATCGGAACGTCATCGCTCCGGTCTACGGCTCCACCGGCGCCCCGACGTATTCGCGGAGCATTCACTTCCTGGAGAAGCGCGGGAACCGCTGGCAGGTCGTGAGCAGCACCGGTCACGCCGTCACCGACCAGATGCAGCTCGCCTATCTCGAGCAGGAGTGGAACGACGCGAGCAAGCGCCGCGACGCCAACTGGGTGGAGCAGAACTACGCTCCGTTCGCCACCGACATCGCCAGCCGGACCGGCGCCCTCGAGACCAAGGAGCAGGCGATCGCCTCGATGAAGAACGGGACGATGGTACCCGAGTCGCTGGAGCTGTCGGAGCTGAGCACCCGGGTGGAAGGGGACGTCGCGGTGGTGACGGGCGTGAATCACGTCAAGGGCAAGGACGCCCAGGGCAAGGCGTTCGAGCGGCGGGTGCGCTTCACCGACACCTTCATCAAGCGCGATGGACGGTGGCAGGTGTGGGCGACGCAGGGTACGGCAATTCAATAGCCGTCACCTTCCCATGAATCACGAGCGGCGCCTCCCCTGCGGGAGGCGCCGCTCTCGTAGGAAGCCCACCACCGTTCACCACGCCAGCGGTAGCCGCTTCAATCCTCGCGGAAAGACGGGGCCCCTTACCGCCTGGGGGATTGCGGCGCGCGCGTCACGCCACCATCAAGGGACGATGACGACCTCCGCACCTCCCGTCCAAAGGGCCTCCGCGCCGCTCATCGATCGCCTGCTCGAGCCCTTCCAGCGATTCGCCCACATCGAGTCGTCCGGGGGGATTCTCCTGCTGGCGTGCACCGTCGTCGCCCTCGCGTGGGCGAACTCGCCATGGGTGGATAGTTACCATCGCCTCTGGGAGACGCCACTGACGCTCGGCATTCCGGGGCGCGAGCTCACGCTCAGTCTCCATCACTGGATCAACGACGGACTGATGGCGGTCTTCTTCTTTCTGGTGGGTCTGGAGATCAAGCGCGAGATGCTGGTCGGCGAGCTGGCCTCGGCTCGTCAGGCAGCGCTCCCGATCGCGGGGGCCCTGGGTGGGATGCTGGTGCCGGCCGGGCTGTACGCGCTGGTCAACGCCGGCGGCCCCGGCGCTCCAGGATGGGGAATTCCCATGGCCACCGACATCGCGTTCGCGCTCGGCGTCCTCGCCCTGCTCGGCCCTCGCGTTCCACTCGGGCTCAAGGTCTTCCTCACCGCGCTGGCGATCGTGGACGACATCGGCGCCGTGCTCGTGATCGCCTTCTTCTACACCGCCGAGCTGTCCTGGACCGCGCTGGGCGTCGGTGCGGTGCTCCTCGTGGCGCTCGGCGTCTGCAACAGCGTCGGCGTGCGGCACGCCGCGGTGTACGCGCTGCTCGGGGTTGCGTTGTGGGGATCGTTCCTGGCGTCGGGAATCCACGCCACCATCGCGGGCGTCCTCCTGGCCATGACCATCCCATCGCGCACGCGAATCGACGAGGACGAGTTCCTCGCCCGCGGACGGCTGCTCCTCGATGACTTCGAGCGTTCCTGCTCGCCGGCCACCACCGTGCTCACCAACGCCGGACAGCAGCAAGCCATCCACGAGCTGGAGGTTGCATGCGAGGAAGCGCAGGCGCCCCTCCTCCGCATGGAGCACAAGCTGCACGGCATCGTCGCGTTCGGCATCATGCCGCTCTTCGCGCTCGCCAACGCCGGCGTTCACTTCGGCGGTGGTCTCCTCGCCGGGCTCTCCTGGCCGGTGACGGGTGGCGTCGTACTCGGGCTGGTGCTCGGGAAGCCGATCGGCATCACCCTCTTCGCGTGGCTCGCCACGCGAGTCGGCGCGGCGACGCTGCCGGCGGGCGTCGACTGGCGTTCCGTCGTCGGCGTGAGCTGCCTGGGAGGCATCGGCTTCACCATGTCGATCTTCATCGCCAGCCTCGCCTTCGCGGGGTCCACGGCCCTGCTCGACTCGGCCAAGGTGGGCATCCTCGCCGCGTCGCTCATGGCGGGAGTGATCGGCTGGCTCACCCTTCGCGGCAGCGCCCCGGCGAGCGCGGCGCAGGACTCCCCCGCCGAGAGGGCTCGTGTGCCCAAGGCGTGACGCGGCGAGCGGTGACGTGCGAGTGTCAGACAATAATCCATCCCGTCGAGGACCGCGGCCAGATCCGCCGCTGAGCGTGGGAGGCTTCACCGAGTAGCGGCCTCGCCGGGCACCGGCCGGGCTCGTCGCCGCTCGACGCTGGCCACGGTACGGCGGTTGCGATGTGCGCTCGGGTCCTGGCCAATCTGAGGCGAGATCGCTCGCATGCGTTCGTGTCGAGTGGCGCCGGCGATCGCCATCGGCGCGGCGGGGTGCGTGGGCCAGCAGTCGGCCCTCGATCCCGCCGGGCCGGCGGCGAAGGGGATCGCCATCATGTCGTGGCTGCTGCTCGCCATCGCCACGGTGGTCGTCGTCGCCGTCATCGTGCTCACCGTGCTCGCGCTCCGGCGCCGCCCTCGCGCGCGCGCGTCGGGCGACGACGGTGGTGAGACCACCCGCGCGGTGCGCTTCGTGACGGTGGCCGGCATCGTGGTCCCCGCCCTGGTGCTCACCCCGATCCTCGTCTACGCGATCGTTCTGCTGGTGCGGCTCCATCCGGCGCGCCAGCCCGCGGATCTCGTCATCGAAGTGACCGGGCAAATGTGGTGGTGGAGCATCCGCTACCTCGATCGCGCGCCGGAGAACGTCTTCGCCACTGCCAACGAGATCCACATCCCGGTGGGGCGTCGCGTCGAGGCGCGACTGCTCTCACCGGATGTGATTCACAGCTTCTGGGTGCCCAGCCTTCAGGGGAAGGTCGATCACATCCCGGGGCGGGAGAACGTGATCTGGATTCAGGCCGACACGCCCGGCGTCTTCCGCGGGCAGTGCGCGGAATATTGCGGGCTCCAGCACGCGCGCATGGCCTTCATGGTCGTGGCCCACCCGCCTGACGAGTTCGAGCGCTGGCGCTCGCGGCAGCTCCAAGGCGCGGCCGAGCCCGGCACGCCATCCGCGCAGCGAGGGCAGCAGGTGCTCCTGCGCGCGGGCTGCGCCACCTGTCACAGGGTGCGCGGGACACCGGCGCAGGGGCTGATCGGACCCGACCTCACGCACGTGGCCAGCCGCCTGACGCTGGCGGCGGGGACGCTCCCGAACACGCGCGGGCATCTCGCCGGGTGGATCGCCAACCCCCAGGCCATCAAGCGCGGGACGCTGATGCCGCCCACGCCACTGTCGCCGAGCGAGCTGCACGCGCTCCTGGATTACCTGGAGACACTCCGCTGATGGCCGCGCCGCGCGTGGCCGAAGCGCCCGAGGCATCGGGCGGGACACAGGATGCCTTCGATCGCATCTGGGAGGACCCCAAGGGATTCCTCGGCGCCCTGCGCAGCATCAACAACATCCCGATCGCCACCAAGTACATGATCGCCGGCTTCGTTTTCTTTCTGATCGGCGGCGCGCAGGCGATCCTGATGCGGCTCCAGCTCGGCACTCCCGAGAACACGCTGCTCGACGCCGAGACGTACAACCAGCTCTTCACCATGCACGGGACGACGATGATGTTCCTCTTCGTCATCCCCTTCATCGAAGCGCTCTCGAACTACATGCTCCCGCTCGTGCTCGGCACCCGGGACATGCCCTTCCCTCGCCTGACGGCGCTCAGCTTCTGGACGTACCTGTTCGGCGGCATCCTGCTCTACTCCAGCTTCTTCTTCGGCGTCGCGCCCGACGGGGGATGGTTCGCCTACGTGCCGCTCAACGACCGCGTGCACTCCCCCGGCATCAACATGGACTTCTGGGACATTGGCCTGAGCGTGGCGGAGGTGTCGGCCATCGCGGCGGCTGCGGAGGTGGTGGTGGCGGTGCTGCGCATGCGCGCGCCGGGAATGCGGCTGCACCGTATCCCCATCTACGCGTGGGCCATGCTGGTGACGGCGCTCATGATCCTCTTCGGATTCACGCCCCTCATCGTCGCCACCGCCATGCTGGAGCTGGACCGCAAGGGACTCACGTCCTTCTTCATCCCCTCGGCCGGAGGCGACCCGCTGCTGTGGCAGCACCTCTTCTGGGTGTTCGGTCACCCGGAGGTGTACATCATGCTCATCCCCGCGCTGGGGATCGTCGCGCAGGTGGTGCAGACGTTTTCGCGCCGAGCGGTACCGGTGTACACGCTGGTGGTGCTGTCGTTCGTGATGATCGGCTTCGTGAGCTTCGGGCTCTGGGTCCATCACATGTTCAGCGCCGGACTCTCGCCCGCCGCGCTCAGCCTGTTCGCGGTGGCGAGCATGTTCATCGCCATTCCCGCCGGCATCCTCACCTTCGGCTGGATCGCCACGCTCTGGACGGGGCGGCCGAGGCTGCGCGTGCCGCTCCTCTACGTGCTTGGCTTCATCGCGCTCTTCGCCATCGGAGGCGTGACGGGCGTCATGCTCGCCGCCACGCCCTTCGATCTGCAGGCGCACGACACGCACTTCGTAGTCGCGCACTTCCATTACATCCTGATCGGCGGCGTCCTCTTCCCGTTCTTCGCCGCCATCTACTACTGGTGGCCGAAGATGACCGGCCGGCTCATGAGCGAGCGTCTGGGAAGATGGAACTTCTGGATGATGTTCATCTTCATCAACGTCGCCTTCCTCCCGATGCACCTCACGGGACTCCGTGGAATGCCGCGGCGCGTGTACACCTATCCGGCCGGCCTGGGGTGGGACGTGACCAACCTCATCTCCACCATCGGCGCCATCGGCTTCGCCATCGGGGTGCTGCTGGTGGTGGTCAACGCGGTGTGGAGCCTCAGGAAGGGGAAGCGCGCGAGCGCCGACCCGTGGAAGGGGGACACGCTGGAGTGGTCGGAGAGCTCGCCGCCCGCGTCGGCGCAGTTCCGCAACATCCCGGTGGTGAGCGACCGGCATCCGCTGTGGCGGCAGCGCACGCTCGACTCGGAGCGGAGCCAGTGGGCGCGCGAGCTCCGTCCGCTTCGTGGCGCACCCACCGAGTGGCGCGGCGGGCTGGTGGTGTCGGTCGAGAGCGCCGAGCCGCGCGCGGTCGTGCACATGCCCAACTCGACGTACGTGCCGTTCGTCACCGCGGTGGGCATGTTCTTCCTCTTCGCGGGGCTGCTGTCCGAGCACCCTGCTCCGCTCTGGATCGGCGCGGCGATCACCGCCAGCGGGCTCGTGCGCTGGTTCTGGCCGCAGCGCACCGAGCGCATCGCGCTGGCGACGTGGGGCGTGGCGCCGCGAGATCGACTGCCGCTCGCCATCGCCGGCCCCATCTCGAACGGCTACTGGGGGACGGTGATCCTGGTGCTGGCGCTGGCCACCGCGCTGGTGACGCTCATCGCCAGCTACTTCTACCTGGCGGACTCGGCGCCGGCCGGGCACTCGTCAGGCAGCCCGCTTCTCCCCCGGGCCGCGGCGGCCGCGCTGGTGCTCGCCGCGGCCGCAACCATCGCCTATGCCCGCGCCGTGCGTCGTCAGGCAGCGGCGACCACGCGCGCGCTCCTGGCGCTCACCACGCTGGCGCACTCGGCCGCGCTCGGCCTCACCGCGCGCGCCTACGCCGCCATGGACGCCACCCCCGTCGACAACGCGTACCTCTCCGCCGTCTTCGGCCTCATCGGCTTCCAATGGCTGGTGCTGGCGCTCACCATCCTCATGCTGTTGGTGGCGCAGATCTGGGCGTGGACGCGCCCGCGCGATCCCCGCGGCGATGCGGTGGCGCTCAACGCCACGTTGGTGAGCCATTTCACCGTGATCGGCGGGCTGGTGGTGCTGGCCGTGCTCTACCTCTCACCACTGCTCCGATGACGGGCGCTCGTCCGGCAGACGCCCCGCCCACGCCCGCGCGCGGCTCCCTCCTCGCCACCTGGGGTCCGGTGTTCGGCGCGCCCTTCCTCTGGGCGATCCACTTCGCCGCCACCTACCTCTCGCTCACCGTCGCCTGCGACGTGGGCGGCACCGCGGCGATGTCGGCGGCGTGGTGGCGCGTGGTGCTGGTCGCCATCACCATCGTGCTCGGCGGCGCCGCCGTCGCCGGCGGTGTGATCGCGCTCCGCCGCTGGCGCGCGTCGCGCGAGGGAAGCCCGTGGACCCGCGCCGTCGCCGAGCCGGAGAGCATCGACGAGTTCCGCTGGCTGCTCGGAGTCCTCCTCGGCTTCGGCTTCGCCGCCGCGATCGTGCTGACGGGGCTCCTGCCCACCGTCCTCGAACCCTGTCCCTCGAGTGCCTGACGACCGCGCCGATCACGGCACTTTCGCCGACACCGTCGCGTTCGGCGCCAGCGTTCGGCTCCGAGTAGTTGCCGAACATGGTGTACGTGGAGGTGGAGCCGGAGAAGAGGTTCTCGTCGGTGCAGCACTCGGGCATCGGGACTCGGCCATCGGGACTCGGGACTCGGCTACGGGTCGAGATCTCACCCCTACAGCCGAGTCCCGAGTCCCGATGGCCGAGTCCCGCTGCCCGAGTCCCGATGGCCGAGTCCCGATGTCCCGATGCACGGGTACGCATCGTGCGGGTCGGAGCCCCCGCCTGAAGCACGCACCCCAAGTGAGGAGGGACGCCATGGGCTTACTGGACAAGATCTTCGACGACGACGACAGGGAGAAGAACAAGAAAAAGGCCGATTTCTCCAACGTGCAGAGCGGAAGCTCGTCGACCGCCCCGGAGACGCCAGTGCAGCAGCCGCCAGCCGCCGAGCCGGCACGCAGCGAGGGACGTTCGTATACCGTGATGTCGGGGGACTCTCTGTCCAAGATCGCCAAGCGCGAGTACGGCGATGCGTCCCAGTGGAAGAAGATCTACGAAGCGAACAAGGACCAGATCAAGAATCCGGATCTCATCTATCCGGGGCAGACGTTCCGCATTCCCTGATCCACAGGCGAGAACAGACAACGATCGACGGAGGTCGGACGATGACGGTACGGACCGGAATGGCGCTGGCCGCGGCGCTGGCGCTGATGGTGGGAACCACCGCGTGCAACCGCGGCGACCGTGATTCGACCACGGTGTCGCAGGGCGACGTGGATCGCGCCGCGCTGCGAGTGACGGATGTCGAGCTCGGGCGCGGCATCGACGCCAACAAGAACATCACCGACGCGACCGATGACTTCCGCCCGAACGACACGATTTACGCTGCCGTGAAGACCGCGGGCACCGCCGCCGGCACGCTGGTAGCGCGGTGGACGTATCAGGACGGTCAGGTGGTGGATGAGACGACGCAGAGCATCTCGCCCACCGGCGACGCCGTCACGGAGTTCCACATCGCCAAGCCCGACGGCTTCCCCACCGGGAACTACAAGCTCGAGATCCTGCTGGGCGGGACCGTGGTGGAGACGGAGGAGTTCGAGGTCAAGTAGCCGTCGCGCTCGACGGCGGCGCCGGGTCGCTCTGCATGGCGGCTCGGCGCCGGCGCCGACGGAGGAGAAGGGCGGCCGCCACGGCCGCCGCGGCCGACAGAAGCCCAACCCACGCCGCGACTCTTCGCCAGCCGCCTTCGTACAGCGATGCGACGAGCTGGCGGGAGGCGCTGTCCACCGCCGTGCTGAGTGCCGCGGTGTCCTCGGCCGAGAAATAGACCGCCCCCGACGCCAGCGCGGTCCTCTCCAGGTAGTCGGCGGTCACATCGCGCAGTGCCAGACCGATCAGCGCCACGGCGAGTCCGCCTGAGGCCTCGAGCTGCTTGGCGGGCTCGAAGGTGACGTCGAGCTCGTAATCCGGCGTCACCGGCACCGGGCTGAATACGGTGAGATGATACGTGCCGGTGTCGGTCGGGAACTGCACCTCGATCCCCTCCTCGAACGACGTCCGAGGCACGACGAATTTCCCGCTGTCCGACGCCGCGCGCAGCCTGAAGAAAAGGCTCACCGAATCGAAGGGCGACGCGCGCGCACGGCGAATGCGCACCACTCCCGGTTGGTCGAGCCGCAGCGCGAACATGTCTCTGTCGGTGGTGCCTTCGATCCGTCCCTCGATGCGCGCCGGAAGTGCGATCGCCGTCGCGGTGCTGTCGTGGTCGTTCGGCTCGTTGGAGTCCGTATCGCGCGTGAACGACGCGCGAAGCACGACGCTGGCCTCGCCGCCGGGCGGCGGCGTCTCGTACTCGAGCACGGCGACGTACCGCGACGGATAGAGGAGGATCGCCTGGTCGTGTCTGCCCCGCTGGGTGTAGCCATCGGCGCGGCGCAAGGAGACGGTGGGCTGGAGCGTGGGATCACCGGTCTCCGGATGCAACTCGAGCGTCCCACGCGTGGTGACGACGAAGGAGACGGAATCGGTGTAGTGAGGCTTCCCCAGCCTGAGCCGCACCGGCCGATCGAAGGTCATGGTCGCCGCACCGCCGAGTCCGGGCGTGACCGACGCGCCCACGTCCGACGTGAAGCGCAGCCGCGCGGTCACGGCCTCCGGCGACCATCGGTCGCCGGCGCTCACCCGCACCAGGTGGCTGCCCGAATCCACGACCGCCGGCGCCGGCACTTCTTCGCCAGCGTCGGTGATGATCACGCCCGCTGGCGCGATCCCCGGCGGCACGATCCCCCACTCCACCGATAGCGCGCCGCGCGTCGGGACGTTCACGGTCAGGTGATCCACGTCGCCGGGGCGACCGAAGGAGATGGTGATCCACTCGTCAGGCGCGACCTGGGCGGCGAAGGCCGGATCGTCGTTCGGCTCCAGATCGTCCACTGACGCGAAGGCGCGAAATGCCACCGCCGCACCCGACGCCCCCGCGACATCGCCGGCCACCTCCGCCAGCAGCTCCGTCGGCCCCGGGATCTGAACCACCTGACCCTGCGCCCGCGGCTCTCCTGACGCGAAGCGCCAGCTGATCGCGGGGGAGAAGCCGGTAGTCACCACCGCGACGCTTCCGGCTTCGGGGATGGCGAGACGATAGGTGCGCGTCCCGTTCCACGTCGTCGGCGCGTCGAGGGCAATCGCCAACACGCTGTCGCGGCCGGCTGCGGACGCCACCGGTGCGACGCGAACGCGCACCGACGCCGATTCGGGAAGGAATTCGCCGACCAGCGAGAAGGCGATTCTGTGGGTGCCCTTCGACAGGTAGGCACCGACCGCCGGAATCTCGATGCTGGGGCCTCCCTCGGTGGTGCCCACCGCCCGCAGCATCGCCCCGGGTGGCAAACCGCGCGACTCCACCCACACCAACGACGACTTCGCGAGCGCGACCTCGCGGACGTGTGCCGTGTCGCCCGTCATCACCACCCAATCACTCTGTGCTCGGAGCTCGGATGCCCGAGCTGCGACGCCCACCACCGCCACCGCGCAGAGCGCGATGCGAGCGCGCGAGACGCCGCCGATCATTGCAATCCTTCCTGGCGGACGGTTACCGCGCGCTTCCGCAGCCGCTCGATCGACCGAGTG
Organism: Gemmatimonadaceae bacterium; assembly: GCA_035249845.1. Lineage (GTDB taxonomy): Bacteria > Gemmatimonadota > Gemmatimonadetes > Gemmatimonadales > Gemmatimonadaceae > DATFBY01. The sequence continues at coordinate 14,102 of DATFFZ010000239.1, forward strand.
TAGTCGCCCCCGTTGGAGTCCTCGCCGTCGGAGAGGATGATCAGCGCCCTGCGCTTGTTCGACCCGTAGGCCAGCAGGTACAGTCCAGCCTCGTCCACCGTCTGTGCCAGCGGCGTGTTGCCGCTCGGGCTCAGCCCATCGATCGCGGCCAGCACGGCGGCGGTGTCTCGAGTGAAGGGCACCAGCATCGTGGGCGATCCACCGGAGATGGCCCACACCGCGAGCTCCGATTTGTCGGGAAGCGGGCGCGACACGAACCAGCGACGCATGGTCGACTTCACGGCCGCCAGCCGCTGCACGCCCGACGGGAGTGGGTCGTTCATGCTCCCGGACGCGTCGATCAACAGCACGAGCGACAGCCCGTCGGCCAGCGGCGCGATCCGCAGCCGATGCGTGACGTCCTGCACCTGCTCGTAGCGACGCCATCCCTGATCGGCGTGATAGCAGGCGATGCTGTGCGGGTCGCCGTCGAGGACCTTTCGTGTGCGAGGCGCCGTCGCCGCGATCGACACCGCGGCCTGGGTCGCGGGCGGCGCCGCGTCGAACGCGAACGTGAACGGGACGCGCGCGATCCTTCCGTCCGCGGACATCGCCACGCTGTCCACGGTCGCGCTCTCGATCGCGACCTGCACGTTCTCCACCGGCTCGCTGAATTCCACGGTCAGCTCGTGACGGCCGGCCGCGAAGATGTCGTTGGTCGCTATGCGGAGCAAACGCCCCGGCAGCACCCGGTCGCGCTTCGCCACCAGCTCGGCGCGGATCTGGCCCAGCAGCTCGACGTCGAGCAGCTCTCGCTGGCGCTGCGCGGCGAGGAACGAATATTCCCGGCGGAACGCGAAGTAGGCCAGCTCCTCGGCGAAGACGTCCAGGAAGGCGTCCAGCTTCTCCTCCTGGATCATCCCCTTGATGCTCTCCTTGAACGCGGTCTTCCCGACGTCCTTGCCGAGGCTCACGAATCCCTGCGCCGACAGGCGTCGCAGCTCGGACTTGATGACGTCGGCCGAGAACATGCGCCTGAGGCTCGATCCGGCGAGCTCCCGCTGATATCCCGCCGAGGCGTAGAGCAGCGACGCCGCCTGTCGCATCGGATCGTCCGCCGGAATGGCGTCGCGGATACCGCGCGCGCCCAGCACGACGCGCGACCAGTAGCCGCCGCGCTGGAGCTCCGAGCGTATGGGACTCTCGGACCAGACCTCGATCGCGCTCTGGAGCTGCGACTTGAAGTGCTCCTTGGGCTTCGACAGCTCGCCCGCGACGCGCGACCCGAACGACGGGTACGCTCGCGCATCCAGCTCGGTGGTGCTCGCCGCCGGTTGTGTGCTCCCCGTCCAGAGGTGTGCCGTGGGGCTCAGCCGATAGTACGCCGCCGCCTCCGCCGCCGGATTGCCGGCTGCTGCCTGACGACGCTCGAGCATCTCGCGCCCCAGCTTCGGATCGTCGAACGACGGCGGCTCTCCCCACCGGGCGTCCGCTATCCGGAACGCCGCTTCGACCACCACCGAGCCCGCCAGCGCGAGCGGGTTCGCGCGCGCCGCCGCCCTCGGAGACTTCGCGCCGAAGATGTTCTCGTAGCTGTCGGCCAGCTCCAGTCCGATGTTGGCGTACGCCTCCAGCTGGATCCGCCCCTCGTACCGATGCCACAGGTACTGCCACCGCTGATCGGAGTCGAGCAGCGCCTGCTCGGCGCGCCCGATGTCCCACTCGATCCCGCGAATGAGATGACGCTGGTCGCGAATCAGGCGGTCGGTCAGCTCGATGGCGCGATCGTAGCGCTCCAGCTCCGCCTCCTCCGTTACCCACGCCGCGCGATATTTCCCGGCATCGACCCGCGTGACCCACGGCGGCGGTACGCGCCGCAGAAACGCGGGCGCCGCCTCCTTGTAGCGATCGATGGCCGCCTGCCGATCGGCGATGTCGTCGTCCAGACGTCGCCTGGCGTCGAGCGCGAAGCCGAGCTCCGTCTTGGCGCGCTCGATCTCCCAGCGCAGCTCCTCCAGCTGCTGGCGATTCTCCTTCAGGCTCTGCCGCATCACGCCGCCGGCGAAGGCGTCAACCTCGCCTTGTTCCTGCGACCGTGCACGGCGGCGCGCCAGCTCGGCCTCCATCTCCACCAGCTCGCGCGCCGCCACGTCGCGAAGTCTCACGGCGCGCGCATCGGTGTCGCGCTCGAGATAGGCGACGACCTGCTTCTTCTGCTCGATGCGGCGATCCAGACGCTGCTCGCGCCGGCGAAAGCGCGTGTCGGCGTCGGCGAAGGCCTGGGTCGTCACCTCGATCCGCCGCTGCAGTCGCGCCCGGAGCCCCGTGAGGCGGTCGAGCGAGTCGCGCGCCGTCTTGACTCGCGCATCGGCGCCTGTCATCCACCCGCGCCGCCATCCGAGCTCGCGCTCTTTCTGGTCGAGCTCCGACCGGTACGTCGCCTCGTCCACCGATTGCTGGAGTCGGTAGTCGCGCTCGAGGCGACAGACGGCGGAGCTCTCAGCCGCGATGGCGGCGGCGTCCCAGCTGGCCAGCCGCGTCGCTGCCTGACGATCGATGAGGCGCAGCACGAAGCGGCCCACGCTCTCCCGGCCGTCGGCGCGCCGGACACGGACGCGGTAGTCTCCCGGCTGGAGCTCGCTTTCGGGGAGCCGGAGCCGTATCTCCCGGTCGCTCCACCCCGACGCGCGCGCGACCACCTCCTCCGCGTCCCGTCCGCGCAACAGAAGCTGCCCTTGATCCTCGCCGAGCCGGAGGCCGGTGAGGGTGATCTCGTCGCCGGCCGTCGCCACCGCCACCAGATCCTCGCCGTTCATGACGCCCGAGCTCTCGCGGCGGAGGTGCAGGAGCGGCGGAGCATCGCACCAGTTGTGAATCGTCTGCGGGACGCCATCGCGCAGCGCGAATGGCTGCTGCTCGCCGCGTTCGTTCCCGCCGACGTAGCCGGGCTCGAGGACGATGGGCACGTCGTCGCGGTCGATCTCCTCATCCACGCCCATGATGGTGGCCAACGACCGAAGCTCGCGTCTGCTCGGCGTCGCGCGGTACTCGCGCTGCGGTCCGTCGTAGCCGGGCGACGTGCCCTGATACATCATGCCGGCGAGGTAGAGGCACGCCGCGCGTTTCGTGGGATCGCTCGCGCCACGGACAGACGGGAAGATGCTGTCGGCGGAGCGCGCCCAGTGATCTATGTGCGAGCGGCTGAAGAATCCGAAGAGCGCGCGCCGGTCGGCGCCGGTGCGCGCGTCGAGCTCGGGGAGCGTCGCGAGGTCCACGGGCTCGACCCACGCCGCCACGCCATACGCGTTGCCCGGCTGAAGCCCTTTGTCGAGAACGAGCGTGCCGAGCCCGCCGCGCGCCAACACGGTCGACTTGTAACCCGTGGGATTGCGCGCGTTCTTGAGCTGCTGAATCCGCACCCTGGCACCAATGATGGCGACGTTGGTCCGATACGCCCGATAGACCTCCTGGAAGGGGATGTCGAGGTCCATCACGGTGAAATCGGGCGCCATGTTGACGGCATCGGCGAGCTTCCAGTCGTCGGCGAACTCGGTGGTGGCCCAGCGCACCCAGTCGTCGGAGAAGAGCGCCTTCTCGATGGCGTCGTCCGTGGCCCAGGCATCCCAGCAATGTTCTCCGAGTGACGGAAGGCGCGCCGGCAGCGTGAATCCGTGCTGCCCGAAGCCGGCGCCGGAGGGACCGGGTCCGAACGCCTGGATGACGTCGGCCATCCCGGCGGCGACGCAGTCGAGCATTCGGGTCCGTTGCGTTTGCACGTCGAGCGGAAATCCGGCGTAGCTGCCTGACAACATGTCGCCCAACCGCCAGTCGCCCACGCCGCGTTGGGGATCGGCGGCGCCGACCGCGTCCGTCCAGCGCGCCGGCTCGATGCCCTGCGGGTTGAACGGATCGGGGCGCTTGGCGGGCGAGCTGAGCGGGTCCTGGGCGAGCAGATGGAGCGCCGTGCTCGGGCCAACGATCGTGTCTCCGATGGTCGCATACGGCCGGGTGACCGACTCGGAGCCGTGCACCAGACCCGACAGGGCGCCCACCAGGAAGTTCATCCCGAAGGAGCGGCTCATCTGCGAGAAGTCGGTGCCGTTCCACCGTTCCCACATGTGGCCCACGGCCCAACGATCCTGGAGGAAGTGGAGCCCGATGTTCTCGAACGCCAGCGCCTCGATCTCCATCTCCCTCAAGGCGGAATCGTGCGAAGCCAGCTCCTCGGCCACCCCCGAGGCCGCCACCGCCTGACGCACCCGCGCGGCACGCCGCGCCAGCCCGAGCGCGATGGCGTGGTAGCGCTGGTACATGGCCGCCGACTGGCTTCCGAAGTGATTGGCGTTGAACGCGCCCATCCATCCGGCGAAGACGTGGCACACGTCGCGGTTCGTCGCGCGCGCGGGGAGCACCGGACAGATCGAGTTCTTGTTGATCCAGTCGTACATGGTGTAGCTGTAGTCCGGCAGCCCCGCGAAGTGGGTGGGCGTCGGCACGTTGCGCTCCTCGAGCGGCGTCTTCGGATCGTCACCGGGCCGCGCCATCCCGCGAAGCGATGGCCTGAAGAGCGTGGCGTTGAGATCGACCACCTGGATCACGGCGCTCCCCGTGTTCCCGAGCAGATGCTCGATCCCCAGCTGCCGCGCCGCCAACACCGAGATGTAGCTGTGCTCGTTAGGCGGGTCGAGCTCCACGCTCCCGCCGATGTAGAGCGACTCCCATCCGGCGCTGTCGTTGGTGTCCCACGCCGCCACCGACGGTGCCAGCGACGCCCCCACGCCGAGCAGGACGAAGAGGACGACCAGCCGGTGCGTGCCGCGCAACGCGCGGAGCAGGTCGCTCATCGGGGGCGACAATAGGCGCTGTCGCCCACGAAGACGCTCTCGAACACGGTGAGCAGCGCCAGGGAGTCGGTGGTCGCGCGCGTGGCCGCGGCGTAGCGCGCCTTGCAGGACGTCGGGCAGGAGGAGCGCTCGACGCAGGCACGCGACAGCGTGTCCGCCATGCAGCGCAGCACCTGATCGAGACAGCCCGCCCACTGCGTGATGTCGTCATCGACGCGCGGCTGCGCGTACACCACGACCTTGCCGTGGGGCTCGATGATGACGCTGCCGATCGAGTCGCACCCGCTGTCGCAGCTGGCGCGGAACTCGTGGCGGGCAGGCTGCCAGAGACGGTCGCGCGCGCCCAGCGTGGCCGCGACGGCCAGGCCGGCGGCACCGACGACTGCGCCGATCAACGTCACGACGACGCGACGCGACATCCGCATGTGCGGCTCCCGGCGTCGGGAGAGGCGGCAACTTGCGAGCGATCAAGAGTAGACCGCCTGGAACGCGGCGTCAACGTCGCCGCCGTGGCGCTAGCCGGCCGCGGTGCCGCACCGCATCATTCGGCGCACCACCGTCCCAGCCGTCACGATGCGTACCCGTTTGCCCAACCCGCTCCCTTCCCCCCGCCGGTGACGCCGCCGCTCGTCATCTACGGATCCTACGGGTACACCGGACGCCTCATCGTCGAGCAGGCACTGGCGCAGGGGTACCGTCCGCTCCTCGCCGGCCGCGACGCCGGCGCGCTCCGCGAGCAAGCGGAGCCGCTCGGACTCGAGTGGCAGCCGGTGCATCTCGAGGAGCGTGACGCCCTGGAGGCGCTGCTTCGCGATGCGCGGGTGGTGCTGCACTGCGCGGGGCCTTTCGCGCGGACGTCGCGCCCCATGGCCGACGCCTGCCTGACGACGCGCACCCACTACGTGGACATCGCCGGCGAGGTGGAGGTGTTCGAGGCGCTGGCCGCGCGTGACGCGGAGGCGAAAAAGGCGGCCGTCATGCTGCTCCCCGGCGGCGGATTCGACGTGGTGCCGTCCGATTGTCTGGCCGCGCACGTCGCGCGGCGGCTGCCGTCGGCTACCCACCTCACGCTGGCCTTCCGCGCCGCCGGCGGCATCTCCCGCGGCACCCTCACCACCATGGTGGAGAACCTCCACCGCGGTGGACTCGTCAGGCGGGAGGGTCGCCTGACGCGAGTGCCCGCGGCGTGGAAGACGCGCACCATCGACTTCGGGCGCGGGCCCGCGCTGGCGGTGACCATCCCGTGGGGCGACGTGTCCACCGCCTTCCACAGCACGGGGATCCCGAACGTGGAGGTGTACGCGTCGGCGCCCATGAAGCGCATTCGCGCCATGCGCGCGGTGCGGCACCTCCGATGGCTGGTGGCGCAGCCGGCGGTGCGGCGCGCGCTGGTGCGACTCGTACGGCGCGGCGAGCCCGGTCCCTCCGCGGAGAGGCGGAGGCGCGGGGAGAGCCTGCTCTGGGCGGAGGCGACCGACGAGGGCGGCCACCGCGCCGTGGCGAGGCTACGCGGTCCGGAGAGCTACACGCTCACGGCGCTCACCGCCGTCGCGATCGCGCGGCGAGCACTCGAAGGACTGGCGCCCGTGGGATTCCAAACGCCCTCGCTCGCCTACGGCCCCGACTTCATTCTCACCTTCCCCGGCGTCGTGCGCGAGGATCTCCCGTCGAGCTGAGCGGTCAGCTCCCCGAGGGCAGCTCGTAGGGCGTGCCGCGGCGAATCTCACGCGCGCCCGACGCCACGCCCGCGCCCACACCGGCGCCAAAGGCGACCGCGGTCCAGGTGCCGACCAGCGGCAGCAGCCACGTCACCGGAAGCGCCACCAGCGCCGCCACCCCGCCGACGATCCAGGGCGTGAGCTTGTTCTGTACCTTGTCCACGTAGCGAAGCCGGTCGCGCACGAAGCTCCGCGCTCCAACGAAGGCCGCGACGATGAGCGCGATCTGCACGGCCAGCACGATGAGTCCGAACATGGCACCTCCTTTGTCATCCTTACTCCCGAGCAGCGTCGGAAGTTTCGACGCGCGTTCGTTGACTGCCCTCGCCGGCGCCCGCTATATTTGTTGATTGACGCACATCTCCAGCGGTTCCACCTTCGGCCGCTGCGATCGTTGGAGTGGTGGCCGAGAGGCTGAAGGCGGCGGTTTGCTAAACCGTTATAGGGTTGTAAAGCCCTATCGAGGGTTCGAATCCCTCCCACTCCGTGACTCCGCCGCCCGCCGAAAGGTGGGCGTTCTTCATCGGGACTCGGCCATCGGGACTCGGGACTCGGCGACCGGTCGTGATCTCGCCCCCACAGCCGAGTCCCGATGGCCGATGGCCGAGTTCCGATGGCCGATGGCCGAGTCCCGATGCAGTTTCACTCGTCACGCTAGACATCATGCCAGGCAACCCACGCGTCCGCTTCGCTCCCTCTCCCACCGGCTACCTGCACGTCGGCGGGGCGCGGACGGCGCTGTTCAACTGGCTCTATGCGCGGAAGTACGGCGGTGCGATGCTCCTTCGCATCGAGGACACCGACAAGGCGCGGAGCACCGAGGAGAGCACCAGGGCGATCTTCGAGGGGCTGCGGTGGCTCGGCCTGGATTGGGACGAGGAGGTCGTGTACCAGGCGCAGGGGCTGGAGCGGCATCGGCGCGATGCGCACCGCATGCTGGAGATCGGCGCCGCGTATCGCTGCTTCTGCACCCCGGCCGAGCTGGACGAGATGCGGCGCGCCGCCGAGGCGAGAAAGGAGAGCTTCAAGTACGATCGGCGCTGCGACCGCTTGCCGAGCGCGGAGGTGGAGCGGCGCGTGGCGGCGGCGATGCCGCACGTCATTCGCTTTCGCGTCCCCGAGGGGACCACCGAGTGGGATGACGTGGTCCACGACCGGATCGCCTTCCCCAACAAGGACATCGAGGATTTCGTCATCCTCCGATCCGACGGGACGCCGATCTACAACATGGCGGTGGTGTCGGACGACATCGACATGCGCATCACCATGGTGATGCGTGGTGACGATCACATCTCCAACACGCCCAAGCAGATCATGCTCTACCGCGCGCTCGGGCACGACACGCCGGACTTCGCGCACGTTCCCATGATCCACGGGCTCGACGGGAAGAAGCTCAGCAAGCGGCACGGAGCCACGGCGGTGGCGGACTACCGGAAGGAGGGGATCCTCCCGCAGGCGATGGTCAACTTTCTGGCGCTGCTCGGCTGGTCGCCCGGTGGCGATCGCGAGGTGATGTCGCTGGAGGAGATGGTGGAGCTCTTCTCCCTCGAGGGGCTCCAGAAGAAGGCCGCCATCTTCGACCCCAAGAAGCTGGAGTGGATGAACGGCCAGCATCTGAGCCGTCTGAGCGCGGCGTCGCTGGAGCCGGTGGTGACGCACGACCTGGTGGCGGCCGGCCTGGCCACGCCGGAGGAGCTGGCGGCGCGCGGCGAGTGGTATCTGTCGCTCATCGACCTGCTCAAGGTGCGCGCCCGGACGGTGCACGACATCGTTCGTCAGGCAGTCCCCTACTTCGCCCCGACCATCGCCTACGACGCCGAGGCGGTGAGCACGCAGTGGAAGGACGCGACCGCCTCGGCCACCACCTTGCGCGAGGTGCGCGAGCGGCTCTCCGCGGTGGAAAGCTGGTCGCCGGAGGCGATGGAGGCGTCGCTGCGCACGTTGGCGGAGGCGCGCGGGGTGGCGGCGGGGAAGCTCTTTCAGCCCCTCAGGGTGGCGTTGACGGGGATGACCGTGAGCCCGGGGATCTTCGACGTCCTGGTGGCGATGGGGCGCGAGCGGGCCCTGGAGCGGCTCGACCAGGCGATTCGTTACCTTGGGAATGGCGCAAACAGTTGACCATTTTCGTCACTTCGCGCTAATTTGTGCTCGCAAGCCGCTGTACGGGTTGTCCCAGAGACGACCCATTCCCCATAGGTCGAGGGGGGACCGCGATGCCGGACCCACTGACGCACATCGAGCGCAAGGTTTACAACTACCTGCTCGACTTTCTCTCCCAGAACACGTACCAACCGAGCGTTCGCGAGATCGGCCGGCGCTTCAAGATCAAGTCGACGAAGACGGTCTCCGAGCTGCTCCAGTCGCTGGCGAAGAAGGGCTACATCGAGCGTGACCCATCGCGCTCCCGGGGCGTTCGGCTGCTCGGCTATCAGACGTCGCGCAGAATTCAGCCGGTTCCGTACTACGGGAAGATCGCCGCGGGCGAGCCAATGCTCCTCCCCGAAAATCGCCAAGGCTTCATCACCATGGATCGTCGCTTCGTTCCGAGCGAGAACGTGTTCTTCTTCCGGGTGAAGGGCGATTCCATGATCGGCCGCGGCATCTTCGACGGCGATTACGTGCTGGTTCAGCCGCGCGCCGAGGTGCGCGAGGGCACCCTCGTCGCCGCCCGCGTGGGCGACGGCGCCACGGTGAAGACGATCAAGCGGATGGATGGCGAGGTGGTGCTCGAGGCCGCCAATCCCGCCGAGCGCGACATCACCATCCGCCCCGGCGACGACTTCTCGATCATCGGCCCGGTGTGCGGCGTCTTCCGGCCGTTCCAGGAGACGCAGGAGGCGGAGGTGGAGGTGGGAGAGGATTGACGGAGCGGGAAGCGGGGAGCGGGAAGCGGGGAGCGATTGAACACAAGGAAAGGCGCCGGTCGGACCCACCGACCGGCGCCTTTCGTTTGCTGTCTCGCTCCCCGCTTCCCGCTCCCCGCTCCCCGCTACTGTGTCCCCTTCTCCACCCCATCGTCCCCCGCGATCTGCTTCTCCCGGCGCTCCTTCTCCTTCCGCTCCCGGATCCGCTTCACCGCGCTCTGGAACTCCTCTTCGTTCATCGCGCGCTGCGCGTGGAAGGCGATGTCGGCGTTCATGGCGGCCAGGGAGCGAGCGCGCTCGAGCGACTGCGGATTCGCTTGCTGGTTGATCGGCAGGAGCGCCAGCAGCGCGGCCGGGATCTTCAGGTTGGCGACGTAGATGTTCTTGCCGTCGAGCCCGTACTTCTTGCCCCCCTTCTGGAACGTCCAATCGGTACCGCGACGCGCCTGCTCGGCGAGGATCGCCAGCGAGTCGGCCTTGTTCTTGGCGGCGGTGGCCAGCAGGCTGTCGAGATCGCGCTCGAGCGTGCGGGGGGCGGTCACGACGTTGGCGTCGGGGTGCCAGAGTCGCGGGTCCGTGTATGACGGTGTAATACCCTCCAGCGAACCGCCGCGCCCGACCACGGGGCCGCTTCCCGATTGCGGCGGCACCTCGGTGGGCGCCGGCGCGATCGACGAAGGGATCTCCGACGGGGCGATGATCGGCGCCGGCGGCGTGGCGCGCACCGGGCGGTTGTCGCCACCGCTCCGCCCCGGCGTGTTCTCACCGGTATTCGGAACCTGGATGAAGCTGATCCGCTCGATGGGCAGCGACACGTCGCGCTGACGCGAAAAGAAGTCGTCGAGCGGGAGCGGGATGGACAGCACCCAGAGCAGCGCGGCGCCGACCACGATGTGGACGGCGATCGAGGCCAGATACGCGCCCCGCGAGCGCTCGCGTCGGTGGAAGGGGTTCACGCGACCTCGGCCCCAAAGGACGCCAGAACGCGCCCCGCGCGCGATGCGGCGTCCGCGATGCGCGCCGGCGACGTGATGAACGAGACACGGACGAACCCTTCGCCGCCCGCACCGAAGGCGCTCCCCGGGAGCACCACCACGCCCTCCTCGGAGAGGAGCCGCTCGGCGAACGCCGCGCTCGGTACCCCGTCGGGGAGCGCGATCCAGAGGTACATCGTGGCGCGCGGCGCGTCACACGAGAATCCGGCGGCGCGGAAGGCCTCGACGGCGGCGTCGCGCCGCTCGCGGAACACGCCGACGTTCCGTGGGACGAAGCTGTCCCAGCTCTCGAGTGCCGCGATCCCCGCTGCCTGCACCGCCATGAACGCTCCTGTATCGACGAACGACTTGACCTTTGCGAGCGTGCTCGCGATCTCGGGTCGCGCCACCGCCCACCCGCACCGCCAGCCCGTCATGTTGTACGTCTTGGACAGGGAGTGGAACTCGATCGCCACCTCGCGCGCGCCGTCGATCTCGAAGATGCTGGGGGCCCGGTACCCGTCGAAGGTCAGCTCCGAATACGCGTTGTCATACACCAGCAGGATGTCGAGTTCCCGGCACCGCTCCACCACCCTCGCAAGATAATCGCGCGGCGCCACGGCCGACGTCGGATTGTTGGGATAGTTCAGGTAGAGCAGCTTCGTTCGCAGCAGCACCTCCGCCGGGACCTCGTCCACTTCCAGAAGAAAGTTGGTGCGCGGACGGAGCGCATAACGATACGGCGTAGCGTCCGCGAGGAGCGTGCCCCCGAGGTAGGCGAGATACCCTGGTTCGGGGAGGATGCCGTAATCGCCGCTCTGCAGATACGCGAGCGCGAGGTGCGCGATTCCCTCCTTCGAGCCGATGAGTGGCACGATCTCGTCGAACGGATCGAACGTCTGAGCGAAACGGCGGTGCATCCACGCCGCGATCGCCTCTCGATAGGCGGGGAGACCCAAGCCGAATCCGTATCGGCTCATCATCGGGTCGCGCGCGGCGCGCGACAGAGCCTCCACCGCGGCCTCGGGTGGCGCCAGGTCCGCGTCGCCGGCACCGAGGTCGATGACGTCCACGCCGCGCGCCAGCAGCTCGCGCTTGCGCGCGGGGATCGCCGCCAGCGGGTACTCGGGGAGCGTACGAAAGCGTGCGGAGAGCTGCGGCATCACCCTTCCATCGTGACGGGATTTCTGACCCGGCTCAGCCCCTCGATCTCGACCTCGACCACGTCGCCTGGGACGAGTGGGCCGACGCCGGCCGGTGTGCCGGTTGCGACGAGGTCGCCGGGCTCGAGCGTCATCACCGCCGAGATCCAGGCGAGCAGCGTGGGGATCGGAAAGGCCATGTCGGCGGCTCGCCCGCGCTGACGCTCCGCGCCGTTCACCCGCGTGATTACGCACAGCGCCTGGAGATCGCCGACGGGAACGACGTCGGCGGCTACCGGGCAGAAGGTATCGAATCCCTTGGCACGCGTCCATTGACCGTCCGTTTTCTGGAGATCGCGCGCCGTGACGTCGTTCATCGCCACCACCCCGGCCACCGCCTCGCGCGCCGCGCGCTCGTCCCCACGGCGCAGCGACCTCCCGAGCACCACGCCGATCTCCCCCTCGTGCTCCACCCGCGAGGAGGCGCGGGGGATGACGATCGCCTCACCGTCGCCGATCACGCTCGACGGCGGCTTCATGAAGATCAACGGTTGGGCGGGGACTTCGTTTCCCATCTCGCGCGCGTGCTCGCGGTAGTTGCGACCCACGCAGATGATCTTCCCCGGGCGCTTCACCCCCCGGCTCGCGCGTAGAAGGCGCGCACTTCGGCGCTCAGCTCCTCCCACGGCGCCACCAGCCGCCGCGCCGGGGGCAGCGCGCGCAGGAGCGTGCGCCCGTAGCTCTTCTGCACGACGCGCGCATCGCACAGGACGATGACGCCGCGGTCGGTGCGCGAGCGAATCAACCGCCCGAAGCCCTGCTTGAGGCGGAGCGCGGCGTGCGGGAGCATGTACTCCGCGAAGGCATCGCCGCCACGGGCCACGATGGCCTCGCAGTGCGCGGCGGTGAGCGGCTCGGTGGGCACCCGAAACGGCAGCTTGGCCAGCACCAGCCCCCGCAGCGCCTCCCCGGCCACGTCGACACCCTCCCAGAACGACGCCGTGCCTAACAACACCGCCCGCCCCGACTCGCGGAAGCGGCGGAGCAGCAGGTCGCGCCCGTCCTCGCCGTGCACCAGCAGCGGCCACCGCCGGTCGGCGCCGCGCGCGCGCAGCTCGGCCGCCGTCCCGCGCACGTCGCGATGGCTGGTGAAGAGCACGAACAGGCCTCCGTCGGACGCCTCGGCCAGCTCGAGCACGATCCGCACCACGCCCGCGAAGTGGGCCGGCCCGTCCGCGTTAGGCGTCGGCAGGTCGGTGGGGATCGCCAGGATCGCCTGGCGCGGATAGTCGAAGGGCGAGGGGAAGATCTTCGTGTCCGGCTCCAGCGCGGACTCATCGAGCCCCAGCCGCTCCGCCAGGAAACGGAAGCGCTCGTCGGTCGCCAGCGTGGCCGAGGTCACCACCGCGCTGTCGACGCGATGCCAGAGGTCCTCGCGGAGGATGGGCGCGATGTCGAGCGGCACCGAAGTGGCGGCCACGTTTCGCTCGCGCCCGCGCACCTCGATCCACCGCACGCTGGCACCCGCCTCCGGCGCCGGACGCAGCGCCCGCACCAGCCCGTCGCCGATCCCCTCCAGCCGGCGAGCCACGCCGCGAATCTCGCCCAGGAGCGGCGCCACCGCGTCGCGGCGCTCTTCGTCCGTCTCCATGCGCTCGCGAACGAGCCGCAGCCCCTCGTGCAGCATCTCGATCTCGCCTAACAAGTCGTCGAGCGCCGCGCTGAGCCCCGCGCGCCAGACCGGGTGCGAGGTGAAGTCGTCGGTGAGCCGCAGCACCAGCTCCCCCGACTCCTGCATCATCGTGTCCAGGAGGTCGAAGACGAGCGCGCCCTTGTCGCGCGCCGCGTTCACCGCCGGCGTGAGTCGCGACTGCACCAGATCGAGGCTGGCAGTGCTCATGAGATCGCGCTGCGACGACAGCCTGAGCACCAGTGCGTTGAGGAGCCCCTTCCCTCCCCGCCGATCCAGACGGGAGAGCAGCCGCTGGAGTCCGCGCCTGGTGACGCTGGAGCCGAGGTGCGCCGCGGCCGCTTCCTCGAGATGATGCCCTTCGTCGATCACCAGGCGCCGATAGGCGGGGAGCACGGCGGCGTCTCCCCAGTTCTGCTGCACGCGCCTCACCGCCAGATCCGACAGCAGCAGATGATGGTTGACCACGATGACGTCCGCCTGCGCCGCCACTTTTCTGGCCCTGAACACGAAGCACTTGTCGAAGTGCGGGCACTTGAGCCGCCCGCAGAGGTCGGCCTCGGCGGCCACCTCATCCCACGCCTCGGGGCGCGGCGGCGTGGGGAGATCGCTGAGCGAGCCATCGGTGGTGCGCGCCGCCCACGTCCTGAGCCCGTCGATCTCCGCCGCCACGCCATCGTCGAACAGCCCCCCCGCCGATCCGCTGGCGTGCTCCAGCCGCTGGAGGCAGACGTAGTTGCGCCACCCCTTGAGCAGCGCGAAGCGCACCGGCTGATCGTCCAGCGTCTCGGCCAGGAACGGGAGGTCCTTCCCGACCAGCTGCTCCTGGAGATTGATGGTGTTGGTGGAGACGATCGTGCGCTCGCCGTTGGCGGCCGCCCATCGCAGCGCCGGCACCAGATAGCCTAACGACTTGCCGACCCCCGTCCCCGCCTCGAGCAACGCGATCCCGCCGTCGTTGTAGCGCCTGACGACGGCGGCCGCCATGGCGCGCTGGCTGGGCCGGTCCTCGTAGCGGGGGAGGGTGCGCGAGACGGGTCCCCCCGGCCCCAGCGTCGCTTCGACATCGGCCGGATCGATGGCGCTCCGCGTCCTGTCGCGCGGCACCTCCACCACCACGTACAGCTCGCGCGCATCGTTGTCGATGATGCCGAAGCCGACCCCGCCGTCGTGCAGCCGCGCCGCCACCTCGAGATCGGCGTCCGATGGCTCGAGCTCTCCGGAGGGATGGTTGTGCAGCAGCATCTCCCCGCGCTCGGCCACCCCCGGCAGCGCCAGCACGCTCCGCACATCCCCGCGCGCCACCACCCGCACCCTCTGCACGACCCCGTCGTCATCGAGCGCCGCCACGAAGCACACCTCTCGCCCGCCGGCCAGAGTGATGGCGGCGCGCGCGGCACGGGCCGCCGCTCGGCTGAGGAGAGACGCGGGCATCGGGACTCGGCCATCGGTCATCGGGACTCGGCGACCGGTGGAGATCTCACCGCCAAGGCCGAGCGCCGAGTCCCGAGTGCCGAGTCCCGATGTCGTTTTCACGTCTTGAGCGGCTTCTTCTTGGCCGCCGGAAACAGCACGTTGTTCAGGATCAAGCGATATCCCGGCGAGTTGGGATGGAGCGAGAGGTCGGTGGGCGGATTGCCGATGCTGTGCTGCGGGTCTTCCGGGTCGTGCCCGCCGAGGAAGGTGAAGCTCCCTTTCCCGTAATCCCCGTGAATGTACTTCACCCACGGCGCGCCGGGCTCCTCGGCCAGGATCGTCACGCCCGGCTTGAGCGTGCGCCGGGTGAAGCTGGTGGTGACGCCGTAGTAGTCGGCGATCACCGCGCGATGGTCCTGCGTGAGCATGGTGGCCACCGGGTCGAACTTGGCGCTGAAGCTGAACAGTGTGAAGGTGCCGAGCGGTTGGCGGCGTCCCGGCACGTTCACCTGGTGACCGTCGATGTCGCTCATCGAATTGATGAACGGCGTCGTCTCCAACCGCGCGTCGCGCGCGGCGAAGGCGCGCGACCAGTCCATGCGCGTGTCGGCGCTCGCCTCCATGGGCGTGCCGTCGGCGAACTGGCCGGCGATGTCCACGTCGTGTCCGGCCACCGCCAGCTCCAGCGTCTCCGTGGCCCCGCACATGGCGAAGAGGAAGCCGCCGTTCTCCACGTAGCGGCGGATGCGCTCGGCCACCGCCTTCTTGAGCGCGGGCACGTTGGGGAAGCCGAGTCGCGATGCGGCGCCCTCGTTCCACTGCACCAGCTCCACGTACCAGGGCGCGCCGCGGAAGGAGATGTGGAACTTGTTGAACTGACCGGTGAAGTCCTCGTGGTGCAGGTGCAGCCAGTCGTACTCGCTCAGCTTGCCGCCGATGACCTCGTCATCCCACACCGTGGCGAACTCGATCCCCGCATACTTGAGCGCCAGCGTCACGGCATCGTCCCAGGGGGGCGCCTGCGGCGGCGTGTACACCGCGATGCGCGGCGCCTTCTCCAGCGGCACCGACTCCATGTTGGCCGACGCGATCTCCGAGCGCACGGCGGCCAGCGACGCGCCGTCGAGCGGCTGCACCGTCACGCCATCGAGGCCGGCGCGCCGACGCATCTCGGGCGTATCGGGAAGCAGGAACGATCCGCCCCGGTAGTTGAGGAACCACTCCGCTTTGGCGCCGTCCTTGAGCGCCGTATAGGTGAGACCGTACGCCTTGAGGTGGTTCTGCTGCTCATCGTCCATGGGGACGAGGAGGAACTGCGCATGGGCCAGCGACGGGAGAAGCGCCAGGAGCGCGGCGAAGACCACTCGCCTCACGATGCGGGCACCCCCGCGCGCGCCAGCTCCAGCTCTCGTCGCGCCTGCGGCACCAGCGCGCTCTGCGGATACGTCAGAATGAGGTGCTCCAGCTTGCCGATCGCCGCCGCCAGCTCTCCGGCACGGCGCAGGGCGCGCGCCCACTCGAGCTCCGCTTCGGGCGCTTCCGGCGAATCGGCGTGCGACTCGACGATCTGCCGCCAGAGCGCGACCGCGCGCGTCCTGTCCCGTCGTGCGGCGTGGAGGCGCGCCGCGCTGGCGAGCAGGAGCGGCGCGGCATCGCGCA
>DATFFZ010000240.1:0-8596 GCA_035249845.1 Gemmatimonadaceae bacterium
ATCGGCGTCGCCGCCGGACTCTCGCCCGGCTCTCGCGGCCGGCGACGCTCGCGCTCGATCCGCGCCCACATCTCCTCGCGCGGCACTCGAGCACTCGGGCGATTGTACTCCTTCGCCGCCTCGTCGATGAACCGATCCAGCTTGTCGTCGCTCATGACACCCATTCTCCCGCGAAATCCTTCAACGCGTCCCGGAGCTTGGCGCGCGCCCGGTGCAGCTGCGCCTTCGAGGTCCCCACCTGCACCCCGAGCGCGGCGCCGATCTCCTCGTGCGTGTACCCCTCCACGTCGTGCATCACGAACACCACTCGGTATCCCTCCGGCAGCGCATCGATCGCGCTCCTGAGCCGCATCTTGAGGTCCGGCTCCGCGCCGCGATCGCGCGCGCCCACGTCGAACGTCCCATCCAGCGTCACGTGGCGGCTGTCGATCCGCTTCACCTTCCGCAGCGCGTTCAGCGCCACCGACACCGCGATCGAGTGCAGCCAGGTGGACAGGCTCGACTCGCCGCGAAAGGTGTCCAGCCGCTCGAACGCCCGAATGAACGCCTCCTGCGTGCAGTCCTGCGCCAGGTCTTCATCCCCAGCCAGACGATGCATCAAGCGGTAGATGCGGTCGACATGAGCCTCGTACAGCTCACGCTCGGCGAGCGCGTCCCCACGGAGCACGCGCTCAACTAGCTGGCGATCGTCCACCCGCTCACGGGGCTGAGGAACACGAAGTAGCGCTGGCACCGAAACTCTGATGCAGCGAGCCGCGAAAGGGTTGCGCGCATTGAGGGAGGGAGGAGGGAGGAGGAATGATACGCTGCGGCAAACTGGCCCTTGTCACAATCCCGCTCCCAGCCTTTATCCTCCCTCCTCCCTCCCACCTGCTCCCTCTCATAGCTTTCTGAATTCCCCGATCCCGGATGGACCCTCGCATGCCCCGCCTCCCGATTCTTCTCGTCCTCGCGCTGATCGGCTGCTCGAGCGCGCAGCCGTCCGCCAGCACCACCTCGGCGCCCGCGCCCGCCACCACGTCGGGCGCCAGCGCGCTCCCCGCGGCCGAGCGTGCCGCGTTCGACGGGATCAGCGAGCAGACGCTTCGCTCGGTCGTCTCGACGCTCTCGTCGCGCCAGATGGAGGGGCGGGGGACCGCCACACCCGGTGGCGAGCGCGCGGCGCGATGGATCGCCGATCGCTGGCGCGGCTTCGGGCTCGCCCCGGCCGGGGACTCCGGCAGCTTCCTGCAAGGGATCCGCTTCGTCGGCGCCACGGCGCGCCAGAGCTCGCAAATCCGCGCCGGAGCCGCACAGCTCGCGCTGGGCAGCGATTTCGTCCCCTACATCAATCCGAGCACGGACTCGCTGGACATCACCGGCCCGGTGCTCTTCGTCTCCTACGGTGTGAAGTCGCCCGCGCTGAAGCGCGACGACTTCGCCGGCGTGGATCCGAGGGGAAAGATCGTCGTCCTCCTGGCCGGCAAGCCGGAGGCGATGGACTCGGCGCTGTGGGCGCAGAACGCGGGCGTCCAGCGCGCGATACCCGTGCTCCTCGGTGGCGGCGCGAAAGCGGTCTTGATGGCCAACGTCGGGACGCCCCTTCAGACGTACGAGACGATCGCCGGCTACCTCACTCGCCGGCGCGTGACGCTCGACCCCGGCACCACCGCGCCGCAGAGCGGTCCGGTGCTTGTCTTCCTCAGCAACGAGGGTGCGTCAAAGCTCTGGCAGGCCGCGGGCAAGGACTTCGCCGAATCGAAGCGGAAGGCCGACGCGGGTGAGAGCGCTTCGATCGAGGTGGCGCCATCGGCCACCGTCGCGCTGCGCTTCACGCGCGACCGCTCGGTCGGAAGCAATGTGGCGGGCGTCCTTCGCGGCAGCGATCCGGTGTTGGCCGAGCAGGCCGTGGTGTACACGGCGCACTACGATGCCTTCGGCACCGGCGCCGACGGCCGACTCTACCCTGGCGCCGCCGACAACGCGCTCGGCGTCGCGATGATCACCGCCGTGGCGGAAGTCATGTCGAAGTTGCCGCAGCGCCCACGGCGGTCGGTGATCTTCCTGGCCGTGACGGGCGAGGAGCACGGCCTCTTCGGCGCCGAATACTGGGCGGCGCACCCCACCTGGCCGCTCGCCAAGATCGCGGGAGACATCAACCTCGATGGGATCGGCACGGAGACGTACGGCCCGGTCGAGCACGTCATCGGCTGGGGCGCCGAGCACTCCACGCTGGGTCCGCTTCTCCGTCGGGTGGCCGAGGAAACCGGCAACGAGCTGGCGCCCGATCCGTTCCCTGAGGAGAACATCTTCGTCCGCTCCGACCATTACGCGATGGTCAAGGCCGGCATCCCCGCCCTCATGCTGCTTGGCGCTCCCGCCGACACCGCCTGGCGGCAGCGCGCGAAGGCATGGCTTTCCGGCCCCTACCACCAGCCCGGCGACTCGATCCGCACCGACTGGGACTGGCGCGGCCCGCGCGAGCTCGCCGGCGTGAGCGCGGTCCTCGGTCTCCGCATGGCCAACGCCGACAGCATGCCGACGTGGTTCCCGCTGTCGCCGTTCAACAAGCCGCGCGGGGCGGGAGCCACGCCGTGAGCGGGGAGAGGGAAGCGGGAAGCGGCCGCGCGGAGCGCGGCCTGCGGGGAGCGCAGGCGGCGACGGTAGTCATCAGGTGTGCCGGCGCTCCGCGATTCCCGATTCCCGCTCCCCGCACCTAGGGAATCATCGCGTACGTCACGTGCGGCGGCGTCCCCTCATCGTCCGCATAGAGCGCCGTGCTCAAGTAGCGAGCGCCGGAGTCGGGGGAGATCATCGCCACGCGCTTCCCGGGTCCGAGCTCGCGCGCGACGGCGAGCGTCGCCCAGGCGATCGCGCCGCTCGACATCCCCACGAACAACCCTTCTTCGCGCGCCAGACGCCGCGCCATGGGGAAGGCGTCCTCCTCCCACGCTTGCATCACCCGATCCACCACCGCGCGGTCGAAGTTGTCCGGGACGAAGCCAGGGCCCATTCCCTGGAATTGATGCTGCCCGCGCTGTCCACCGCTCAGCACCGGTGAGCGCGCCGGCTCCACCGCGATCACCTGGATGCGCGGGTCCCGCTCCTTCAGGAATCGGCCGACGCCGCTGATCGTCCCACCCGTCCCCGATCCGTACACGAAGGCGTCGACACGACCCTCCATCGCATCCCACAGCTCGGGCGCCGTGGTGCGATAGTGAATGGCGACGTTGGCGGGATTGGAGAACTGATTCGGCATCCAGGCGCCGGTGGTGTCGCGGATCCGCTCCGCTTCCTCGATCGCCGCCAGCATCCGCCGCTCCGGATCGGTGAGGACGAGCTCGGCGCCGTACGCGAGCAGCGTCCGCTTCCGCTCTTCGCTCATCTGCGATGGCAGACACAGGATGAGACGATATCCGCGCGCCGACGCGACCTGCGCCAACCCGATCCCCGTGTTGCCCGAGGTCGGCTCCACGATGACTCCGCCGGGCTTGAGAATCCCCCGTTCTTCGGCGTCGAGGATCATGCCGAGCGCGGTGCGATCCTTGATCGAACCCCCGGGATTCATCCCCTCGATCTTGACCCACACCTCCGCCATGTCCTTCTCCACCACGCGGCAGAGACGAACCGCCGGCGTCCTCCCGATTGCGGAGTCGATTCGAACGGATGGGGATTCGGAGTTCGGGATTCGGGAGTCGGAACCGGTCTCCGGTGTCCAGCACTGCGCCATCGCTACCTCCTGATCCCTACTCCCCGAGCTCTACCTCCCACTCCACCGGCAACTCCGGATCCAGCGAGTCCTTCACCGAGCAGTATTTCGTGATCGCCAGCTCGACGGCTCGCTCGGCGTGGATACTCTCGATGCCGGCACCCGCGATCCGGAACTTGAGCAGGACGTGCCTGAGCCGCCGCGGCGTCGTCTCGACCCGCGTTCCGATCACCTCGATCTCCATCGACTCCACCGGCGTGCGTCGCTTGGCGAGGATCTGGGTGACGTCGATGGCTGAGCAGGCCACCAGCGCGCCGAGGAGCGTGTCCATGGGTCCCGGACCCGTCTCCCCCGATCCATCGATGTGGATCGATGGACCGCCGGGGCGGTGAGCATCGAAACGCTCACCGCCCCGCCATTCCAGCAGAACCCGATTCGGCGGCCGCGGCCCCGAAGGTGGGACCGCGAACGCGCCGGTCTTGGGATTCGTCACTTCTCGATCGGCAGGCGCACCGCGTTCCCCCACTCGGTCCAGCTGCCGTCGTAGTTCCGCACCTTGTCGTATCCGAGCAGATACGTCAGCACGAACCAGGTGTGCGACGAGCGCTCGCCGATGCGGCAGTAGGCGATGACGTCGTCACCCGGCTTGAGACCGATCTCCCCCTCGTAGATCGCGCGCAGCTCATCGGCGGTCTTGAAGCTCCCGTCCGAGTTCGCCGCGCGTGCCCACGGGACGTTCTTGGCCCCCGGGATGTGGCCGCCGCGGAGCACGCCTTCCTGCGGGTACTCGGGCATGTGCGTCTTCTTTCCCGTGTACTCGTCAGGCGAGCGCACGTCCACCATCGGCTTCCGGGTCTTCATGTGCTCCAGCGTCTGCTCGCGGAAGGCACGGATCCTCTTGTCGTCGCGCTCCTTCGCCGTGTAGTTCGTGCGCGGAAACGAGGGGACGTCGGTCGTGAACGGACGCTTCTCCTGCTCCCACTTGATTCGGCCGCCGTCGAGGATCTTCGCGTTCTCGAACCCGAAGAGCTGGAAGACCCAGAGGGCGTAGGTGGCCCACCAGTTGTTCTTGTCACCGTAGAAGATCACGGTGGTGTTCTCGTCGATCCCCTTGGAGCGGAGCAGCTCCTCGAAGCCGGCGCGGTCGATGTAGTCGCGCTGCACCGGATCGTTGAGGTCCGCGTGCCAATCCACCTTCTGCGCATTGGGGATGTGCCCCATGTCGTAGAGGAGGACGTCCTCGTCGCTCTCGATGATCCGCAGCGAGGGATTGTCGAGGTTGGCCGCCAGCCAGTCGGTGGTCACCAGCTTGTCGGGGCGTGCGTATCCCTTCCGCGAGGTCACGGGATCGAGGGAGGTTGCGGGAGTCGCTGTGGTAGACATGAGACTACCTCGGTGTGGGGCGTTCTGTTCGGACAACGCGCGGGCATCGCGCAATGTTCGCGTTCCCCGCGAACGGAAAACGAAACCGGCCGCGAGAGGCGGCCGGGCGGTGGATTCGAGAATCGAGGAAGTCGATCAGCTCCATGCACGCCGGCCGGCCCCGCGACGCGTCGCGCGGGGACATTCCGTACGACGGAGCATGACGCGATTCCTTCTCACGCTTCCCGGCATGAATCCTAGTATGCCCGGTGCCACCGAGGTGTCAAGGAGGGCTCACTCGCTGCGCAGCGCCACCAGCGGGTCCACCCGCGCCGCCCGGCTCGCCGGGATCGCGCTGGCGATCAGGGCGACGGCCGACAGGATGAGCGCCACCGCCGCGTAGGTCGCCGCATCGGTCGCCGTCACTCCAAAGAGGAGTCCGGAGAGCACCTTGGTGAGCGCCACCGCGCCGGCGACGCCGAGCGCGATCCCCAGCACGGTGAGCGCGGCTCCGCCCCGTACCACCTCCCGCACCACGCGCGCCGGACGCGCGCCGAGCGCGATCCGAACCCCGATCTCACGCGTCCGCTGCGCCACCGTGAACGCCATCACGGCATAGATCCCGAGCGCCGCCAGACCGAGCGCGATGGCGGCGAAGAGCGAGAGCATGAGCGTGCTGAAGCGCGGCACGGCCAGCGACGTCCGCACGTTCTCGGCGAGCGGCTGCAGGTCGCGGAGCGGAATGGTCGGATCGAGCGCGCGCATCGCCCTCCGCACCGCGGCGGCCACCGCCATCGGATCGTCCGTGGCGCGGACCAGGACCGTCAGCGAGCGCCACGGCACCTGCTGGTACGAGAGGAAGAGGACATCTTGCGGGGCGCCGGCGAGCTCCACGTCTCTGATGTCGCCCACCACGCCGACCACGGTCCACGCGCCGGGGTTGCCTCCCGGCCGAAGGCGCTTGCCCAGCGCGCTCTGGTTGGGCCAGAGTCGCCTGGCGAGTGACTCGGTGACGACGACGATGTTCTCCGCCGTCGAGTCATCGCGCGCCTCGACGCCGCGCCCGCCGCGCAGCGGGATGCCCATGGTGCGGAAGTACGACGGCGTCACCGACCGCCAGGACGCCGAGCGGAAGGGCGCGTCGGCCGGCTCGCCATCGACGCGGAAGTCGATGGCGGTGCTCCCTCCGATGAAGGGCGCAATGTTCGTGGTGGCCGCGCCCGCCACGCCGGGAATCGCCGTCAGGCGCTCGAGAAGCTGGCGCTGGAACTCGGGGATGCGCTCCCTCGGATAGGCGGCTTCCGGGAGGGAGATGCGCCCGGTGAGAACGCGCTCGACTTCGAATCCGGGGCTCACGCCCTGGAGACGCGCGAAGCTGCGCACCAGCAGGCCGGCACCGACCAGGAGCACCACCGCCACCGCCACCTGCGTGACCACCAGCGCGCCGCGGAGCCTCTGGGCACCGCCGGCCACCCGCATGCCCGTCTTGAGCAGGTCGTGAAGGTTGCCACGGGTGGCGTGCAGCGCGGGCATCACCCCGAAGATCACCCCCGTCGCCAGCGCCATCAGGAAGGCGAACGCGAGCACCACGCCGCTCACGCCCACCTCGTCCACGCGCGGGATGTTCGACGGATCGAGGCGACGGAGGAGTGCCACCCCACCGTAGGCCACCAGGAGACCCGCGGCACCTCCCACCACCGAGAGCACGGCGCTCTCGGTGACGAGCTGCCTGACGAGTCGCCCCCGACCGGCGCCCAGTGCGGCTCGCACGCCGATCTCGCGCTGCCGCGCCACGGCGCGGGCGAGGAGCAGGTTGGCCACGTTGGCGCAGGCCAGGAGGAGGACGAAGATCACCGCGCCCTGAAGCACCAGCAGCCGGCGCGTGAACTCCGGGCCGACGATCCAGTCCTGCGCGCTCAGCAGCCGCACGCCCCAATCCTCGTTCGACGCCGGATACTGCTCGGCGAGTCGGAGCGCGATCGCGGAGAGCTCCGCCTGCGCCTGGGCGAGCGAAACGCCCGGGCGCAGCCGGGCCATCGTGCTGAGCGTGTGATTTCCTCGGCTCGAGCTCGGGTCCGGTGCCAGCGGAAAGACGAGGTCGGTCTCACCGAAGGCGAACTCCGGCGTGAGCACGCCCATGACCAGCATGCTCCGGCCGTCGAGCACGATCGAGCGGCCGACGATGGATGGGTCGGCGCCGAACTCGCTTCGCCAGAGCCCGTCGCTCAGCAGCACCACGTCGCGGTTGCCGGTGGGGCGGTCCTCCTCCTCGGTGAAGAGGCGGCCGAGGGCGGCGCGCGCTCCCACCAGGTCGAAGAAGGACGCGGTGGCCGCGATGCCCGTCAGGCGGCGCGGGTCACCGTCGCCGGTGAGGGTGCGCGCGCCACCGCGGAACGCGCTCATGATCTCGAAGCTCCGGCTCTGCGCGCGCCAGTCGAGGTAGTTCGGGTCGGAGGAGGAAAAGGTATCGCTGTTGGGGTTCGTCTCGTAGATGCGGACCACGCGATCGGGGTGCGGGAAGGGGAGGGGCGCCAGCACCACCGCGTGGACCACGCTGAACATGGCGGTGGTGGCGCCGACGCCTAAGGAGAGCATGAGCACGGCGGCGATGGCGAACCCCGGATAGCGCGGGAGCTGGCGCAGCGCGTACCCGATGTCCTGTCCCAGCTCGCGCAGATACTCGGTGAGGCGCATGTCTCTCTCCGTGAGGGTGGCGATGTCGCGGCAGGCGGCCTCGATGCGCGCTCGGTCGCCGAAGCGCCGGAGCGCGGCCTCCCGCGCGTCGTCCGGCGAGAGGCCGGCGGCGACGAATTGCCGGGTGAGCATCTCGATGTGGAATCCGAGCTCGGCGCTGACCTCCTGGTCGACCGGCGCTTTCCAGAAGAGGGCGCGGAGCTGGCGCCCGACGCGGCCGATGCGCGGTCGTTCGCGGCGCGGCATCGTCAGGCGTGACGGAGGACCCGCGACACGGCATCGGTGAAGCGCGTCCATTCCTCCGTCTCCTCCATCAGGCGCGCGCGTCCGGCGTCGGTGAGCTGGTAGAATCTCGCCCGCCGGTTGAGCTCCGACGTTCCCCATTCCGAGTCGATGAGCCCGCGTCGCTCGAGCCGGTAGAGGGCGGGGTAGAGGGAGCCCTCTTCGATCTGGAGGACTTCACCGGTGATCTGCTCGAGCCAACGGGCGATGGCGTAGCCGTGGCGTGGCCCCCAGCTCAGGGTCTTGAGGATGAGGGCATCGAGGGTGCCGTGGAGGAGTGCGGCGGGGGAGGGGCTCACGGGTCTTCCCTAGGCAGACTGGGCAAGTAGGATGCGCATCCATGCCTAGGCCGTCAAGGGGAGTCGTGTTTTGTTGCTGTCGAGATTCTTATGGGGGTGGCCGCGGCGGGGCCTGGGTAAACATCTGCCGGACGCGCTGGCCACCCACCTCGCCGAACGCTCCGATCCACCGCAGTCGGTCATTCTGCCCTGCCTGTAAAGCTTTGCAGTGGAGTGGTTTAGGTGTTTTCCCCGTTGCCGCCGGCGTGGCCTCTCGTCCTCACTACAGAGT
>DATFFZ010000241.1:0-6073 GCA_035249845.1 Gemmatimonadaceae bacterium
AATCGGCTCTGGCGCCGGCGACGCTCCGCGCCGCCGCGGCCGTGCCGACCGACACCACGCCTCGGCCGCTCGGCGCGCGGGAAGTTCGCGTGCATCCGGCGGGGTTCGCCGGTACCCACGGGGCGGCGGCGGCGAGCGGTCAGCTCGGCTGCGAAGGGTGTCACGCCAAGAAGTTCTGCGCCGACTGCCATGACGGGGAAGGGCGCCGTCGATTCCACGCTCCGAACTTCGTTCTCCGTCACGCGGCGGACTCGTACTCACGCCAACGCGACTGCTCCACCTGCCACAATCCCGAAGTGTTCTGTAAGAGCTGCCACCAGAGCTCGGGGATGGCGAGCGACGGCCGACGCAACGTCGCCTTCCACACCGCCCAGCCGCTCTGGCTCATCCAGCATGGCCGCGCGGCGCGTCAGGGGTTGGAGAGCTGCGCCTCGTGTCACGCCCAGCGCGACTGCATGCAGTGCCACTCCACCGTTGGGCGCGGCGTGAACCCGCACGGATCGGAGTTCGACGCGGAGCGGATGGCGAAGCGAAATCGCCAGGTGTGCTTCGCCTGCCACCTGGGGGACCCCCTCGCGCCCTGACGCGACCGCGAGCTCGTTAGGCGCCGGGCGGCGCCGGCGTCAGGGGTGACCGGGGGGGAGCGCGTGCGGATCCACCGGCGTGCTGTCGTCGGCCGGCGAGAGCGCCCGGATGAGCCGGGCCGCGCTGTCGGCGAGAGCGCTGTCGCCCAGCGCTCGGGCCGCCATCTGGATGCCGAAGTACGACGTCGCGTTGTGCGGCGCCGCCTTCGACGCCTCGCGGTACGCGAGCAGCGCCTCACGATGCCGCTTGGCGCGCATCGCCTCGTTCCCGCGAGCCAGCGCCGCGCGCGCCTCCGCGTTGAGCGAATCGACGGGGCGTCCCGACGATACCGCGGCGCCCGCTCCAGTCCCGGCGGAGGGCGTGCCCATGCGATCGAGCGGCGTCCGGGGCGCCTCGTCGCGACGCTCGCAGGCGGCCAGCGCGAGCACCATCGCCGCGATTGCGACGAGGCGCGTACGCGGCGCGCGCACGATGGCCGGCGATGGCATGGGCTCCGAGTCGGGAGTCAGGAGACGAGCGACCAGACCGGCGGAAAGGTGAGGAGAACGCCGAGCGCGATGAACAGCAGCGTGACGGCGAACACCCGACCCGGATCGAGCTCGCGCCCGCTCCACCGCTTGTGCAACACGATCCACGCCAGCAGCCAGATCACGGCGGCCAGCGTCGTGCGACTCGACACGCCCCCGGCGGGACCGTACAGCGCCGGCAGGGAGAGGAGGCCCATCTCGCTCAGGATGATCACGAGGCCCATGGCGAGCGCGCCGATCCCGGCCGCGAGAAAGGCAGCCAGGGCGGCGCCATTCGTCACCTGCTTCTTGGGGCGATCCGTGCCAGTGATGTCGTCCATGTGTCACTCGAGTGGTGCGACCTTGTTGATCAGGACGCCCAACAGGGCGACGGCGGCCACCAGCGCGAAGCAGATCGCCAGGAGCGTCGTCGCCATGCGGTTCAATCGCGCGTCGCTGAGCAAGCGCGACCGGTACCGGAGCGCCACGAACGCCACCGCCGTCGCCAGCATGACGGCGAGCCAGGGAACGTGCTCCTTGATCTCCATGGCGAAGGAGTGCAGCCAGGCGGTCTCGGGCGATGAGAGGAGAAGCGACCTGGGGTGACCGCTGAGATCGGTGGCGCCGTCAGGCGGCGCGGCGCGATACGGCGGGAAGCTGATGTAGGTCCCGACCAGCACCGTCAGCCAGAGCGCCGCCGCGGTGAACATCGTGAGCCACGTCAGGTGGCGCGATGGCCTCTCGTCCACCACCGCTGCCCCGTTTGGCAAGCGCATGGCGCGCAGGGCGAAGAGCGCCGCGGCGAGCGCCATGAGCGCGCCCCCGCCGAGCACGATGCCGTGAATCATCGTCCAGATGCTGCGACCGCTGAAGAGTGTGTCCATCTGTGCGGGCCGATTGGAGTTGGTTACCGCCCTACTGCGTCAAAACTGCACTATGGCCGTACCATCCGCCGTCGGAGGTGACCCCAACGGCTGTGCGGGGAAGCCGCAGCGGCCTGTCAGACAATGCCCCGGCCTGTGGCGGTTGCCTGGCGCCACAACTCCACCGGGACCGACTCTTGCATACCGAGCATGCGAGAGTCACGAATACCATCCATCGTCAAGGGCCTGCCTGAAGCACGCCTGGGAGATTCCATGTACACGAAGGCTTTACGATTCCTTCCCGCGCTGCTTCTGGCACTTCCAGCCTGCGGCATAATCGGCGGTTCGCCCACCACCGAAATGAAAGAGAGCAGGGGCGAAGTACGCTATCAGTGGACCGGCTCGCTGTTCACCCCGTCCGAGTTGGCCGGCGCAATGCAGGTTCGCGGCACCGCGACCTGGGCCCCGGCTGGCGACAACCGGTCTGAAGCCCGCGTCAACATCTCCAATGCAACGCCGGGTGGACAGCACCCGTGGCGCATCCACGAGGGGCGCTGCGGTGACAACGGACCGGTGGTCGGCGATTCAGAAGACTATAAGTTGCTGAAGGTCGATGACGATGGCCGGGCGAGTCAGCGCGCGGAGCTGGACATACCCCTCCCCCGCAGCGGCGTCTACCACGTCAACGTCAACGCGGCATCGGTGAACATGACCACGATCATCTCCTGCGGCAACCTGGCACCGCCGGTGGAGTGACGCCCGCCCGACCGCGCTACTCGTAACGCAACCCCTGGATTGGAGTGAGCGACGCCGCCTTCAGCAGGATAGTAGCCGAAGAACACGCCAACTAGCCATGAGTCAGGCGGCGGAAGCACTGCTTCCGCCGCCCTTTTTCTTGTCTGCGGTCGCTTCGTCGGCGATTCCCCTACCGAAAGTCCGGCAATCCCTGCACTGGGAACCACGACTCCCCCGACTGCCGCCAATGCTCATTTGCGCATGATTTGAGCGGCAATCAAGGAGATGTCCGTGCTGCTTCCGCAAACCGCCGAGTACGCCCTTCGCGCCGTGCTGGAGATCGCCGCGTACGATCGGCCCGTTCGAGTGGCCGAGATCGCGGCCACGTCGGGCATTCCGCGCAACTATCTCGGGAAGACGCTGCATCAACTGGCGCGCGCGGGAATTCTGGCGTCGACGCGTGGACGCGGCGGTGGATTCCGACTCGGCATGCCGGCCAGCGACCTCACGCTCGACCGCATCATCGCCACCTTCGTCGCGCCGGAGAGCCGGCGATGCCTGCTCGGGAACGGCGTCTGTGGCGAGAACGTCTGCGCCCTGCACGACCGGTGGGCACCGATCGCCAGCCAGCTCGGCGACCTCTTCGATACCACCAGCATAGCCGATCTGTTGTCCGTCCATTCTCGCATCCGAGGTTGATAGCAATGAAGACACCCATTCGCAGACTGATCAGCGGGGTGGTGGCGGCCGCGATCGTCGGTACTCTGCTGTACGCCTGTCGCACCTCCGGCACGCCAGCCTCACAGGGACTCGCCGCGGGTGATGCGGCATCCAGGGTCTACGTCCCACCCGGCAAGCACGACGAGTACTACGCGTTCCTGTCAGGCGGCTTCAACGGGCAGATCATGGCCTACGGGCTCCCCTCCGGCCGCCTGCTCAAGATCATCCCGGTGTACTCGCAGAGCCCGGAGACGGGCTACGGATACAACGAGGAGACCAAGCCGATGCTCGAGACCTCCCACGGCTTCGTTCCGTGGGACGACACGCATCACGCGGAGCTCTCTCAGACGAACGGGCGTCCCGATGGCCGCTGGGTGTTCATCAACGGCAACAACACTCCACGCGTCGCCCGCATCGATCTCACCACCTTCGAGACCACCGAGATCCTGGAGATCCCCAACGCCGCCGGCGGACACGCCTCGCCGTTCACGACGCCCAACACGAAGTACATCGTGAGCGCCACACGCTTCAGCGTGCCGGTGCCCAACACCGACGTGCCGATCGAGACCTACAGGCAGAACTTCCGCGGCACGCTCTCCTTCATCACCGCCGACCAGCCCGGGAAGATGGACATCGCGTTCCAGATCCTCGTTCCCGGCTACAACTACGATCTCGGCCACGCGGGGAAGGGTCCGTCGGATGGGTGGTTCTTCTTCACCACCTACAACTCGGAGCAGGCCTACACCAAGCTCGAGCTCAACGCCTCGCAGAACGACAAGGACTTCATCGCCGCCGTCGACTACCGGAAGGCGGAACAGTGTGTGGCCGACGGCAAGGCCCGTCCCGCGCCGGCCACCTACCGCCACAACACCATCGACGAGCACTCGCGTCAGGGACGCTCGGAGACCAAGTCGGGCGTGCGCATGCTCGATCCGCGCAACTGCCCGGGGCTCATCTATCTCCTCCCCACGCCAAAATCGCCCCACGGCGTCGACGTCGACCCGACCGGCGAATACATCGTGGGCGGCGGGAAGCTCGCCACCGTCATCCCGGTGCACTCGTTCGGCAAGATGATCAAGGCGATCGACGCCAAGCAGTTCGACGGGGAGCTCGACGGCATTCCGGTGCTCCAGTACCAGGCGACGCTGGCCGGTGAGGTGCAGAACCCCGGGCTCGGCCCGCTGCACACCGAGTTCGACGGGAAGGGGAACGCCTACACCTCGATGTTCATCTCGTCCGAGGTCGTGAAGTGGAAGCTCGGCACCTGGGAAGTGCTCGATCGGATGCCGGTCTACTACTCGATCGGCCACCTGATGATCCCGGGCGGCGACTCCGAGCAGCCGTGGGGCAAGTATCTGCTGGCGATGAACAAGATCACCAAGGATCGCTATCTCCCCACCGGTCCGGAGCTGGCGCAGTCGGCGCAGCTGATCGACATCAGCGGCGACAAGATGAAGATGCTGCTCGATTTCCCGACGGTGGGCGAGCCGCACTACGCGCAGGCGCTGCCGGCCGAGCTGATCAAGGACAAGTCGGTCAAGTTCCACCGCCTGTCCGAGAGCACGCACCCCGAGCTGGTGAAGGCGGAGACGGAAACGGGCATTCGCCGCGCCGGCAAGACGGTGCACGTGAAGATGGCGGCCATCCGCAGCCACTTCGCGCCCGACAACATCGAGGGGATTCAGCTCGGTGACACGGTGCTCTTCCACGTGACCAACATCGAGCAGGACTGGGACATCCTGCACGGCTTCGCCATTCTCGGAGCCACCAACTCCGAGTTGATCATCGGGCCGGGCGAGACGCGCACGCTCAAGTGGGTGCCGCGCGCCGTCGGCGTCTATCCCTTCTATTGCACCGACTTCTGCTCGGCGCTCCACCAGGAGATGCAGGGGTACGTCCGCGTCTCTCCGGCGGGGTCGGCCGTGGCGCTGTCGGCGAACGTGAGCGCCCGCGCGGCCACGCAAGCGGCGCGCGCGAGCGACATCCCAACCTCAACCCCGAAGCCGTCGGGACGGTGAGTGCGCAGGGGAGGCAGCGCTGAATCCAGCGCTGCCTCCCGGCGCAACACGACAACCATGCCCAAGATCGCTCGAATCCTGACCGCCGCGGCGTCACTGCTGCTTCTCGCCCTCTTCGTCTTTCCGCTCTGGAGCATCCAGCTCCTGGCGCCGCAATACCCAGAGGGTCTGGGCATGTACATCCGCATCAACACGATCGTGGGCGCCACCGAGTTCGATCTCGCCAAGATCAACAGTCTCAATCACTACATCGGCATGCGCCCCATCGAGCCGGCGGTGATTCCCGAGCTGCGCTTCATGCCGTGGATCGTGGGCGCGCTGGTGATCACCGGGCTGGCCGTGGCGGCGTGGGGGCGGCGCGGAGCCCTGAAGGCGTGGCTCTTTGCGTTCGCCCTGATCGGAGTGGCCGGATTGGCGGACTTCTATAGATGGTCCTTCGACTACGGCCACAACCTGGACATGGAGACGGCGATCATCAAAGTGCCGGGAATGAGCTACCAGCCGCCGATGCTCGGCACCAAGCAGCTGCTCAACTTCCACGCGACGTCGTGGCCCGCGCTGGGCGGCATCCTGGCTGGAGTCGCATTCGTGCTTGGCGCGGCGGCGCTCGTGGTGACGTCGCGAAGCGCGCGGCGCCGCACGGTCG
>DATFFZ010000242.1:0-7965 GCA_035249845.1 Gemmatimonadaceae bacterium
AATCCACCACACCGCGTACGAGATGAACTTCACCCCCTGATCCGGATCGAACTTCCGCGCCGCCGTGAGCAGCCCCACGTTCCCCTCGCCGATCAGGTCGATCAGCGGGAGCCCGCGGTTCTGGTACTTCTTGGCGACGGACACCACGAAACGGAGATTCCGCTTGACCATCTCATCGATCGCCGCGTCATCTCCCTTCTGGATCCGGCGCGCCAGCGCTTTCTCCTCATCGCTCTTCAGCAGGGGATACCGGCTGACATCGGCGAAGTACTGATCGAGGATGTCCCGGTCTGCTTCGCTGGGGGCGATGTCGGAGGGAGTTGTGGGGTGTCTACGACGTTTCGCCTGCGCCATGGTCGGGGCCTCCTGGAATCCGCTCATTTGCAAGCAACAAGCGAACCGCTGTGCCGGACCGTCGGGAAGTTCCCAGAGCCCTCGCCGGCGGCCACCGGGCCCTGCCGAGGGTCTACTCCTCCCGACGGGTCCGCCGCAAGAAACGGAGCAGAAACGCGATCGCCAGCAGTCCGATCCCCACCCAGCGTACGCGAGCGTCGTCCACCTGGGCGCCGTAGGCCCAAACTACGATGCCGACCCCCGCCAGCGCGAGCTTGACGTGGTCGAACGACCGCCTCTCCGGGGGTCGCGGCTCGCGCGAGATGAACATCTAGCGGTCGCGCCGCACGAACCGGCGCACGCCCTCGCGGAAGTCCTCCGTCGCTCGGGCCTCGACGTTCACGCTGACGCCGAGCGCGAGCCCCTCGTCGAATGATCTTCCGTCGAGCGCATAGAAGAGTCGCTTGGTGGCATGGAGCGCGGCGGGCGGCGTCCGGGCCAGCTGCTCCGCGAGCCTGGACGCGAGCTGGTCGAGCTCGGCGTCGGGCACGACGCGGCTCACCAGCCCGATCTCCAGCGCTTCGCGGGCGCCGATCGAGCGCCCGGTGGCCACCAGGTCGAAAGCGCGCTTCTCACCGACGCAGCGGCGCAGCATGGTCATGACCATGGCCGGCACGAAGCCGACACGCACCTCGGGGTACCCGAGCTGCGCGCCCTCACCGGCGATCACCAGGTCGCAGGCGGTCACCAGCCCCGCGCCGCCGGCCAACGCGCGCCCGCGCACGACGGCCATCACGGGCTTCGGCGTCGTGCGCAACAGACGAAATACGTTGGCCAACGCCTCCGCATCTTCCCGGTGCGCGTCGGAGCCCCGATCGAGCATCGCTTCGAGCGCCTCGAGATCGGCCCCCGCGCAGAAGTCATCGCCGTCGGCGGTGATGCGAATGACGCGCACGCTCTCATCGGTACCGAGGCGCTCGAGCGCGCCGGCCAACTCGCGCGTCATCACCAGATCGAGGGCGTTCTTCTTTTCCGGACGCGCCAGCACGATGGTGCCGACCGGAGCCGTGATCTCGACTCGGATGCGATTCACCCTCTGATCCCCGGGAGCGAGAGCTGCCGCACCACGGTGTCCGGTATCTCCAGCACGATGCGGAGGAGCGCGGTCGAGTACACCTTCCCCTGCGCATCGGTCTTGAGCGACAGCGTGCCGCCGCCGCCGAGCGCGCCGTGCAGCAGGAAGTTGAGCGCGTAGATGTTGGGGAGCTCGAAGCGCTCGACGCCCCCCTCGATCATGCCGCGAAAGTGGCTGACGACGACCTCGCGCGTGAGGTAGCGCTCGAGTACCGGATACCATTCGGGGCGCATGGCGATGACGCCGACGTTGGCCGTGTCTCCCTTGTCGCCCGAGCGCGCGTGCGCGATGTCGAGGAGTCTGACTTTCATGCGCCGATCACGCGCACGGAGGTGGACACCACGCGCTTGTCGATCAGCGCGGGCCAGTAGGCCACGACCTCCTCCACCTTCGGCCGTCCGCCGGCGAAGCCGGTCACGCTCGGCGGGCCGTTGAGCACCAGCGGCGCCAGCTCCCGGGTGAATCGCTCCACCGCCGCGCGGTCGTTGCCGCGCACGCCGATGCGAAGCTGCACCTCGGGGAGCTCGCGCGGCGTGTTGGCCAGCGGGCCATGGGTGGCCGAGGCGCCCAGGAACTCGGTGTACGTCTGGTCGAACCGAAGCCCGAGCATCGTCAGGCGGCCGCGCAGCACGCGGTCGGCGAGCTGGGCCTTCTCCAGCGCGTCGGGCCAGACGTACACCAGCGTTCCCACCGCCTTGAAGCCGGCGCGATAGGCGATCGACACCTTGAGCTTGTCCGTCGGAGCACGTCCCTCGATGCCGAAGACACGAACGCGGTTCTCTCCGGCGGGCTCGAGACGGATGGTGGTGAAGTCCGCGACGACGTCCGGCGTGATGTAGTTGCGCGGGTCGCCCATCTCGTACACCAGCTGCTCGCTCACCGAGTGCACGTCGATCCGGCCGCCGGTGCCGGGGTGCTTCGTGATGAAGAACGTCCCGTCGGGCGACGCTTCCACGATCGGATAGCCGACGTTCGCCAGCTCCGGAATGCTCCGCCAATCGTAGAGACAGTTTCCGCCCGAGCACTGCGCGCCGCACTCGATGATGTGTCCGGCGATGATCCCCGCGGCGAGCTTGTTCCAGTCCTCCAGCCCCCAGGCGAACTCGTGCAGCATGGGCGCCATGGTCAGCGCGGTATCGGTAGAGCGACCGGTGATGACGACGTTGGCGCCACGGCTCAGTGCCTCCACGATCGGGCGAGCACCGATGTAGGCGTTGGCCGAGAGCACGCGGTCACGCACCGCCGTGAGCGGCTCGCCGGTATCCATGTTGGCCAGCGGATGTCCCTTGGCCAGCAGCTCGTCGAGCCGGGGCAGCAGATCATCGCCGGTGACGACGCCGATCCGGAGCGCGCCGGCGACGCCTTTCGTATCGGCGGCCCGACGAACGGCTTCGGCGCAGGCGTCCGGATTCACGCCGCCGGCGTTGGCGATCACCTTCACGCCGCGAGTGGCCACCGCCGGGAACACGCTCTCCATCGCGCTCACGAAGTCGCGCGCGTAGCCCATGTTCGGGTCTCGCTCCTTCTGCTTCTGGAGGATGGACATGGTGACCTCCGCCAGATAGTCGAGCATCAGGTAGTCCACGGGTCCACCTTCGACCTGACGGCGCGGCGCCTCGAGCCAGTCGCCCCAGAATCCCTGTCCCGCCGCGATGCGGACGACGCGGGTCATGGCGACTCCGCGAGGTGCGAGGGAAGCACGAACGCGCCGAGATGCGGACCCGGGTTGTGGAGCGAAGCGCGCAGTGCCATCGCCAGCACGTCGCGCGTCTCCTCGGGGTACACGATGGCATCGATGTAGCCGCGGGCGCCGGCATAGCGCGCGTCGAGCTGGTGTTCGTAGTCCTCCCGCATCTCCTCCACCGCTTGGAGCACGTCGCGCGACGGTTGCACGCCCGAGCGCTTCGCTTCATCGAGCGCCGGACCGTGAACTGCCTGCACCGCCGACTCCCCCTCCATCACCGCCATGCGGCCGGTCGGCCAGCTGAAGATGAAGTCGGGGTCGAATCCCTGGCCCGCCATGGCGTAATAGCCGGCGCCCGACGCGTGATTGACGGTGAGCACGAGCTTGGGGACGCTGGCGGTCGCCATCGCCTCCACGAAGCGCGCTCCCGCGCGGATGATCCCCTCGTGCTCGGCCTCGGGCCCGACCATGAACCCCGACACGTCCTGCACGAAGAGCAGCGGGATGCGCAGCCGGTCGCAGCGCTCGATGTAGTACGCCACCTTCTCGGCGCTCTCCGCGTAGACGATCCCACCGAAGCGCGGCTTCTCACCGGCTCGCCCTTTGATGAGCCCACGTTGATTGGCGATGACACCGATCGGAAGCCCTTGGATCCGCGCGTCCGCGCAGATCATCTCCTTCGCCAGCTCTTCCTGAAACTCATCCAGCCGGCCGTCGTCCACGATGGCCCGGAGCACGGCGTGCATGTCGTAGGACATCCGGTGGTCGGAGGGGAGGAGGGCGTACAGAGACGGGACTCGGGAATCGGCGAGCGGTCGCGAGCTCACCGCCACCGCGGAGCTCCGATGCGGTAGCGCCTGTACCATCTCCCGAATCCTCCGCACACACTCCTCGTCATCCTTCACCCGATAGTGCGCCACGCCGCTGATCTGCGTGTGGGCGCGGGCGCCCCCCAGCGTCTCGGCGTCGACCACCTGACCGGTAGCGCCCTTCACCAGGTTCGGGCCGCCCAGCCCCATGAAGGAGGTTCCCTCCACCATGAGGATCACGTCGGAGAGCGCGGGGAGGTAGGCGCCGCCCGCGATGCAGGGACCCATCACCGCCGCGATCTGGGGAATGCGCAGATAGCGGCGCATGATCGAGTTGTAATAGAAGATGCGGCTGGCGCCGTACTGTCCGGGGAAGACGCCGCCCTGGTACGGAAGATTCACCCCCGCCGAGTCGACGAGATAGATGATCGGGATGCGGCATCGCATCGCGATCTCCTGCGCGCGGAGCATCTTCTTGATGGTCTCTGGCCACCACGACCCGGCCTTCACCGTGGCGTCGTTGGCGACGATCACCACCTCGCGGCCGTGCACCACGCCGATACCAGTGACGACGCCCGCCGCCGGCGCCTGCTCGTCGTACTGGTCGTACGCCACCAGCAAGCCGACTTCGAGGAAGCGCGATCCCTGGTCGCACAGGAGCGCGATCCGCTCGCGCGCCGTCAACTTCCCCTGTGTGTGCTGCCGCTCGATCCTGTCGGCTCCGCCCCCCTGCCGCAGTCGCTCTTCGAGCGCGCGAATCTGGGCGCTGAGCTCGTGGAGGCGGGAGGTCACGCTTCCTGTTGCTGGCGCGCGGAGAACCACTCCTTGATGTAGGCGGCGAGGTCCGACGTCGCCGTCCCGGGGCCGAACAGCCTCCCGATGCCGCGCCGCTGTAGCTCTTCGATGTCTTCCTTCGGGATGATCCCGCCGCCGGTGATGAGGATGTCGTCGCGCCCCTGCTCGCGCAGCAGCTCGAGCACGCGCGGGAAGAGCGTCATGTGCGCGCCGCTCAGGATCGACAGTCCGACGACGTCGACATCTTCCTGCACCGCCGCCGAGGCGATCATCTCCGGCGTCTGATGCAGCCCCGTGTAGATGACCTCCATCCCCGCATCACGCAGCGCCGCGGCAACGACCTTGGCGCCGCGATCGTGGCCGTCGAGGCCGGGCTTGGCGATGAGCACGCGAATGGGTCGCATGAGCCTGGAGTAGGGATTGGGAAAAGGTAGCGAATCGATCGGGGCTAGAAGAAGACCGGCTCCCGGTAGGCCCCGAACACCTCCTCCATCGCCGCGCGAATCTCGTAGAGCGTGGCGTCGGCGCGAGCGGCGTCGAGAATGAGCGGAATCAGGTTGGCGTCCGTGCGGGCGGCGTCGCGAAGCGCGGCCAGCGCCCGCCTGCAGCGCTCGTTGTCGCGCCCGGAGCGGAGCTCGGCCAACCGCCGGCGCTGCCCGCTCTCGGCGTCGTCGCCGACGCGAAGAATCGGGATCGTGAGCTCCGGCTCCTCGGTCACGAACTCGTTCACACCCACCACCAGTCTCCGGCGCTGCTCGAGCTCCCATTGCTGGCGCGCGGCCGACTCCGCGATCTTGCGCTGGAGCCACCCGGTTTCCAGCGCGCGCACCACGCCGCCGGCGCGCGCGATCTCGTCGAACAGCTCCTCCGCCTGACGCTCCATCGAGTCGGTGAGCGACTCCACGTAGTACGACCCGCCAAGCGGGTCGATCACGTTCGGAACGCCCGTCTCGTACGCCAGAACCTGCTGGGTGCGGAGCGCGACCTGCACCGCCTGCTCGGTGGGGAGCGCCAGCGTCTCGTCCATCGAGTTGGTGTGCAGCGACTGCGTGCCCCCCAGCACCGCCGCCAGCGCCTGGTAGGCAACCCGCACGATGTTGTTCATCGGCTGCTGGGCGGTCAGCGTCACCCCGGCGGTCTGCGAATGGAAGCGCATCATCCACGACCGCGGGTCCTTCGCGCCGTAGCGCTCCTTCAGGTGCCGCGCCCAGATCCGCCGGGC
The DNA here is from genome assembly GCA_035249845.1 of Gemmatimonadaceae bacterium. Lineage (GTDB taxonomy): Bacteria > Gemmatimonadota > Gemmatimonadetes > Gemmatimonadales > Gemmatimonadaceae > DATFBY01. The sequence continues at coordinate 5,979 of DATFFZ010000242.1, forward strand.
GGCGCGCAGCTTGGCGACCTCCTCGAAGAAGTCGTTGTGGATGTCCCAGAAGAACGACAGCCGAGGCGCAAACTCGTCGACGCTCAGGCCGCGGGCGATGCCGCGCTCGACGTAGGTGAAGCCGTCGGCGAGCGTGAACGCCAACTCCTGCACCGCCGTGGCGCCCGCCTCGCGAATGTGGTAGCCCGAGATCGAGATGGTGTTGAACTGCGGGGCGTGCCTCGCCGACCAGGCAAAGCCATCCACGATGAGACGCAGCGCGGGCTCGATGGGGTAGACCCAGGCGTGCTGCGCCATGTACTCCTTGAGGATGTCGTTCTGGATCGTCCCGCGCAGCTTCGCCGCCGACACACCCTGTCGCTCCGCCGCGGCCACGAAGAAGCAGTAGATGATCAGCGCCGGCCCGTTGATCGTCATGGACACCGACACTTCATCGAGCGGGATCCCTTCGAACAGATCCTGCATGTCCCGCACGCTGGAGATCGCCACCCCGCACTTCCCCACCTCGCCTTCCGAGCGCGGGTGGTCCGAGTCGTATCCCATCAGCGTCGGAAAGTCGAAGGCGACCGACAGCCCGGTCTGCCCATGCTCGAGCAGGTACTTGTAGCGCAGATTCGTGTCGCGCGCGCTCCCGAAGCCGGCGAACTGCCGCATCGTCCACAGCCGGCCGCGGTAGCCGGTGGGGTGGATGCCTCGCGTGAACGGATACACGCCCGGCGCGCCCACGTCGGCCGGATCGTCGCTCTGGATGTCCAGCGGCGTATAGAGCGGCTGCACCTCGCCCGCCGAATTGGCGAAGGCGATGTCGCGCTTGGCGCCGCTCTCGTAGCGTTTGCGCCAGGCTTCCACCTCGGCGCGCAACCGCTCCAGCTCGGCTCGCTGCTCTCGAAGTTGCTCGCTCAGCGTATCGATGGTCGTCATGGGCTCGCTCTCGTGATCAGCGGCGTGCTGCGCCGCACCAGTTCGTCGGCAACCGCAAATGGCGTACGCTCCCCCGACTCCAGGGCGTCGAGCTGGGCATCGAGCCAGCGGCCCGTCTCGGCGTCGGACCAGAGACGCGTCCGGATGTCGCGCTCGACGGCTTCCACCACTCTCTCGCGCAGACGCTGGCGCCGTCGCTCCCGCAACGTGCCGCTCCGGTCAAGATAATCGAAGTGCCTGTCGAGGGCGGCGAGGAGCTCGTCCACCCCCGCGCCCGTCTGTGCCACCGTCGCCAGTACCGGAGGGGTCCAGCGCTCTCCACCCTCCCGCGAGGCCTCGCGCGCCGCCTTGGCGGGGTTCACGGGGTGCGCCGCCGCATGGTGATCCACCCCGTGATGCGCCGGGATACTCCGGAAGACCTGCCCCAGCCTGAGGCCGAGCATCAGCTCCACCTCGTGCCGCAAACGGTCGGACCCGGGGCGGTCGGCCTTGTTCACCACGAACAGGTCGGCGATCTCCATCAGCCCGGCCTTGAGCGTCTGAATCGAGTCACCCGACTCCGGCACCAGGATCACCACCGAGCTGTCGGCGGTGCGGGCGATGTCCAGCTCGGTCTGACCCACGCCCACCGTCTCGATGAGGATGCGGTCGAAGCCGAAGGCGTCCAGCACGTCCGCCACGTCGCGGGTGGTCCCCGCCAGTCCGCCCAGCGAGCCGCGCGTGGCCATGGAGCGGATGAAGATCCCCGGATCGAGCGCCACCGACTCCATCCGAATCCGGTCGCCTAACAAGGCGCCGCCGGTGAAGGGCGACGTCGGATCCACCGCCACGATGCCCACCGTGAGACCGGCGGCGCGATAGCGCTCGGCCAGCCGCGTGGTGAGCGTGCTCTTGCCCGCGCCGGGCGGTCCGGTGAGACCGATGCGCCGCGCTCTCCCCAGCCTGGGGTGCGCCGCCGAGAGAACGCGCTCGAACCCGGCGCGCCGGTTCTCCACCAGCGTCACCGCGCGCGCCAGCGCTGCCGGCTTGCGCGCGTCGAAGTCGGCCATCAGCCGCTCGTGCGCGG
>DATFFZ010000243.1:0-39248 GCA_035249845.1 Gemmatimonadaceae bacterium
ATGTCCAGCCATTCCCGCTGCTCGGCGCGCAGCTGGCGCGCCGGCGCGGGCTCTTCGCCGCGCGCGTCGAGGTTGCGCGGCGACCGGCCCCGAAGCGCGATCAGGAGTGCCTGGTAAGCCCGGTCGAGCTCCACGTCGTTACTCGCCAGCTGCGCCACCAGGCAGGCGCGCTGGTGCGCGTTGTCAGGCGTCTCGCATAGCCGCAGGCTGTCCGCGCGTGAGAGTGCGGCGATGCGGCCGACGTCGCTTCCGCGATTGAGCCGGCGGTAGTCGGCCGCGATGACACCACCGGCCAGCATCAGGATGGCGAGAAAGGCGAGCGGCAATCGAGCGCTCCAGTGGAAGTGGGAGGCCTCGGCCGCCCACACCTCGCGCTCGGCCGCACCGATGCGGACCGGCGTGGTGGGCGCGTGAACCTCGCGGGCGTCGGCACGAGGGAATTCGAGGTCGGAGAGTCGAGAGAGAAGCATGGACGCGTCTCCTCGCTGCTCGCGGTCCTTGAACAGCGCGCCTTCGACGGCCAGGCGGAGCGCGCGAGGCGTCTCGGGACGGAGGAAGGCGATGGGCGGGAGCGACGCGTGCTTGTTGCTGTACATCACGTTGTAGGTGCTCTGCCCCGCCCACGGCCGCCGGCCGGTGAGCATCTCCCAGCCCACGAGGCCCAACGAGTACACATCGCTCCGTCCGTCGACGCCACGGCCGTCGACCTGCTCGGGCGACATGTACGTCGGGGTACCGACGATCATGCCGACGCGCGTGAGGTGCGGATCGTCGGTCAGCGTGCGCGCGATACCGAAGTCGGAGAGGAGGACGCGACCACTCTCCTCATCGATGAAGATGTTCTCGGGTTTCACATCGCGGTGGACGAGGCCCCGCGAATGCGCGTACACGAGCGCCGCGGCGACGTCGGCGACGACGCGCTCGGCGAGGGCGATCGGGAAGGGAACGTCATCCACCAGCGCGTCGCGGAGCGTCGGCCCCTGCACGAATTCGAGCACGATGGCCAGCCCGCGGTCCCCCGCCGCGCGCACGCCGTGCGTGCGCACGATGTTCGGGTGGTCGAGGCCGGCCACCAGCTCCGCCTCGCGGGCGAAACGGCGCATCGCCTCCTCATCGTCGAGGTAGCGGCGGCGGACCGCCTTGATGGCGACCAGGCGCGCGGTGGCGCGCTCGCGGGCGAGGTAGACGGCGGTGACTGCTCCGCGTCCGATCTCTCGAAGGAGCTCGAATTCGTCCTCGAGCTCGTGGAGCTCTGAGGGGAAATCGCTCGAGCGAACGTTGCGTGCGGACATGGCGGCGCGATTACGAGCGCGGCGGAGCGGCGGGCCGGGCACGCCACCTGCCGGCGTGCCAGCGGGGTGCGCTCGGCGCGCGAGCGCGCGTTATCTTTCTCCATCCACGTCGTCGTGCAACGACGGCGATCGACGGTGACCCATCATGAATGTCGGACCGGTTCCTCTGACCCATCGGCTCGCTCTTCGTCTGACCGCGTCGCTGGCCGCGGCGATCCTGACCTTCGCGCTGCCTCCGCGCAGCGCGGGCGCGCAGGAGCCCCAGCCGCCGGTGGGGAGCGACACGGCGGCGAGCGGGACGGACAGCGCGACCTCGGCCGCTAGCCAGGCACGTTCCGCGCCCGTGGATTCTGGAGGGAAGAAAGTCACCACGCGGCGCGCCTCGCCTCCAGCTCGGCCGGTCAGGCGGGTGCGAGAGCCGCTTCCGGTGCCGGAGTGGCCGGTGAAGGGACCGGCTCCACTCCCGGGCGCCATCCTCCCGGCAAAGCGGATTGTGGCCTTCTACGGGAATCCGCGCTCCAAGCGCATGGGGATCCTCGGGGAGATTCACCCCGATTCGATGCTGGCGCGTCTCGATCGCGTGGTGGCGGCCTGGCAGAGGGTCGACCCGAGCACGCCGGTGCAGCCCGCGCTCCATCTCATCGCCATCGTGGCGCAGGAGCACCCGGGGTCGGACCGGAAGTACCGCGCGCGGATGTCCGACTCGCTGGTGGAGCGCGTGGCATCGTGGGCGGCGAAGCGGAACGCGCTGCTCTTTCTGGACCTCCAGGTGGGAACAAGCACCGTCCAGGCGGAGCTCCCGCGCTTCCTCAAGTTCCTGGCGCGGTCCAACGTGCACCTCGGGCTCGACCCCGAGTTCTCGATGAAGCGCGGCCATGCTCCGGGCACTCGCGTGGGCTCGATGGACGCCAGCGACGTGAATTACGCCGTGCGCACCCTGGCCGCGCTGGTTGACTCGCTCGACATCCCGCCCAAGGTGCTGGTGGTGCACCGGTACACGAAGCCGATGCTCACCAACACGAAGCGGATCGAGCTGGATCCGCGCGTTCAGGTGGTGATCCACATGGACGGCTGGGGTACCCCTACCCGCAAGAAGGACTCGTACGTGAACTACATATACCGGGAGCCGGTCCAGTTCACGGGCTTCAAGATCTTCTACAAGAACGACACGAAGCGAGGCTCGCGGCTCATGACCCCGGAGGAGATTCTCGAGCTCGAGCCGAGGCCGGTGTACATTCAGTATCAGTGATCGATCGCCGAGGTCCAGTCGATATCTGACGATACGACGAGTGCAACTGCGGTCGGCGATGTGGATCGAGGATGTGCGAGGAGCTCCGACCGGAAGTCGGAGCCCCTCGCACATCGCACCTCCCGATCGCACCTTCGCGATGCGATCGTCATATCGTCGTATCTCGATCGCCCATCGCACATTTGCATAGCCGCTCATGTCGATAATCCAGGCGTCCATCCCCCTCTTCTTCCTGCTGATCTTCGTCGAGCTCGGCTATGCTCGGGTTCGACGAAAGCCGCTGCTTCGGCTCAACGATTCCGTCAGCGACCTGAGCCTCGGAATTCTGAGTCAGCTGAGCGGCGTCTTCATCAAGCTCTTCACCATCGGGATCTACATCGTGGTGGAGTCGCGCTGGGCGGTGCAGCGGTGGACGGGGCTGCCGGGATGGGAGGATGGCTCGCCGGTCACCTTCGCGGGTGGCGTGGCGGTGCACTGGACCGCGCTGGCGAGCTGGGTGGTGGTCTTCCTGCTGGTCGACCTCGCCTACTACTGGTCGCACCGGCTGTCGCACGTCGTGCACATCCTCTGGGCCGGCCACGTCGTGCACCACTCCAGCGAGGAGTACAACCTCACCGTCGCGCTCCGGCAGAGCAGCCTGCACGGTCTCTTCACCTGGGTCTTCTACATCCCCCTCGCCCTGGCCGGCGTCCCCTGGCGGATGTACGTGGCGTGCTACGCACTCAATCTCGTATACCAGTTCTGGATCCACACCCGTGCGGTGGATCGCATGGGGCGCGTGGCCGAGCTCGTGCTCAACACGCCGTCGCATCACCGCGTGCATCACGGCGTGAACCCGCGCTACCAGGACAGGAACTACGCCGGGGTCTTCATCATCTGGGATCGGCTGTTCGGCACCTTCGAGCCGGAAGCCGAGGAGCCGGTGTACGGCATCACCACGCCGCTGGCCAGCTGGAATCCCATCTGGGCCAACGTGCACGTGTTCGTGACCATCGCGCGCGACGCCTGGCGGACCGAGCACTGGCGCGACAAGCTGCGCGTCATCTTCGGGCACCCGGGGTGGAAGCCGGCGGACCTCGGCCAGTCGGTGACGCCGAAGCCCGTCTCGCCGTCCACCTTTCTCAAGTTCGATCCGGACATTCCGCGAGGCGTCGCCGCGTACGCGCTGGCGCAATTCGTCGTCGTCCTGCTCGCGTCGGTGAAGCTGCTGGAGGCGTCGGCGGAGCTGCCCATGCACCAGACCGGTGCGGCTGCATTCTACATCGCCGTCTCCCTCACCAACATCGGCGGCGTCTTCGAGCGCTCGCGCTGGGCGTACTCCCTGGAGGTCGCGCGCCTGACGACACTGCTCGTCATCGCCGCTGCCCTGGCGATCCTCACGAGCGCTCCGCTGGTAGTGACGGTGCTCCTGGCCGCCTTTGCGCTCGCGTCCCTGGTCTGGCTACGCGCGCTCCGGCATCACCTCACCGTCTCGTTCGCCGCGTACGGACCTGGCGGCATGGCCGCCGCGCCGCACGCGCACTGATGCTCGGAGCGCTGTTCGATTGCGAACACCGCGTCCCGCAGGCGAACGCGCCGTGGTGTTTCGCCGCGGCGTAAGTCGCGGCACGGCACAACATTAGCGCCCGCGCGCAACGGTACGGTTCTTCCCTCCCGCCGGCCGCCATGGACACTCTCCTCCACGATCTCCGCTACGCGCTGCGTACCCTTTCCCGCCACCGAGCGTTCACGGTGGTCGTCGTGCTCACGCTGGGGCTGGGCATCGGCGCCAACGCCGCGATCTTCAGCGTCGTCAATGCCGCCCTCCTCCGACCGCTGCCGTTCCCCGAGTCCGAGCGACTCATGCTCATCTGGGGGAGGAGCCCGGCGGCGGGAATGGAGCAGGCACCGCACTCCCTTCCGGCGTTCGTCGACATTCGCGACCGCGCACGCTCCTTCGACGCACTGGCGGCGTGGACGTCGCTCGGCGACAGCAAGTTCAGCCTCACCGGGCTCGATGAGCCGGTGAAGGTGCAGTACGCGGTGGCGTCGTCGAGCCTCTTCGCGTTGTTAGGCACCACCCCCGCGCTGGGGAGAGCGTTCGGCCCGAGCGAGGACAGCCGGGCAGCCGCGCGGGGCGTGATGGTGAGCCACGCGCTCTGGGTGCGGCACTTCGGCAGCGCGCGCACGCTGGCGGGGAAGAGGGTGATCCTCGACGGCGTCCCGCGCGACGTGATCGGCGTGCTGCCGGCGGACTTCCGCTTCGTGTCTTTTCCGCGCGAGCCGGATGTGTGGCTGCCGCTCGGCCTCGACCCCTTCGCCGACCGTGCGTACGCCCGCGGCGTGCTCGCCCTCGGGATCATCGGGCGACTGAAGGCCGGGGTCACCGCCGATGCCGCGGCCGCCGAGCTTCGGGCCGTCGGCACCGAGCTGGCCCATGAGCACCCTCGCTTTCACGGCGGCTGGTCGCTGCACCTGGTGCCGCTCGGCGAGCAGGCGGTGAGGGACGTGCGTGCCGGGCTGCTCATCCTGCTGGCGTCCGTGGGGCTCGTGCTGCTGGTGGGGTGCGCCAACGTCGCCAATCTCCTGCTGGCCCGTGCCGCGTCGCGCGAGCGGGAGATGGCGCTCCGCTCGGCGTTGGGCGCGAGCCGGCGCCGACTCGTCAGGCAGATGCTCACCGAGAGCACGGTGCTCGCCCTGGCCGGGGGCGGGCTCGGGGTGCTGCTGGCGGTGTGGGGCTCGGCGCTCCCGGCCGCCGTCGCTCTCGCACCGGCCAGCATGTTCACGCCGGTGAGCGTTCTGGCGACCGACGTCACCGTCGATGCCCGGGTGCTGGCCTTCACCCTCGCGCTCTCCATGGCCACCGGCGTGATCTTCGGGCTCATCCCGGCGCTCCGCGCGTCGCGCCAGGATCTGCGTCAGCGGATCGGATCCGCACCTCTCGCGGGGAGCGGCTCGTCCAGCGCCAGGCGCGTGACCGATGCACTGGCCGTGGCGCAGGTGGCGCTGGCGCTCACGCTGTTGGTGGGTGCCGGTCTGCTCGTTCGTGCCTTCGAGCGGCTGGCGTCGCAGGACGCCGGCTTCCGCGCCGAGAACGTTCTGGCGGTGGAGCTGTCGCTCTCCCCGGCGGTGTACGGCGACCGGGCGCGCGCCCGGCAGTTCGCCGACGAGCTGGCTCTGCGCGCGGCGGCACTCCCGGGCGTGCGGAGCGTCGGGGTGGCGGAGCAGCCGCCGTTCAGCGGACCGGTTCAGAGCACCGATTTCCGTGTCCCCGGGCAGGGAGAGCCGGGACCGGCGGAGATCCGTCGCGCCGCCTTTGGGTCGGTTACGCCCGGCTACTTCGAGACCCTCGGGATCGAGCTCCGCCGCGGGCGTCTGCTCGAACATCGCGACGACGCGCGAGCCGCGCGCGTGGCGGTGATCAGCGAGGAGATGGCCCGGCGCCACTGGCCCGGAGAGGACCCGATCGGCAAGCGTTTCGCGCTGACCACCGAGGCGCTGCGATTCGACCGCCCGGGTCCGCCGCGGATGGACTGGGATGGCGCGATGCGCGAAGTGGTGGGCGTGGTGGCCGACGTGAAGCGCGGCTCCCTCGACGACCGCCCGCAGCCGGAGGTCTACGTCCCGCTCTCGCAGCGCCCGGTGCTCGACATGACGCTCTTGATCGCCACCCACGGGGACGCTTTCGCGCACGCGGGCGCCGCGCGGGCGCTGGTGCGCGGGATCGACCCGGCGCAGCCGGTCTCCGCGATCCACTCGATGTCCGGCCTCGTCTCCGCCTCGCTCGGCCTGCCGCGCGCGCGGATGCGTCTGCTCTCGGGCTTCGCCCTCCTTGCCGTGGTGCTGTCGGTGGTCGGGATTTACGGAGTGATCGCCTACGGGGTGACCGAGCGCACGCGGGAGATCGGCATTCGCCTCGCGCTCGGCGCCGAGCGCGGCGACGTGATCGGCAGCGTGATGACGCGGGGTGCCACGCTGGCGGTGATGGGGGTGCTCGCCGGGGTCGCGCTCGCGCTCCTGGCCACCCGCGCGCTTTCAACGCTGGTTCACGGGATCGCGCTCGCCGACCCGCTCACGTACGTGGTGGTCTCCGTCGCGGTACTCTCCGCCGCCCTGCTCGCCAGCTGGCTTCCGGCGCGGCGCGCGGCGCGGATCGAGCCGACGGTGGCGATGCGCGAGTGATCCCAGCCCCTCGATCAGTCCAGCTCGTCGATCGACTTCGGCCAGTCCTGTTTCAGGAGCCGCGACATGGCGCGGTCGGCCAGGAGGCGGCCGCCGGTCTGGCAGCGCGCGCAGTAGTTCGTCTCGTTGGTCGCGTAGCGGATGCGCTGCACCGGGGCCGAGCACGCCGGGCAGGGAAGGCCGAAGCGGCCGTGCACCGCCATCTCCGGGCGGAAGGCCGTGACGTTCTCGGGAAATTCGCTGCCGGTCTGCGCGCGCAGGCGCTCGATCCACTCGGTGAGCGTGGCGATCGTGGCGGCGTGCAGACGCGCGATCTCGTCGTCGGTGAGCCGAGAGGTGAGCGCCAGCGGCGAGAGTCGCGCGCGGTGGAGTATCTCGTCGGAGTAGGCGTTGCCGATGCCGCTGAAGAGACGCGGATCGGTGAGCGCGCGCTTCAGGGTGTGGTTCTCGGAGCGGAGCCGCGCGGCGAAGTCGGTGACGCTCGCGTCGAGCACTTCGAGCCCGCCGCGGTCGAACTCGGCTAGCGCGCTCTCGCCTCGAACGAGGTGGAGCGAAGCGCGGCGCGTCGTGCCCGCCTCGGTGAAGAAGAGCGTCCCGGCTGGGAAATCGAAGGCGGCCAGCGCGATCCGCCCGGGCGGCTTCGCGTCGCGAGGGCGCCACCGGAATCGGCCGGCGATCATGAGGTGAATGACGAGGAAGAGCTCATCCTCGAGCGCGAGCACGATCCGCTTTCCGATCCGTCTGAGCGCCAGCACGCGCTTTCCCTCGGCCGCGGCGATCGGCGGCTCGACCGAGCGGAGAAGGAATGGACGCAGGATCCGGATGTGCTCGATCGGCTCTCCGCGGATGCGCGTGGAGAGCGTCTCCAGGTAGAGGAGGACGTCCGGGAGCTCGGGCACGGATGAGGAGCGGCAGCGAGAGCAGAAGATTGCGGGGGGGGCAATCATAGCGCGGCCGGAGGCCGGAACGCTACTTTTGCGGCGTCCCGCTTCCCCTCAACCGACAGTGGAGTCTACATGAATGCGCGCGTGGTGGGTCTCATCGCGGTCGTCTTTCCGTTCGCGGCATCGGCGCAGACGTCGGGCCCGGACAGCGTCGCGATCCGTGTGCTGCCGAACGAGCAGCAGATCGCCGGCGCGGTGAGTCCCGCGCCAGAGGACATGCGCTCGGGCGCGACCGTGCTCGGGTACACGCCGGAGCGGAAGCTGACGAGGCTCCGCGCGGGGACCAACGATCTCATCTGTCTGGCCGACGACCCCGCGCGACCGGGCTTTCATGCGGCATGTTATCATCGCGCGCTGGAGCCGTTCATGGCCCGCGGGCGGGCACTGCGCGCGCGCGGGTTGAACCCCGATCAGGTGGACTCGCTGCGCCTCAAGGAAGTGAAGAACCGGCGCCTGACGATGCCGACCCGACCCACCGCGCTCTATCAGCTGAGCGCTCCCGCCGACAGCGTGGATGCGGGCACGGGCACCGCGCGCGGCGCCCGTGCCTTGCACGTCATGTACATCCCCTACGCCACCGAGAAATCCACCGGTCTGTCGGGGAAGCCCATCAAGGGGCCGTGGCTGATGGACGCCGGCCTTCCCTGGGCGCACATCATGTACACGCCCTGATGCGCTCCGCCTGACGAGGCGCTACTGCGGAGGGATCGTCAGCGTCACCGTGTCGCCGGGACGGATGCCGATCTCGTCGCTCACCGGCGTGCGGCTGCTCCCGATCGGGTCGGCGAGAAAGCGGAGCGCGGTGGTCCCGAAGAGCAGCCCCTGGGGAATCGTGAAGGTGGCGGTCGAGGCACCGCTCACCATCCCCAGCCGAATGCGCTGTCCAGCGCTCCGGATCACGTAGATGTTCATGTCGGTGAAGGACCGGTTCTCCACCTTCACGTAGGTCGGCTCCCTGGATTCGTCCGGCGCCGTGGCGCCGGTATTCGTCGCCGATGTGTTCTTCGCGCACGCGGCCAGGGAGAGCGCGAAGACGAGGGCGAAAAGGACTCGCATGTAACCTCCGGCGCCGGGTACGCGCACGGTTGGATGGTAGTTCTACGGCATGTGCGACAATGGGTCGCACGTTCAGTACCCCTGAGCGCCGCAATCGTGGCATCCTCGCCGTACCGGCGCCAGTCGGCTCGGAGGGCCGCGGGCTCGCGGCAGCATGGCGATGCTTGCGCGACGCACGTATTCTCTTGTGTCACGCAACAGAGTGCCGCCATGCCCGACGTGTCGGACGACGTCGCCCGCCTGCGCGAGGAATCCCGCCGGGTGGTGCGCGAGCTGGGGTTTCTCCGCCCCACCTTTGCTGCCACCGGCGCCACCCACTCCCAGGCGCATGCCCTGCTGGAGCTGAAACGCGCGGGCTCCCTCACCGGTGCCCACCTGGCCGAGCGCCTCCGCCAGGATCCCTCCACCGCCAGCCGCACCATCGCGCAGCTCCTCGCTCGCCGCTGGGCGCGCGCCGCCTCCGACGGCGGCGATCGCCGCCGGAAGCCACTCACCCTCACCGCGCGCGGCCGAGCGCAGCTCGCCCGGGTGGATGCGGCCGCCAACCGGCAGGTGAGCGCGGCGCTCGACCTGCTCACCCGGGACGAGCGCGAGAGCGTACTCCGCGGCATGCGACTCTACGCCGACGCGCTGCTCCGTGCGCGCCGTCGCTCGGAGCTCACCATCCGCGGCATCCGGCGCGCCGACGACGCGGCCCTGGGCCGCATCATTCGCCAGGTGCTGACGGAGTTCGGCGCCGTGGGCGAAGGCTACGCGATCGTCGATCCCGAGATCTCCCGAATGAGCGCCGCCTACCGCGCGCCCCGCGCCGCCTACTTCGTGATCGCGCGCGCCGGCGAGATACTCGGCGGGGGCGGCGTCGGCCCCCTGCGCGGCGGCGACGCCGACACCTGCGAGCTGAGAAAGATGTACTTCCTCCCCGAGCTGCGCGGACTCGGCATGGGTCGCCTGCTCCTCGACCGCTGCCTCGCCGCCGCGTCGCGACTCGGCTACCGCCGCTGCTACCTCGAGACGCTCGAGCGGATGACGACGGCCCGCGCCATGTACGAAAGCGCCGGCTTCCGCAAGCTGACGGCGCCCATGGGAGACACGGGACACCACCGGTGCGACGCGTGGTATCTCAAGGGTCTACCCTGAGAGCTGGAAAGGCAGATGTGCGAACGCCATCGCGGATATGTGATTGCATCGCACATCTGCGATTGGGATGTGCCATGTGCGATGACGGCTTTCTCCACACGGGATCAATCGCTCATTTGCGATCCTGATTGCAGATGTGCCATGCAATCACATATCCGCGATGGCGTTCGCACATCTGCATTCATCTCATCCCTGTCGTCAGCATATCGTCCCACCGGCATTGGACTCTCCACCTCCCGTGCCGCATCTTCTCGGCCTCCGCGGCTCCCAACTCCCCCACCATTCCCCCCATGTCCATCCCGCACCTCAGGCACCTTCTCCTCGCCGGCGCGATGCCGGTCTTCATGGCAGTGCCGGCCACCACCCTGGCGCAGAGCACGCCCTTCCTCACCGACCGGGAGATCGAGCTCCTGTCCACCGAGCTCTCCGGCGATCGGGCGTTCGAGCACGTGCGCTGGCTGTCGCACTGGCACCGCGATTCCGGCATGGAGGGCTTCTTCAAGGCCGCCGACTACGTGATGCAGGCGGCGAAGGAGGCGGGGCTGGTGGACGTCACATTCGTGGAGCAGAAAGCCGAGTCGCCGAACTACACCGCGCGCTCCGCGGAGCTCTGGCTGGTGGAGCCCATCCAGGTGAAGCTCGCCGACCTCGGCGTGCACGCCGTGCACCTCGCCGACGGGAGCCACGACGCCGACGTGACGGCGGAGGTGGTGTGGATCGGCAATGCCTCGCCCGACGCGCTGGCGAACGTCGATGTCACCGGTAAGATCGTGCTCACCACCGCGCAGCCGCCGGTCGCGCTGGCCAACGCCGTGTACGGCAAGGGCGCGCTCGGCATCATCACGTATACCACGTCCGAGGGTCGCAATCCGCTCGACTTCCCCGACCAGGTGGCCTGGACGCGGATGGCGGTGACGCCACCTCAGGGCAAGCAGGGCTCGTTCGCCTTCGTGCTCCCGCCGCGGCGCGGCGAGATGCTCCGGCAGCTCCTCCAGTCCAGCGGACCGCAGGACGTCTTCGCCACCGGGAGGCGCACGCCGGGCGGACGCGCCGTCGTCCGGGCCACGGTGGATACCGAGATCGGCACGGGGCCGGGGCGCACGGGGTTCGTGGAGGCGTGGATCCGCGGCACCACCTATCCCAACCAGCAGATCGTGCTCACCGCCCACCTCCAGGAGGAGCAGGGCTCCGCCAACGACGACGGGTCGGGGGTGGCCAGCATCCTCGAGATCGGCCGCGCGCTCACCAAGCTCATCTCGTCAGGCAAGCTGCCGCGCCCCAAGCGCGACATCCGCTTTTGGTGGACCGACGAGATCTACTCCGAGTACCGATGGTTCCGCGATCATCCGGACGAGACGGGGCGCATCCTCGCCAACGTGCACCAGGACATGGTGGGCGCCAACCAGGCGATGGGAAGCCGGGTGCAGCACATCATCCTCGGCCCACATTCGCGCACGTCGTATCTCGACGCTCTGTACGAGAGCATCGCCAACTATCTCGTCGCCACCAACAACGCCTTTCTTTCGGCCAGCCGGCAGGGGGGACTTCCGCGTCCGCACACCAAACCGATCTACTCCACGCGCGGCACCAGGCAGGGCTACAACGCGCGCACCGTTCCGTGGTTCGCGGCGTCCGATCACGCCGTCTTCCAGGATGGACCGATCGGCATCCACGCGGTGGCGACGATCAATTGGGATGACTACTGGATTCACTCCTCGGACGACGACCTGTTCCAGATCGACCAGACGCAGCTCGCGCGGAACGCGTTCCTCACCGGCGCCACCGCGCTGGTGCTGGCCTACGCGGACGCCGAGGACGTGCCGCTCTTCGCGCGCGAGACGTACGCGCAGGGAGCACGACGCCTGGCCACGGACCTCCAGGTGGCGATGACGGCGCTGGCCGACAGCTCTCGCGCGCTCGACGCCCGCTGGGCGGATGCGGCGATGCTGATCGAGCAGGGGATCCAGCGCGAGGTTCGGGCACTGGGCTCGGCCCGCGTCTTCTCGCCAGGAGGGACATCGCGGGTGGTCGATCAGCTGGTGACGCGAACGCGCGCGCGCGAAGCGGAGCTGCTGGGCGCGCTGCGGGCATCGCTCGACGGACGCGCCGCCCCGAGCCTGACGACGCTGGAGCGGAGCCCGGCGGTGGCGGCGGCCAGGCGGAAGATCCCCGCCAACGCGGGGACGCTGGACGAGTATTTCGCGCGCCGCGACCAGGTGCCTCCCTCGCCCGGACTCCATGGGCTCATGCGCGCCGAGGTATGGAACTTCGTCGATGGTCGGCGCAGCTACTACGACATCTACAAGGCCGTCCGCGCCGAGGCGCTGGCGGCCGGCTCGTGGTACTACGGCACGGTCTCGCTCGAGGATGTCAGCGCGCTGCTCGACGCCGCGGTGCAGGCCCGGGTGTTGACGCTCCGATGACCCGCCTCCTCGCGCGGGGCGCGCTGGCGCTGTGCCTAACGAGCGCGGCGGCCGGCGCCCAGGAGCCGGCGGCGTGGGGGAGGGAGCCGCACTTTCACACCTTTTCCATCGCCGCCATCGACACCGCCACCGGCGAGGTCGGCGTGGCCGTCACCACGCGAGTGCCGTGCGTCGGGAACGGCGTGCCGTGGGTGCGGGCCGGCGTCGGCGCGGTGGCCACGCAAGCGTCGACGCGCGTCGAGTACGGTCCGGAGCTGCTCGACGCCATGGCCAAGGGGCTCGATCCCGACCCGGTGCTTCGCCGCCTGCTGTCCGCCGACACCGCCGCCGCTCTCCGTCAGGTGGGGGCGATCTCCCTGCGCGGTCGCTCGGCGCAGCACACCGGCGCGCGCACGGGCCCCTGGTCAGGACACCGCGGCGGCAGGCACTTCGTGGCGCAGGGAAATCTGCTCGTCGGCCAGGAGGTGATCGACTCGGTGGCCGCCACGTTTGCCCGATCCGAGGGCGCACCACGCCACCTGGGCGATCGCCTGATCGAAGCGCTGGAGGCGGGGCACGCCGCGGGTGGCGATGCGCGGCGTGGCCGTCTCCAGTCGGCGGCGGTGATCGTGGCCGACCCGCGTCCCGGCCGGTCGCGTCGCCCGGACGGCGTGACCGTGAACGTCAACGTCTGCGAGCACGCGCAGCCGGTGGCCGAAGTCCGTCGGATCTACGACGCGATCTCGCAGCGTCTCGGCGCGCGCACGCTCCAGCTCTTCGAGGGGAGCGACGTGTGGCAGCTCAAGCTCATGCTGCACGCCCTCGGGCACTATCGCGCGTCCGAGCGCGCGCTCACTCGCGGAGACGACGCGTTTCTCTTCTCCGCCGAGACCGCCGCCGCCGTCGATGCCTTCCGCGCCGCGGAGCGCCTCTCGACCCCCGCCATCGGCTCCCCCCGCGGTCTGGTCGATGAGGAGACCGTCGCACGCCTGTGGTCGGCGCTGGAGCGAGCAGGGAAGGCGGACGATGTGCGGCGGGCGATTCTCGACTTGACGGCGGTGAGGAGGTAGAGGGAGGCGGGAGGAGCGTGCCGCGGCGCAGCTCCTTCCTCCCGCCTCCCGCTCAAACCATCCTCTCCTGTCGCCTGTCTAGGAGAGAGAGCGTATGGCCGACCTCCTCCAGGGAACCCTCGACCTGCTGATCCTCAAGACCCTCGCGCTCGGTCCCGAGCACGGGTGGGGGGTGTCGCAACGCATCCAGCACATCTCGCGCGATGCGCTGCGGGTGAATCAGGGATCGCTCTATCCGGCGCTGCACCGGCTCGAGGTGCAGGGGCTCATCGACTCGGAGTGGGGGATCTCGGGGAACAAGCGCCGGGCGCGATTCTACAAGCTCTCGGCGGCGGGGCGGCGGCATCTCGAGAAGGAAGCGGCGGACTGGCGCGCGTTCAGCCGCGCCGTCGATCTCATTCTGCAGACTCGTTGAGTCGGGGGGCTTCCATGGGGGTGACTTCGGCGCGGCGGCTGGTCCGGCGGCTGGTGCGCGCCATCTTCCGACGGCGGGTGGATCGGGAGCTCGATGACGAGCTGCGCTTTCACCTCGAGATGCAGACCGGCAAGAACATCGAGCGCGGGATGCGCCCGGACGACGCTCGCGTGCTGGCCGAGCGCGAGCTCGGGCGCGTGGACCGCCACAAGGACGATGTGCGCGCGCTGGCTGGCCGGCCGCTCCTGGCCGGGCTCGGCTGGGATGCGCGCTTCGCGGTGCGCGTGTTGCGCCGGAGCCCCGCCTTCACGCTCGTCGCGGTGCTCACCCTCGCGCTGGGCATCGGGGCCACCACGGCCATCTTCACGGTGGTCGACGTGGTGCTCCTCCGCCCGCTCGACTATCCGGAGGCGGAGCGGCTGGTGACGCTGCGCGAGCGCACGACACGCGGCCAGTCGTTGGTGTCGTATCCCAATCTGCGCGACTGGCGCGAGCGGAGCCGGAGCTTCGAAGCGATCGCGTCGTTCCGGGGGGGACCCAGCACCATCATCGGCGGATCGGAGCCGGTGCGCGCCGACGCGGTGGCGGTGTCGGGCGACTTTTTCGGCGTGCTGCGCGCGCGTGCCGCGGCCGGGCGCGCGCTCCAGCCGGAGGACGATGCGCTCGGCGCCGAGCCGGTGGCGGTGGTGAGCCACGCCTTCTGGCAGCGCTACCTGGGCGGGCGCGCCGATCTCGAGACCGCGCGTCTTCAGCTGTGGTCGACCGTGTACAGCGTGGTGGGTGTGATGCCGCCGACGTTCGACTATCCCGAAGGGGCGCACGTCTGGTTCCCGCTCACCCCGTACAACCAGGAGATGGGGCGAACCAGCCACAACGACGTCACCATCGCCCGGCTGCGCCGGGGCGTCACGGTGGAGCAGGCGCGACGCGAGCTCGACGCGATCGCCGGCGACCTGGCCCGCGAGCACGCCGGCAACAACGACGCGGTCGGCGCCGTCGCCGTCGGGCTCCAGGAGGACAGCGTCGGCGGCGTGAGGACCTGGCTGGTGCTGCTGCTCGGTGCCGTGGGGTTCGTGCTGTTGGTGGCCTGCGTCAACCTGGCGAGCGCCAACCTGGCCCGCGGCGCGGCACGCATGCGCGAGATGGCGGTCCGGACCGCGCTCGGCGCGGGACGGTGGCGACTCGTCAGGCAGCTGCTGACCGAGAACATCCTGCTGGCGCTCGTGGGGGGAGTGTCGGGAGTGGTGCTGGCGCAGTGGCTGGTGCGCGCGCTGCTGGCGCTGCAGCCGGGCGCGCTTCCCATGGCGCGCGACATCGCCATCGATTTCCGGGTGGTCGTATTCGCGGCGCTGCTCTCGCTGGTCACCGGCGTGGTGATCGGCATCCTCCCGGCGCTCCAGCTGTCAGGCGACGGGATTCGCGCCGCCATGGCCGACGGCGGACGTGGGACCGTGGGCGTGGGTCGCGGCTGGATGCGTCACGGACTGGTGGCGGCCGAGGTGGCGCTGGCGCTGGTGCTGCTGGTGGGGGCGGGGCTCCTCATTCGGAGCTTGCGTACGCTGCTTCGCGAGAGCACCGGTTTCGACGCCCGCGGCGTGCTGGTGGCGGACGTCACCCTGCCTGACACCAAGTATCCGACCGGAGGGAGCGTCGGCGCGTACTACGACCGGGCTCTCGAGTCGCTGCGCTCGATCCCCGGCGCCGGGTCGGTGGCGATGATGAACATCGTGCCGCTCACGCGATCGGGGTTCGGCGGCCTGCTGGAGGTGGACGTGCCCGGTGGAGACCGAGCCTATGCCGACTATCGGGTGGTGAGCCCCGAGTACTTCCGAGCGCTCCGTATTCCACTCCTCTCCGGGCGCATGTTCGACGAGCGCGACGACTCCACGTCCACGCACGTGACGCTGGTGAATCGCGCCATGGCCGAGCAGTTCTGGCCGGGTGAGGACGCGGTGGGCAAGCGAGTCCGTTCGCTGGGCATGGATCGACACCGCGAGCTGTGGCTGACCGTCATCGGCGTGGTGGCCGATGTGAAGAGCGGGAGTCTGGCGCGCCCCGCCGGTCCGCAGCACTACGTGTACTACCGGCAGCGTCCGGAGCGCGCGCTGGCCGGCACCCTGATCGTCCGTGCGCCGCCTGGCGCGCCCATCGCGGCGGCGGTGCGCGAACGCCTGACGAGCGTGGACCGCGACGTCCCGGTGGAGCTGGCGATGATGAGCGACGTCGTCGGCCGCTCGGTGGCCGACCGGCGGTTCATTACACTGGTGCTCACCGGCTTCGGCGGTGTCGCGCTCCTCCTGGCCGCCATCGGCGTGTACGGGGTGCTCTCGTACTGGGTGGCGCGCCGCACGCAGGAGATCGGCGTGCGGGTGGCGCTCGGCGCCCGGCGCGGCTCGGTGGTGAAGCTGGTGCTCGTCGAGTCGATGACGCCGGTCATCCTCGGCATCGTCGCCGGTGTGCTCGGCGCCCTGGCCGCGACGCGACTTTTGCGCGCGCTCCTGTACGGCGTGAGCGACACCGACCCCTCCACCTTCGTGATCGCCGCCACGCTGGTGGTGGGGGTGGGGGTCCTGGCCAGTTGCCTTCCCGCCTGGCGCGCGGCGAGGGTGGATCCGGTGGTGGCGTTGCGAGGGGATGGATAGATGTGATCCACGCCGGGGTTTGCACGATGCCCTGCACACAGGGCATCTTTCCTTGTCGTCACGTCACATGCGAAACCCTGGGGGAGATTGCATTCATGGTCTCGAGGCCGCGCGTGCTCGCGCATCTGCTCACCCTTTCCGCCGTCGCGCTGTCCGTCGCTTGCGCGGCCCGATCGACATCCACGGATACCACGTCGTCCGCTCGCGCGTCCACGTCCACCGCGGGCGGGGCGAGTCCCATGACGCCCATTCGGGAGAAGCTGGCGCAGTACACGACGGTGCGCCTGACGAGCGACCTGGCCGGATTGAGCGAGCAGGAGCGAAAGATGATCCCCGTGCTCATCGATGCGGCGCAGGCGATGGACGAGATCTTCTGGATGCAGGCGTATGGTGATCGTGAAGCGCTCATGCGGTCACTCTCCGACGCCGATCTCCGGCGGTACGCGGCCATCAACTACGGCCCGTGGGACCGGCTCGATGGGAACGATCCGTTCGTGCCGGGAGTGGGGCCCAAGCCGCCGGGCGCCAACTTCTACCCCAAGGACCTGACCAAGGCCGAGCTCGAGCGGGAGATCGCCGCCGGCGGGGCACGCGCGGATTCCCTGGGTAGCCAGTACACCGTGGTGCGCCGCGATGGGGCGGGGCGCCTGACCGCGGTGCCCTACCACGTTGCCTTCGCGCCGCAGGTGCAGCGCGCGGCGGCGCGACTCCGCGAAGCCGCGGCGCTGGCCGAGGACGCCGGTCTCAAGCGGTATCTCGAGCTGCGCGCCGGGGCGCTTCTCACCGATCAGTATCAGCCGAGCGACCTGGCCTGGATGGACATGAAGAACAACACCATCGAGGTCGTGATCGGCCCGATCGAGAATTACGAGGACCAGCTGCTCGGACGGAAAACGTCGGCCGAGGCGTTCGTGCTGGTGAAGGACCGCGAGTGGAGCCAGCGTCTCTCGCGTTATGCGGCGCTGCTCCCGGCGCTCCAGCGCGATCTGCCCGTGGCCGACGCGTACAAGCGCGAGACGCCGGGCACCGACTCCGATCTCAACGCCTACGACGCGGTGTACTACGCCGGCGACGCCAATGCCGGCTCGAAGACCATCGCCATCAACCTGCCGAACGATGAAGAGGTGCAGCTCCAGAAGGGTACGAGGCGGCTCCAGCTGAAGAACGCGATGCGCGCCAAGTTCGACCAGATCCTGGTCCCGATCGCCGGACAGCTGATCACGGAAGATCAGCGCCAGCACGTCACCTTCGACGCGTTCTTCTCCAACGTGATGTTCCACGAGGTGGCGCACGGGCTCGGGATCAAGCGCACGCTGGATGGGAAGGGATCGGTGCGCGAGGCGCTCAAGGAGCAGGCGGGATGGCTCGAGGAAGGGAAGGCCGACATCCTCGGGCTCTACATGGTGAGCAAGCTCCAGGAACGGGGGGAGCTGGGGAAGGTGGACATGCGCGACTACTACGTCACCTTCCTGGCCAGCATCTTCCGCTCGGTGCGCTTCGGCGCGGCCAGCGCCCACGGCCGAGCGAACATGGTTCGGTTCAATTATTTCCGCGACATGGGCGCCTTCACGCGCGACGAGCGCACCGGCAACTATCGCGTGGACTTCGACAAGATGCGCGAGGCGATGAACGCCCTGTCCGAAAAGATCCTCCGTCTTCAGGGCGACGGCGACTATGCCGGGGTGAAGGCGTTCGTGGACTCGCAGGGCGCGATCGGAGCCGACCTCCAGCGCGATCTGGACCGGCTGGCGGCCCGCCGCATTCCGGTGGACATCGTCTTCGAGCAGGGCGTGTCGGTACTCGGCGCGCTGTAGGACGCGTGCGTAGGCGACTGCTCACGCTCGTCGCGCTCCTCGCCACGGTCGGGTGCGACGGGTCGGCGACGGACCCCGACACCGGCTCGCTGTTGGTGACGGTGGAAGGACTACCGGCCGCGGCGAATGCGGCGATCACGGTGACGGGCCCGGGCGGCTTCTCGCGGCCGGTCACCGCCACCACCGTCATCGATCCGCTGGAGACGGGGACCTACACGATCGAGGCGAGCTCGCTGATCTTCGGCGGGACGACGTACCTGGTGACGCCGGCGTCGCAGCAGGTGCCGGTGCTGGCCGACCAGCAGGCCAGCGCGACGGTGTCGTACACGGAGGCCGGTCCGCTCGCGCTACGTCTCGAGCCGGTCATCACCGGGCTCACCAGCCCGTTGTATCTCACCGCGCCGGCCGGTGACCCACGCCTCTTCGTGGTGCAGCGGGACGGGCACATCCGCGTCGTCGAGAATGGCGTCGCTCGCGCCACCGACTTCCTCGATCTCAGCGCCCGCACCGACGTCGCCGGAGAGCGTGGGCTCCTCAGCATGGCGTTCCATCCGCAGTACGCGACGAATGGCTTCTTCTTCGTGTACTTCACGGAGGCGGGCACCGGCGACATCCTGGTCGAGCGCTATCGTGTGTCGGCCGACGCGAACGTCGCCGACCCGGCGCCCACGCCGGTGCTGCGCATCGCCCATCGCGACCACAGCAACCACAACGGCGGGCTGCTCCTCTTCGGTCCCGACGGGATGCTCTACGTCGGCACCGGGGACGGCGGCGGAAGCGGCGATCCGCAGGACAACGGACAGGAGCTCACCTCCCTGTTAGGCAAGCTGCTCCGCATCGACGTCACCACGCCGCCGTACACCGTTCCGGCGGACAACCCGTTCGTCGGGCAGCCGAATCGCCGCGGCGAGATCTGGGCCTACGGACTCCGCAATCCCTGGCGCTGGGCGTTCGACCGCGGTGCCGGCGAGCTCTACATCGCCGACGTGGGGCAGGACGACTGGGAGGAGGTGAACGTCGTTCCCCGGACGACCGCCGGGGTGAACTACGGCTGGGATCGAATGGAAGGCGCGCATTGCTTTCCGATCGGGACCACGAATTGCAACCAGACGGGACTCACGCTTCCGGTCCTGGAGTACGACCACAGCCAGGGGTGCTCGATCACCGGTGGTTTCGTCTATCGTGGCACGCAGCTCCCCGAGCTGGTGGGGCATTACTTCTACTCCGACCTGTGCGGCCGCTGGCTTCGTACCTTCCGCTTCGCCAACGGCGCCGCCGCGGAGCAACGCGACTGGGGCACGCTCGGGGCCGGCGGCGCCATCCTGTCGTTCGGCGAGGATGGGGCAGGGGAGCTGTACATGCTGTCGGCGAATGGGACGGTGTATCGGATTGGCAGGCAGTAAGACGACTGGAGCGCAAACTGCACGAACGCCGCGGCATTCGGCCGCTGCCGCTGTCGATGTCCTTCCCCCTCTCGGTTCCATCGACTCTGATCGGAGCTCGATCCATGCCTAACAACGTCCGTTCCGGTTTCCTTCTCCTTTCCATGATGCTCTCGATCCTGGCCTGCGCGCGCGGGGACGAGGCGAGAGGGGATACGGCTGCCGGGATGCTGGGGAGCGCCGCGGAGGTGGCGTGTCCGGCCGGGACCGATACGACGGTCCGGCTGCCGGATGGATTCTGCGCGGTCGTGTTCGCGGATTCGGTGATGGGCGGGCGGCACGTCGCGGTGGCGCCGAATGGCGACGTCTTCGTGCAACGGATGGCGCGGCGGCGCGGAGCGGACAGCGCGGCGGCGAAGCCCGGGATCATGGCGCTGCGCGATGGCAATGGCGACGGGCGGGCCGACACGACCGCGGTCTTCGGCGAGACCAATGGCACCGGGATCGGACTCTACAAGGGTTGGATCTATGCCGACGACGTGAGTCGCATCGTGCGCTATCCCCTGGCGGCGGGGAGTCTCACGTCGAGCGGCGCGGCGGAGGTGGTGGTGACCGGGATGCCAACCGGCGGGCACGAAGCGCGGAACTTCCTCATCGACAGCGCGGGCACCATGTACGTGAACATCGGCTCTCGCACGAACTCCTGTCAGCGGCAGGATCGCCAGAACGAATCGCCCGGCGTGGATCCGTGCGTGGAGCTCGAGACGCGCGCGGGGATCTGGCGATTCCAGGCGGAGCGGATGGGGCAGCGGCCGTCGCTCCGCGCGCGCTTCGCCACCGGCATCCGGAACGGAATGGGGCTGGCGGTGAATCCGGCCGACGGAAAGCTCTACGCCACGCAGCACGGGCGCGACCAGCTCTTTCAGAACTGGCCGAAGCTCTTCACCGCGCAGCAGAGCGCGAACAATCCGGCGGAGGAGCTCCAGCAGCTCGACCAGGGAGATGATTTCGGCTGGCCGTACTGCTTCTACTCCATCGAGCATGGACGGCGCGTGCTGGCGCCGGAGTACGGCGGGAATGGGAGTGACGTCGGGCGCTGCGAGTCGAAGAAGGCGCCGGCGGCCGTCCTCCCCGGCCATTGGGCCCCGATGTCCCTCGTCTTCTACACCGGGAACCAGTTCCCGCCACGCTATCGCGGTGGAGCGTTCATCGCCATGCACGGGTCGTGGAATCGCGCGCCCGAAGCACAGGCCGGCTACAACGTCACCTTCGTTCCTCTGGTCAACGGCGCCTTCGGGGATCACGAGGTGTTCGCCGGCGGTTTCGCCGGACCCAACGTGCAACCCAGCACGGCGCCGCATCGTCCGACGGGATTGGCGCAGAGTCCCGATGGCGCGCTGTACCTGACCGATGACAGGGGTGGGCGGATCTGGAAGATCGTGTACGCCGGTGCCCGGTGATCGCTTTGCATCAGCGCTGACACATTTCGTGTCGCCGCGCGCGCGACGCCTGACAGTGAGGGGACGTCACACTGGTTAGGCAGACGCGTCTCGCGCCGGCGAGATGTATTTCCCGCGGTGGCGATCGATCGTCCTGGGGGCAGCAGCGCGCTCGATGCGCGCCGGCGTACGCAGCCCTCAACGACTCGCACCACGCCTGTGACTACCGACGAACGCCTCGAGATGCTGGCCGCCTGCGCGCTCATGCCGCTCGCCCTCGCCATCCTGCCCGGCGATCGCGTGTTCCGGATGATCCGCTCCGTGCCGCCTCGCCAGCGCTCGTCGGTGAAGCCGCTGGCGCTCGCGCGCGCGGTGGACCGCCTGCTCCACGCGCTCCCCTTGCTGTGGCGTTGGACCTGCCTTCGCCGCGCGGCCACGCTGGCCGTGCTGCTGCGTCGCCACGGCCTGGCAGCCGACGTCGTGAGCGGCGTCCGCCGCGCGTCGGACGGCGGCCTGGAGGCGTACGCCTGGCTCTCCTGCGGCGGCGTGGAGCCGTACCTCGAGGGAGCGGATGCGAGCCGTCTCACGCGGTCGAGGGCGACCACCAGACTGGCGTCCTGAGCGGGAATCGGGAATCGGGGAGCGGGGAGCGCCGGCACACCAGATGAGTACCGGCTCCGCCCGCGCTCCCCGCTTCCCTCTCCCCGCCCCCCGCTCCCCGCCCCATGCTATCTTGAGACGAGCCCCTTCTCTCGAGATGTCGCATGCCCGCCTCGCCACTTCATTCGCTCAGGGACGCCGGCCAGTCCATCTGGCTCGATTACATCGATCGCAGCTTGCTGGCCAGTGGTGAGCTGGCGCGGCGCATGGAGAGCGATGCGCTCACCGGGATGACGTCGAATCCGACGATCTTCGAGAAGGCGATGGCCGAGGGGACGGCGTACGACGAGCAGTTGCAGTCGGCGGCGCCCGGGCTCACGGCGTGGGATCTCTTCGAGCTCGTCGAGACGACGGACGTGCGCCTGGCGTGCGACATCTTTCGCCCGGTGTACGACGCGACCGGCGGCGAGGACGGCTACGTCTCCATCGAAGTGTCGCCGAGCGCCGCCAACGACGCGGAGGCGACGGTGGCGGAAGCGCATCGGCTTTGGCAGATGGTCGATCGTCCCAACGTGATGATCAAGGTGCCGGGCACCGACGAGGGGGCCACCGCGGCCCGACGTCTCCTGGCCGATGGCATCAACGTCAACATCACCCTCCTCTTCGCCGTCGAGGCCTACGCCCGGATCATCGAGGCGTACGTGACCGCGCTGGAAGCGCGCGTGGCGATGGGTCAGCCCATCGACCGCATCGCGTCGGTCGCGTCGTTCTTCGTGAGCCGGGTCGACACCGAGGTGGACGGGCGTCTCGAGACGCTGATGGCCAGCCGCGGCGAGCACGAGGCCGCATCGCTCCGCTCACTCGTGGGGCGCGCCGCGATCGCCAACGCCAAGCTCGCCTACGCCCTCTTTCAGGAGCGCTTCCGCGGGCCGCGCTGGGAGGCGCTGGCGGAGAAGGGCGCCCGCGTACAGCGCCCGCTGTGGGCCAGCACCAGCACGAAGAACCCGGCGTATCGTGACGTGATGTACGTGGAGGAGCTGATCGGCCCGCACACGGTGAACACGATGCCGCCCGCCACCGTCGTGGCCTTCCGCGACCACGGTCGTGTCGAGCGCACGGTGGACCGCGATGTCGACGGCGCGCGCCGGCACATCGCCACCCTCGAGCGCCAGGGCATCTCCATGCGCGACGTCACCGACAAGCTTCTGGTCGACGGGATCGCCAGCTTCCAGAAATCCTTCGAGACACTGGTGGCGCGCCTGGAAACGAAGACGAAGGAGCTTCAGAAGCACGGGTCGCGAGTGTAAAAAGAAGCGGGGAGCGGGGAGCGGGAATGGGGGAGGGCCGGCACACCTGATGACTACCGGCTCCGCCCGCGCTCCCCGCTCCCCGCTCCCCGCTCCCCGCTTCCCGCTCCCTCATCTGCAATCCACCGCCACCACCCTCCTCATCGCCAGGTCGAAGCAGAACTCCCGCTCGCCAACGTCCAGCGGAACGAAGCGCGTTCCGTTGAAGGTCACGACGGCGGTGAAGTCGACGGTGCCGCCGCCGAAGCGAGGGCGCGTCGAAGTCACATCGGCGGTCAGCGTCCCCGAGAGGGGCCAGGGGTTGTTGAGCGCTCGAGGCACGGCCACCACCACGTTGGCCACGGCCGTCTGCACGTCGTGCGTGTAGGTGCGCGTCCCGGCTCCACCGGTGAACTGCGCTTCAGTGTGATTCGACCCCTCGCCGTTCCACGTCCGCTGCGTCTCGCGACCGGCCATCCCCGACACGGTCATGTCGCGCGAGCGATTCACGGTGCCGCTCCAATTCTCGCGCGTCACCGTCCCCTGGAGCGACCACTGGAAGTTGGCCGACGCGGTGAGCTGGTGGTCGAACGCCTGCATCGGCTGGCTCTGCGCGTCGAAGAGCGCGAACGACCGATCGATGGTGAGGCCCTCGCGCACCACGCTCGGACAGACGAAGCGACCCGTCGTCACGTCGTACGGACAGACATCGCCGATCGCCGGCGCGATCTCCACGCCCACGCTCGGTGCGACACCCCCCGCGCCCATCGTCCCCTCACCCTCG
This sequence comes from Gemmatimonadaceae bacterium, assembly GCA_035249845.1. Taxonomy (GTDB): domain Bacteria; phylum Gemmatimonadota; class Gemmatimonadetes; order Gemmatimonadales; family Gemmatimonadaceae; genus DATFBY01. The sequence continues at coordinate 23,674 of DATFFZ010000243.1, forward strand.
AGCCACTGCGCGACATCCTCCGCCGCCGCGTCGCCCACGGTCTGCGCCGCGTCGCTACTCTCCTCCAGCGTCAGCTCGGCGCTCGGTCCCGTGCCGTCGCTCGAGCACGCCGCGATGGCGAGGGCGAACACACTCGCTCCGGCGAATCGCACCAGGGTGCTGCCATTCATGGCTGGTCCCTCGAAGTTGGATTGTCGTGCTGCCGAGCGTTGGACGCGGCACGGATCGCGGCGTTAATGCTCGCCTCGCGCGCGACGGCCACGGCATCGCGACGGGCGTTTCCGCCACGGCGCAACTCGTTGAATCGCTTGCGACAACGGACGTCCTCGGCTACATGTACTGATTCGCCCGTCATCGCCCTCTCTCGACCATCGTGTCCCTCGCCAGCTTCTCCAGGACCAAGATCGTCTGCACCCTCGGGCCGGCGTCGTCGACGCCCGAGGTACTGCGCTCCCTGATCAAGGCCGGCCTCAACGTGGCGCGCATCAACTTCTCGCACGGCACGTACGAGGAGCACGCCGCCTCCATCGCCACCCTCCGCCGTCTGGCCGAGGAGCTCGGGCGTCCCATCGCCATCCTCGGCGACCTCCAGGGACCGCGCATCCGTGTCGGTGATCTCGCCGAGCCGCGCACGCTGCGCGAGGGAACCGACGTGGTGATCACGCCCGAGTCGGCGATCATCGGCCCGGATGCGATCCCGGTGACGTACGACGCGCTCGCCCAGGACGTTCAGGTGGGGGACCGCGTGCTCATGGACGATGGCCTCATCGACCTGGTGGTGATGGAGGTGGACGCGCCGCGCATCGTCGCGCGCGTCGTGCACGGCGGCCTGCTGCGCAGCCACAAGGGGTTGAACCTCCCGGGCGTGGAGGTGTCCGCGCCCTCCATCACCGAGAAGGATCGCGCGGACATCGCCTTCGCGGTGGCGCAGGACGTGGATTATCTGGCGCTCAGCTTCGTCAGGCGGGCGGAGGACATCGCCTCCCTGCGCGCGCTCATACCGAAGTCGGTGCTGGTGATCGCCAAGATCGAGAAGGACACCGCGCTCCGGAACATCGAGTCCATCATCGAGGCTTCCGATGGCGTGATGGTCGCGCGCGGCGATCTCGGCGTGGAGCTGCCGTTCGAGGAGGTGCCGATCGCGCAGAAAAAGATCATCGCCGTGGCGAACGTCATCGGGCGGCCGGTGATCACCGCCACGCAGATGCTGGAGTCGATGATCACCAATCCGCGTCCCACGCGCGCCGAGGCCAGCGACGTCGCCAACGCCATCCTCGATGGCACCGATGCCGTGATGCTCTCGGCGGAGACGGCCGCCGGCGCCTATCCGCGGCTGGCGGTGCAGGCGATGTCGCGCATCATCGCCGAGATCGAGCGACATCCTCGTCAGGCGGAGCGCCGCTCGGTGTTGCTGGCGCGTCCCCGCGACGGGCGCGTGTCCACCGAGGGCGCGATCGCGGCGGCGACGGTGGCCGCGGCCCGCATGCTCTCCACGCCGCTGGTGATCGTCTTCACCAAGAGCGGCTTCACCGCGCGCATCGTGGCCTCGCACCGCCCGGACGTGCCGATCCTCGCGCTCACCGACGAGGATCGCACCTTCCACCAGCTGGCGCTGGTGTGGGGAGTGATCCCCGAGATCGTCCCCCGCGCCGACTCGTACGACGCGATGTTCAAATGCGGCGCGGAAGCGGCCGTGCGGCGTGGGCTCGCCAGGCACGGCGATCGCGTGCTCGTGACCGCCGGCGTCCCCTTCGACACGCCCGGCACGACCAACCTGCTCAAGGTCGAAGTGGTGTGAAGCTCACGTTCCTTGGCACCGGCACCAGCTTCGGCGTGCCGCAGATCGGTTGCCGGTGCGAGGTGTGCCGCTCCACCGATCCGCGCGATCGCCGCACCCGGAGCGCGGCGCTGGTGGAAAGCGATGGTGGGACGCGGATCCTGATCGACACGCCACCGGAGCTCAGACTCCAGCTCACCTCCAGCGACGTGGACCGCATCGACGCGGTGCTCTTCACGCACGACCACGCCGATCACACCCACGGCATCGATGACCTGCGGGCGCTCACCGTCCGGCGGGGCGCCGGGCTCCCCATGTTCGGCTCGGTGGAGACGCTGCGCAACTTGTCGCAGAAGTTCGCCTACATCTTCAACGACGCCATGCGCCCGCTCCCCGGCACCTCCAAGCCGGAAGGGGAGGCGCGCCCCATGGAAGCCGGCGACGTGGTGCAGATCGGTGACGTGGACGTGGAAGCGGTGGAGGTACCACACGGTCCGGTGCGCGTGTTCGCGTTCCGGATCGGGCCGCTCGCCTACGTCACCGATGCCAAGAGTCTCCCATCCCGCGCGCTGGATCAGCTGCGCGGCGTGAAGGTGCTGGTGCTGAACGCGCTCTTCCGCACCGAGCACCCCACCCATCTGAGCATCCCGGAGGCGATCCGCGCCGCCTCCGAGGTCGGCGCCGAGCGCACCTATCTCACGCACCTCACGCACGACAACCGGCACGCCGACCTCGAGGCCGAGCTGCCGCGCGGCGTGAGCCCCGCCTTCGACGGCCTGACCATTCGCATCGACTGACCCATGACACTCCGGCTCGACTACGCGCACATGCTGGCGCGGCACGTACAGGGCGGTCTCGACGACGTCGCGTGGCGCGCGGCCGGCGATCACCTCTCGCGGGCGATGGAGGCGGCCGCTCGCCTGGAGCGGGAGGGGAAAGTCGGCTTCGTGGAGATCGTGTCGGGCGCGCCCGACCTCACCGAGCTGCGCAAGTTCGCCGACGGGGTGGGGCAGGCGTTCTCCGATGTGGTGGTGCTGGGCATCGGCGGATCCGCGTTAGGCGCCATCGCCCTCCGGTCGGCGCTGCGCTCGCCACGGTGGAACGAGCTGGACGACGAGAAGCGGGAGTTCTATCCGCGCCTGCACGTGCTGGAGAACGTGGACCCGAGCAGCGTCCTCGAGCTGCTGGGGCGCATCGAGCTCGGGCGAACGCTCTTCATCGTCATCTCCAAGTCCGGCGGCACGCCCGAGACCATGGCGCAGTACCTGATCGTGCGAGATCGTCTGGCGCGCGCCATGGGGGAGGGGTTCCACCGGCACCTGGTGTTCATCACCGATCCGGAGAAGGGCGCGCTGCGGAGGATCGCGCGCGAGGAGCGGATCGTGTCGCTGGGGGTGCCGTCGAACGTGGGTGGGCGCTTCAGCGTGCTCTCGCCGGTGGGCCTCCTCCCCGCCGCCCTGGTAGGGATCGATGTCGTGGAGCTGCTGGCGGGCGCGGCCGACATGCTCCGGCGCGGGCGGAACGCCTCCATCGAGAGCAACCCGCCCGGCGCTTTCGCCGTTCTCCAGTGGCTGGCCGACACCTCGCGGGGACTTCACAACCACGTGCTCATGCCCTATTCCGATCCGCTCCGCGATCTGAGCGCCTGGTTCGTTCAACTCTGGGCCGAGAGTCTCGGGAAGACGCGCTCCGATGGTGTGGCCGTGGGCCCGACGCCCATCGCGGCGTTGGGGGCGACGGATCAGCACAGTCAGGTGCAGCTCTTCATGGAGGGGCCGCGGGACAAGACCGTCACCTTCATTGGCGTACGCGAGCGCGCCGGCGACCTCGAGATTCCGAGCATTCATCCCGACATCGCGGAGCTCGCCTATCTCGGCGGACATTCTCTGGGGGCGCTGCTCGACGTCGAGCGACGCGCCACCGCCGGCGCGCTGGCACGAGCCGGACGTCCCAACATGACGCTGGAGGTGGAGCGACTGGACGCCTGGCACCTGGGCGGGATGCTCATGTTCTTCGAGCTGGCCACCCTGTACGCGGGCATGCTGTACGGGATCGATCCCCTCGTGCAGCCGGGCGTGGAGCTGGGGAAGCGCTTCACCTTCGCCATGCTGGAGCGTCCCGACGCGGACGAAGCGCGACGTGAATGGGCGTCCGTTCCGAAAGCGGAGCCGCGTTGGGTGGAGTGAAGTGAGATCGTCGGAGCGCGCCCTTGCGACGAGGGGAGTGGGCAAACAGCTTCCCAATCCGGACTCGAATTGACGCATTCGCGTGGAGGATCGATGGCGGTACAGCAGGCATCGGCGGCGTCGCTCTTCGGTGGTGACGTTCGCGTCGAGAACGGGCACGTGGCCGTGCTCAACGAGAACGGACTCCGCACGGAGCGCGTGGACGCGCTGGTACGCGATGCGGTGTTCGGGAGTGGTCAGACGCGCGATCACGCGCGCTGGCTGATCTGGGAGATCGCGCAGGCAGTGGGGGTGCGGCCGGCCTCCATCCACGAGCTCTATCTGGCGCGGGGGCGGGGAGAGACGGGTGGCTTCACCGTCCCCGCCATCAACGTGCGCGGGATGGCGTACGACACCGCGCGCTCGATCTTCAGAACGGCCGTCCGTCAAAAGGCGGGTGCGTTCATCCTCGAGATCGCGCGCTCGGAGATCGCCTACACCGAGCAGCGGCCCGCCGAATACGTGGCGGTGATGCTGGCGGCGGCGCTGCGGGAGGGATTCCGCGGTCCGGTGTTCATCCAGGGCGACCACTTCCAGGTGAATGCCAAGAAGTTCGTGGCCGACCCCACCAGCGAGGTGGCGGCCGTGAAGCAGCTCGCGCTGGAGGCGATCACCGCGGGCTTCTACAACATCGACGTCGACACGTCGACGCTGGTGGACCTCTCCCGGAGCTCGCTCGACGAGCAGCAGCGCGACAACTACGAGGTGTGCGCCGAGATCATCGGCTACATCCGCGAGATCGAGCCTTCGGACACCACCATCTCGGTCGGTGGCGAGATCGGCGAGGTGGGCACGGAGAACAGCACCGTTCCGGAGCTGCGCGCCTACATGGACGGGCTCGCCCGCGTCCTCCCCGAGCGCGCCGGTTCCGACGCCGCGGGACTCTCCAAGATCAGCGTGCAGTCGGGGACGTCGCACGGCGGGATCGTTCTCCCCGATGGCTCGATCGCCGACGTCAAGCTCGACCTCGACGTGCTGCGCGAGCTCTCACAGGTGGCGCGCGACGAGTACGGCCTGGCCGGCGCGGTGCAGCACGGCGCGTCCACCCTTCCGGAGAGCGCCTTCAACGCCTTTCCGCGCCTCGAGGTGGCCGAGATCCATCTGGCCACCAACTTCCAGAACATCCTGTACGACAACCTGCCACGCGACCTGCGCCAGCGCATCTACGCCTGGCTCGACGAGAACGCGAAGGAGGAGCGGAAGGCGAAGGACACCGACGAGCAGTTCTACTACAAGACGCGGAAGAAGGCGCTCGGCCCCTTCAAGAAGGAGATCTGGGGCCTTCCGGAGCCGGTGCGGGAGGACGTGGCAAAGGCGTACGACAGGACGTTCGCCTTCCTGTTCGAGCAGCTGGCGGTGGGTGGGACGGCGGAGGTGGTCGCGCGCTACGTGCGGCCGCCGCGCCAGGAGAGGCGCGCGCCGGGCGAGACGGTGACCGCCGCGCCGGACGACGCCGAGCTGAGTGACTGAGCCGCCCTCGGCCCGGCAGGTGAGGGGCGCGCTGGATGGCGGTTGGGCGGAGGCGTTCCGGCGGTTGGCCTCGCGGCTCACCCACGAGCTCCGAAACCCCCTCAATGGGCTGATGGTGAACCTGGAGGTCCTGAAGGGGAGGAGCGCGCGGGAGAATCTCTCCGCCGGCGCCCTCCGCCCCTTCGCGGAGGCCGCGGCGGCGGAGGGCGCGCGCACGGTGTCGCTCTTCGAAGCCTTTCTGACGTTGGCGCGAGCGACCCCTGCCCCCGTAGATTTGGGGGGCGCGCTGCGGCCGCTGATCACGGTGCTCGACGCGATCGCCGCGCGGTCGGGGGGAAAGGTGACGCTCGAAGAGAGCGTGGTCGCGGTCGAGGCCGACGCCGATGCGGATCTGGTGCGCCTTGCCACATTCGCCGTCATGGAGAGCTCGCTCGAGACGGGACGCGAGATCCGACTCCAGCCGGAGGCGGACTCCGAGCATGCCACCCTGCGCATCTCGGGCGTGGATCACCCGAGTGCCCCGAACGAACGGAACCACCCGAGCGTATACTTCGTGCGCGTCGCGTCAGGCGACGTGCTGATTCGATTCCCGCCTCACCGCGGCATGACCGAGAGCCAATGAAGCACGCGAAGATACTGATCGCCGACGACGAGCGCGCGATCACCGATGGACTGAGCGCCATTCTCACCGACGAAGGCTACACGGTGGAGGTGGCCGTGGACGGACAGAAGGCGCTCGACCGGCTACAGGGCGATGCGTACGGCGTCGTCCTGGCCGACCTCAAGATGCCCAAGCTCGACGGCATCGCCCTCCTGAAGGAGCTCTCGGAGCGCGAGATCCCCACCGAGTGCATCATCATCACCGGGCAGGCCACGGTGGACTCGGCGGTCCAGGCGATGCGGCAGGGCGCCTACGACTACATCGAGAAGCCGCTCAACACCGAAAAGCTGAATCGTCTCAAGGCGCTGATCCCCAAGGCGCTCGACAAGTTCAACGTCAAGCAGACGAATCGCGCGCTCACCTCGCAGATCGAGCATCTCACGCACTACGGCGAGCTGACCGGGCAGAGCGAGCAGATGCGGGAGGTCTACCAGATCATCGACGCGGTGGCGCCCTCCACCGCCAGCGTGTTGATCCTCGGGGAGTCCGGAACGGGAAAGGAGCTCGTCGCGCGCGCCATCCACAACAAGAGCGAGCGCGCCAAGGGACCGTTCTTCGCGCTCAACTGCGCGGCCCTCCCCAAGGACATCCTCGAGAACGAGCTGTTCGGGCACGAGAAGGGAGCGTTCACCGGCTCCACCAACGAGAAGCCCGGCGCGTTCGAGATGGCCGACGGCGGCACCATCTTCCTCGACGAAGTGGCCGAGATGGCGCCGGACATCCAGGTGAAGCTCCTTCGCTCGCTGGAGTCGCGCCTGGTGCGACGGCTCGGCGGCAAGAAGGAGATCCCGGTGGACATTCGCGTGGTGGCGGCCACCAACAAAGATCTCCAGAAGGCGCTGACCGACGGCGACCTGCGCGACGATCTCTACTACCGGCTGTCGGTGGTGGAGCTCTTTCTCCCGCCGCTGCGCGAACGGGGCGGCGACGTGAAGCTGCTGGCCACCGAGTTCCTCGGCCGATTCAGCCAGCAGAACGGAAAGAAGATCACCGGCTTCGACGACGCCACCTGGGAGTGGATCCTCTCGCACAGCTGGCCGGGAAACGTGCGCGAGCTCAAGAACGCGGTGGAGAGCGCGGTGATCATGGCCAAGGGCCCGACGATCGGTCTGGTCGACATCGTGCCCCGGCGGCTGCGCTCCACCGACCCCAGCGGCGCCCTCACCATCGCGCCCGGCTCGACGCTGGCCGACGCGCGGCGCCAGCTCGTGCTGCGCACCTTCGCCTCGATGGCGGGTGACGTCGAGCGCACGGCGAAGGCGCTGGGCATCACGGCGCAGGACGTGCGATCGGAGATCGGCTCCGCTCTCGGCGGGAATGGGGCGAAGACGGCGGAGACGACGAGCGCGACGCGGAGCCCCGCATCGCCGAGCGTGAAGGAAGCGAAGGGCAAGGCCAAACCCAAAGGACGGCGCTGATGGCGTCGATGGAGGAATGACGGATGCGCGGGCACGATAGCGACGACGAGCCGTACGTCATCATCGAGCAGCGGAGCACGAGCGCGGGCTCGTTCCTCTGGGGGGTGGCCATCGGCGCGGCCATGGCGCTGCTCCTGGCCCCGCGCTCGGGAGTGGAGACGCGCCGGGAGATCAGGCGTCGCGCGCGCAAGGTCGGGCGTGCCGCGCAGGAGGCCGCCGAGGAGATCTCGGACAAGGTCGTCGACCGCTACGAGAACGCTCGTCAGGCAGTGGAGGAGCGCATCGACACCGCGCGCCGCGCGATCGAGATCAAGAAGCAACAGGCGCACGAGGCCATCCGGGCCGGCCGCGAGGCGGCGCACCAGGCGCGGAGCGACCTGGAGCGGCGCATCGAGGAGACCAAGGCGGCGTACCAGGCGGGCGCCGACGTCGCCCGCGATGCGCGCGCCGGACTGCCGGGAGACGACGAGGAGTGACGCGGGCCGCGCGTCCCCTGCGCGGCTGACCGATGCCGAATCGCCCTCTCCCGCTCCGCATCCTCTGGACCCTGCGTGACTACGCCAAGCGCGTATGGGACAATGCCGGTGAGGACAACATCTTCTTCATCTCCGGCGGCGTGGCGTTCAGCATCCTGCTCGCCGCCGTGCCGTTCGTCCTCCTCCTCCTCTCCGCCGCCGCGTACCTCCTGAATCAGGACACGGCGGCGGCGTCGCGTGAGCTCTGGCTCTTCCTCGACCGCCTCCTGCCGCAGCGCGCGGGCGCGTCGGAGCCGGTGCGACAGCTGGTCGACGACATCATCCGCAACCGCGGCTCCGTCGGACTGATCGGATCGATCGGATTCATCTGGTTCTCGACGCGGCTCTTCGGCTCCCTCCGCTCCGCGCTCGGCGAGGTGTTCGACATCGAGCAGGGGCGCAGCATCATCGGCGGGAAGCTGTTCGACATCCAGCTCAGCCTCATGTCCACGATCCTGTTCATCGTGTACACGGTGCTCATCACCTACACCACCGTCGCCACCACCCGCGGGATCCTGCTCCTCCAGCAGCTCGGCGTGCGGCAGGAGCTGATGGGCGGGCTCGAGTCGAACATCGCCAGCTTCATCGCGGCGCTGTTCATCCTGCTGATGTTCTTTCTGCTGTACAAGTTTCTGCCCAACCGTCGCATCCGCTGGCAGAGCGCCTTCCTGGCGGCGCTGGTCACCACCGTTCTCTGGACGCTGGCGAAGAACCTCTTCACCGGGTACGTGGCCCGCTTCCGTCCGGGGGGCCTGTACACGGGGACGCTCTACGCGCTGGTGATCCTCGTGGTCTGGGTCTACTACTCGGCCGTCATCTTCATCATCGGGGGCGAGGTGGGGCAGGTGTACGAGCTGAGGCGCGTGCGGAAGCGGCAAAGGGAGGTCTTCGAGGACTGAAGGGGAGCAAACGCTGGCCCGAAGGTTGCCATTCCCGGTGGCGCACCCTTATCCGGAGGCCAGACGTGCGCAGCATCGCCTTGGCCGCAGCTCTTGTGGCCGTTACCACGCTCGCCGCGTGCAAGAAGACGGGCGAGAACACATACGAGGTCGAGCGCCCTGTCGTCGGTACCACGACTGACACGGTGAAGACGCCCGACGTTGATGTGCGAATGGACACCGCGAAGGTCACGGTTCCAGACGTGGATGTCCGTCGCGACACGGCGACGGTGAAGGTCCCCAAGGTCGAAGTGAAGACCCCGTAAGGTCGACACACGAGCCACGAAAGCCCGCCGCGAGATCGGCGGGCTTTTCGTTTCGCCTTACACCACGGCGGCGCTTCGGGCATCTTCCGTCGGCCCTTTCCCGACCAGGCATGATGCCGATCGACCTCCGAAGCGATACCGTCACCCGGCCCACCGCGGCCATGCGCCGCGCGATGGCGGAGGCCGAGGTCGGCGACGACGTCCTCGACGGCGATCCCACCGTGCGCAAGCTCGAGGAGCGCGTGGCGTCCCTGCTGGGGAAGGAGCGCGCCCTCTTCTTCCCGTCGGGGATCATGGCCAACCAGACGGCCGTGTGGCTTCTCAGTCGCCCCGGCACGGAGGTGCTGCTCGACGCCGAGGCGCACATCGTCCACTACGAGGGCGCGGCAACCGCGGCGCTGAGCGGCGTGCAGCTGCGTCTGGTGCGCGGCTCGTCGCCGGTGATGCGCTCGAGCGACCTGCGCGCCGCCCTCCGGCCGGACTCCATGCACGTGCCGCGCGCGACCCTCGTCGCGCTGGAGAACACCCACAACGGTGCCGGTGGCCTCATCACGCCGCTCGCCGAGCTCCGCGCGTTGGCGGCGGTGGCGCGGGAGCAGCGACTCGCCGTGCACCTCGATGGCGCCCGGCTCTGGAACGCATCGGTGGCGAGTGGAACAGCACTGTCGGACTTCGCGGGGGTGGCCGATACCGTGATGGTGTCGTTCTCGAAGGGACTCGGCGCGCCGGTGGGCGCCGTGCTGGCGGGGGAGGAAGGCGTGATGCGCGAAGGGTGGCGTGCCCGGCGGCGCTTCGGCGGAGGGATGCGCCAGTCGGGGATCCTGGCGGCGGCGGCGCTCCACGGGCTGGAGATGCATCTGCCTCTGCTGGCGGCCGATCACGACAAGGCGCGCGCGTACGCGGCGCGGGTGGATGGCGTCTGCGGCGCTCGCGTCGTCCCTCCCGACACCAACATCGTGATGCTCGATCTCGCCGCCGGCCAGGACGCGCGAGCCGTGGTGGAGCGCGCCGCGAGGGACGGCGTGCTGCTCACGCCGTGGTCGTCGTCGCGCATACGGGCGGTCACGCACCTCGACGTGAGCGAGGCCGAGGTGATCCGGGCCGCCGAGGTGGTGGTGCGCGCGATCTCGGAGTTGGCGCCCGTGCCGGCGCGTTGAACCGCCCCGGGAATGTGGGTATATTTGAGATGTCCCAGGTCCCGGAGGGCGTGAGCCCGCTAATCCCGTCAGGACCCCGAAGGTAGCAGCGGCGTGCGGTGTGATCGTTGCTCCGTCAGACCTGGGATATTGCGCGGGTGATGCGCTCCTCGGAGCCGCATCCCCGCGCGACCTACTAGCGGCCTGACAGCGAGACCCGCGCGCTCTCGTCGTCAGGCCGCCTTCGCTCCCGCTCCCCGCTCATGTATCTCTCGCTCGCTCGCAAATACCGCCCGAAGCGCTTTGCCGACGTCGCCGTGCAGTCGCACGTGTCGGAGACGTTGAAGGGGGCGATCGCGCGGGGTCGAGTGGCGCACGGCTACCTGATGTGCGGTCCGCGCGGGGTGGGGAAGACGACGCTGGCGCGCGTGCTGGCGATGGCGCTCAACTGCGAGCGCCGCGGCGAGCGCCGCGGCGAGAACGACAGCGGCGAGCCGTGCGGCGAGTGCGAGTCCTGCGTGCGTATCTGGAGCGGCTCGGCGTCGCTCGACGTGGTGGAGATCGACGCGGCCTCCAATCGCGGCGTCGATGACGCGCGCGAGTTGCGCGAGCGCGCCATGTACGCGCCCACCACGGAGGAGCGCTTCAAGGTCTACATCGTGGATGAGGCGCACATGCTCACCCGCGAAGCGTGGAACGCGCTCCTCAAGATCCTCGAGGAGCCGCCGCCGCGCGTTGTGTTCGTCTTCGCCACCACCGAGCCGCAGAAGATCGCCCAGGCGGCCGCGCCGGTGCTGAGTCGCCTTCAGCGCTTCGATTTCCGCCGGATCGGCCCGGCCGACGTTCGCAAGCGGCTCGCCGAGGTGCTGGCGCAGGAGAAGATCGAGGCCGATCCCGACGCGCTGGCGACGCTGGCGCGCGCGGCCGATGGCTCGATGCGCGATGCGCTCAGCCTCACCGATCAGGTGCTGGCCGGCGGCGAAGGACGCATCACCGCTCTCCGGGTGCGTGAGGCGCTGGGGCTGGTGGCGGAAGACGAGCTGATCGCGGTGCTCGACCTGGTCGCCGAGCGTCGGGCGGCGGAGATCTTTGCCGCCGTGACGCGTCTGGCGGATGCCGGAGTGGATCTCGGCGCCGTCCTCACCGGACTGGCCGATCTTCTCCGTGCGCAGCTCGCGTTGTCGCTCGGCGGCGACGCCCCGGAGCTCTCCGAGCAGGCGCGCGAGGCGTTGCGCGCGCGCGCCGAGCGGCAAACGTCGAGCGATCTTCTGCGGATGCTCCAGGCGATCGCCGAACTGGAGCCTCGCTTCCGTCGCAGCGCTCAGCAGCAGATCCTCCTCGAGGCGTTCCTGGTTCGCTTCGCGATGATGGATCGCACCGTCGCGCTGGAAGAAGTGCTGCGAGGCCTCGGGGAAGGGACGTCGAGCGGAGGCGTCGAGAGCGGGCAGAGCCCGTCACCGGGCGCGTCGACCGGCACCCGGCAGGGAAGTAGGGCGACGTCGCCACCGCCACGACCACCGCGAGCCGAGAGCGCCGAGAGCGCCAAGAGCGACGACCGTGCGCGGGCGAAGGAGCGGCTCGAGCTCAACCGGCTGGTGGAGCGGTGGGGGGAGATCGTTGCCCGCGTCCGGCGTGATCGGAGCGCCGTGCTGGCGGCGGCGCTCGATCGCGCGATGCCGGTGGCGGTGTCGGCACGGGGCGACGTCACCCTCGAGCCGGAGGACGATTCCTTCGTGCCGACGCTGGAGACCGGTGCCGGCGACATCGCGGCGGCGATCGGTGCGCGCTTCGACGGCGTGTCGCGCGTGACGGTGCGCACGGCCGGGAGCGCGAGCGGCGCGGCGGGCGCGCCGCGTCGGATGTCGGCCGAGGCGGTGAAGGGCGAGCGTCTGGCGATGCTGCGCCGCCGCGATCCCGTGCTCGATGCCGCGGTGGACGCTCTCGACCTCGAGCTGTTGGACTGAGCGGAGCGCCGCGTCGCACATCGCGCGACGAGTGTGGCGCGGCGCGCGCCTTGCCTCGCGCGCGACCCTCCCATACCCTTCCCGACATGGCCGATTTCATGAAGATGCTGCAGCAGGCGCAGGAGGTTCAGGGGCGCCTGAAGCAGATGCAGGATGAGCTACAGGCGCGCACCGTCACCGCCATGAGCGGGGGCGGAATGGTGACCGTCACCGCCACCGGCGCGGGACAGATCAAGGAGATCCGGATCGATCCGTCGGTGGTGAATCCCTCCGACGTGGAGATGCTCGAGGATCTCGTTCTGGTCGCGGTCACCGAGGCGCAGAAGAAGGCCACCGATCTCGCGCAGGAAGAGATGAAGCGTCTCACCGGCGGTCTGCCCTTCAAGCTCCCGTTCTAACGGCGGCATGTCGGCGATCGACGATCTCGCCACGGAGCTCTCCAAGCTGCCGGGGATCGGCCGAAAGACCGCGCTTCGGCTCACTTACTACCTGCTCAAGCAGCCGCCCGAGCAGAGCCGTCGGCTGGCGGGGGTGCTGGCCGGTCTGGTCGAGCGCGTCCGTCGCTGCTCGGTGTGCTTCAACCTCACCGAGGAAGATCCCTGCTCCATCTGCGCCGACCCGCGGCGCGACCGCGCGCTGATCTGCGTGGTGGAGGAAGCGAGCGACATTGGCGCCATCGAGCGCGCGGGGGAGTTCCGCGGCGTATACCACGTGCTGGGCGGCCGGCTGTCGCCGCTGGACGGCGTGACCCCCGACGACCTGACCATCCAGCAGCTGGGCGAGCGGGTGGCGTCGGGCGCGGTGCGCGAGGTGATCGTGGCGACGAATCCGAGCCTGGAGGGGGAGGCAACGGCGCTATATGTGCAACGGCAGCTTGCACCGCACGGTCCGGTCGTCTCCCGGATCGCGCGTGGCATTCCCGTTGGCGGTGACCTCGAGTACGCCGACGGCGTCACCATTGCCCAGGCACTGAGCGCTCGGAGGGCGATGTGAAGGGACGCGCATTCGGACTGGCGGCCACGGCAGGCCTTGCCAGTGGCCTTGCGCTGGGCTTGATCGTCTGGAGTTCGCAGACCCACCGTTACCGGCGCAATCTGTTCAGCACCCATCCCTGGCGCCGGCTGGCGGCGCTTGGCTATATGCGGGGACAGCCCAGCGTTCGGAACGTTCGCGTGTTGCGCGATTACGTCCGATGGGAGCCCCACCCGGGGCTGCGCCGGCGCGGCGAGACGCTGCTGCGCCGCATGGAACAGACCCTGCCTTAATCGAGCCGAATGCCCGTCGGAGCTGCCAGCTGGTCATTCACCGAGGATGACTATGGGGCGATCACGCGATCGCTCCAGCAGTTCCTCTTCGACTCGAATGCCCGCTGCGCCCTACTCGTCGATCGCGCCGGCCAGCTGGTGGCCACGGTGGGGGAGCAGCCGCGCTTCGACGCCACGGCCTTCGCCACCCTCACCGCCGCCGACTTCAGCGCCAACGATCAACTGGCGCGCCTGATCGGCGAGACGGAGTTCAACTCGCTCTTTCACCAAGGCGAGCAGGAGTCGATGTACCTGGCCGACATCGCGCGTCGGGTCATCCTGGTGATTCTCTTCGACAACCGCACGACCCTCGGGCTCGTGCGACTCAAGGTGAAAGGCACGGTGGAAGAGCTGACGCGATTGTTCACGGATCTGTTCCAGCGCAGCGCGGGAGGCGCCGCCGCGCAGCCGAACGTCCTGGCCGGTGCGGATGACGAAATCGACCAGCTCTTTCGGTAGGGGGAACGAGCCGTGTCGATGATCAACTACGCTTCGCGCGAGATCAACTGCAAGATCGTGTACTACGGGCCGGGGCTGGGTGGGAAGACCACCAACCTCGAGCACGTGTACGGGCGCGTGCAGCCCAACACCCGCGGCAAGCTCATCTCGCTGGCCACCGAGACGGAACGCACGCTGTTCTTCGATTTCCTCCCGGTCGACCTCGGCACCATCCGCGGCTTCAAGACGCGATTTCATCTCTACACGGTGCCGGGGCAGGTGTATTACAACGCCAGCCGCAAGCTGATACTGAAGGGCGTGGACGGCATCGTGTTCGTCGCCGATTCGCAGATCGAGCGGATGGAGGCGAACCAGGAGGCCATGCAGAATCTCTACGACAACATGGCCGAGTACGGGTACGACCTCACGAACATCCCCTTCGTGATTCAGTACAACAAGCGCGATCTCCCGAACGCCGCGCCCGTGAAGGAGCTGCAGGCGGCGTTGAATCCCGGTTGGGAGGTGAGCGATCCGCAGAAGCAGCGGATCTCCCCCGACCCGTATCACGCCGGCGAGAATCTGGTGGATCGGCTCCCCGGCGGCGAATGGGTGGAGCGCGCATCGTACTTCGAGGCGGTAGCGGTGACAGGCGACGGCGTGTTCGATACTCTTAAGGCCGTGAGCAAGCTCGTCCTCAAGACGCTGGCCTGAACGCCCTGTCCTGAACCGCGGGGAGCGCCTGCCTGACGGTGAATCTCCCGAACGCCCTCACCATCTCCCGCATCGTCGCCGCTCCCCTCGTCGCGCTCCTTCCGTTGGCGCCGACGTGGGAGCTTCGCTTCGCCGCGTTCTGGCTCTTCATCGCGGTCGCGATCACCGACTACTGGGATGGGAAGCTGGCTCGGTCGCGCAACCTGGTGACCGATCTCGGACGTCTGCTCGATCCACTCGCGGACAAGCTCCTGCTGGTGGCCACTTTCGTCCCGATGTTCCTGCTCGGCGGCACGGGGTGGGAGGCGGGCTTTCGTCTGGGCGCGGGTACGCCGGTGATGCCCGGGATCTCCGGTCCGCTCTGGGCCGACGGCGGCGACCGCATGCTCTTCCCGTTCTACACCCCGCTCGGCGCGGTGATGATGCCGTGGTGGGTGTTCGCCATCATCCTCGGACGCGAGGCGCTGATGACGGTGTTTCGTCAGGCGGCGGCGCGGCGCGGCGTGGTGATCGGCGCCATCGGGCCGGCCAAGCTCAAGACCGTCTTTCAGTGGATCTGGGTGGGCGCCGGCTATTTCTGGTTCGCCGCCGCCACCGCGGCGGTGCGATTCGGCTGGAGCTCCCCTCTGTGGGAGGGATTCGCGCTCCTGAACGGCAGCGTGGCCGTGCTCAGCATGTCGATCGCGGTGCTGCTCACGCTCTGGTCGATGTACCTCTACATCAGGCGATACGGGTCGGTGCTCCGCCAGTGA
>DATFFZ010000244.1:0-4306 GCA_035249845.1 Gemmatimonadaceae bacterium
GTCACCATAGACGCGATGCCACACACCGTCGTCGGCGTGATGCCGCGCGGCTTCGAGTTCCCCGGCCGGTCGCAGCTCTGGATCCCGCTGGTGCCGGAGCGCGTGGAGGAGAACCGCGGCGTGCACCGCTACGGCCTGTTGGCGAGGCTCGCCCCGTCGGCCACGCTCGAGGGAGCGTCGGCCGAGATGCGCGGGATCGCGCGGCGCCTCGAGCTACAGTACCCCGAGGACAACGCCAAGCGCACGGTGCGACTGGTGCCGCTGCACGACCGGATCGTGCGGAACATCCGGCCGGCGCTGCTGGTGCTCTTCGGCGCGGTGGTCGTGATGCTCCTCATCGTCTGCGCCAACGTCGCCAACCTGGTGCTGGCGCGCGCGGCGGCGCGCGAGCGGGAAGTGGCCGTCCGGGCCGCGCTCGGCGCGGGGCGGGGCACGCTCGTCAGGCAGTTCCTCACCGAGAGCGTGGTCATCGCCGTGCTCGGGGGATTGGGCGGGCTCCTGGTGGCGTACTGGGGGACGCGCCTGCTGGTCGGGAGCGCGCCGCTGGAGATCCCGCGCGTGGGCGAGATCGGCATCGATGCCACGGTGCTCGGCTTCGTGCTGCTGGTGTCGTTAGGCACGGGGATCGCGTTCGGCCTGGCGCCCGCGCTGCAGTACACGCGTCCGGGCTCCTTCGGCGGACTGCGGGAAGGGCGGGGGACCACCGGCTCGGCCGCGCGCCGACGGGTGCGACACACGCTGGTGGTGGCCGAGGTGGCGCTGGCGGTGGTGCTGGTGATCGGCGCCGGACTGCTGGCCAAGAGCTTCCGCCAGCTCCAGCACGTCGACCTCGGATTCGACTCCACCGGTCTCCTCACCGCCCACGTGCTCCCCCCCGAGGCGCGCTACGACACGCGGGAGAAGGTGCGCGCGTTCTACGAGGAGCTGCGGTCGCGGCTTCGCGCCACGCCCGGGATCAGCGAGGTCGCCATCTCGATGGAGCATCCGCTGAGCCCGGGGTGGACGACCAGCTTCACCATCGAGGGGCGTCCGGCGCCGTTGCCCGGTCACGAGCCGGAGGCGCGTATCCGGCCCGTGATGCCGGGCTACTTCCGCACGGTGGGCATTCGCCTCCTCCGCGGGCGCGACATCGCCGAGACGGATCGCGCCGAGTCGCCGGGCGTGGTGGTGATCAACGAGAGCTTCGCGCGCCGGCACTTTCCGGGGGAGGACCCCATCGGACGGCGGCTGCTGCGCAACCCGTGGTGGGACGGCATGCCGCGGTCGTTCGAGATCATCGGCGTGGCGGCCGACGAGCGCTACCTCGGCCTCGACCGGGAGACGGACCCGGCCACCTACTTCGCCTTCGCGCACTTCCCGCTCAACAACATGTACGTGACGCTGCGCACCGACGGGGATCCGCTGGCGCTGGTGCCGTCACTGAGACGGGTGATCTGGTCGCTCGACCGCGACCTTCCGCTCGACGAGATCCGCACGATGGACGAGCTGCTGGCCGAGTCGCTGGCCGCGCCGCGCTTCAACGCGACGCTGCTCGTGCTCTTCGCGGGAATCGCGCTGCTGCTGGCGGCCATCGGCATCTACGGGGTACTGGCGTTCTCGGTGGCGCAGCGGACGAGCGAGATCGGCATCCGGATCGCGCTTGGCGCGCCGCGCGGGAGGGTGGTGGCGCTGGTGGTCAGGCAGGCGGTGTTGCTCACCGGCGTCGGGCTGGCGTTGGGGCTGATCGTGGCGGGGTGGACGACGGGTGCGCTGGAGCGGCTGTTGTATCGAGTGAGCGCGACGGATCCGGTGGTGTTCGCGTCGGTGGCCGCGGTGCTGGGGCTGGTGGCGTTGGTGGCGGCGTATCTGCCGGCGCGACGGGCGAGCAGGATCGATCCCATGATTGCATTGAAGGCGGAATGAGTCCTGCGACGAGGGAAGGATCGATGTAGAGATGTGCGATGTGCGATCGACATATGACGATATGACGATTGCATCGCGGCGGTGCGATGTGGATGTGCGATGGGCGAGGGGCTCCGAGATTACGTCGGAACCCCTTGCACATCCTCGGTCCACATCGCCCATCGCACCTGCAATCGTCATATCGTCATATGTCGATCGCACATCGCCAATTTTCCACTTTGGTCGGCGTTTACTTTGTTGAACAAAGTACTTGACAGACCCCGCCCAGCCTCCATATTTTCCCCCTCATGGCGTCATCCCGGCCGATCCACCCCGCCCCCGACCAGCCCCCGGAGCCCCCCGCGCTCCACGCCCGGGCCATCGACGACCTGCGCTTCATCCGGGAGACCATGGAGAACGCGTCGGCCTTCACCGCCTTCTCGGGGTGGGGGCAGGTGGCGGTGGGGGTCACGGCGGTGGCGGCAGGGTGGGTGGCGCTCCGGCAGAGCGATCCCGCGCTCTGGCTCGAGATCTGGCTGCTCGAGGCGCTGGTGTCGGTGGCCATCGGCGTGCTCTCCACCGGATGGAAGGCGAAGGCGGCCAATCAGCCGCTGGTCATCGGTCCGGTGCGCAAGTTCGTGCTCAGCTTCGCGCCCCCCATCGCCGTGGGCGCGGCGCTCACGCTGGTGCTCGCGCGGAGCGAGCTCTGGCACTTCCTCCCCGGCGTGTGGCTCATGCTCTACGGCGCGGGGATCGTCACCGGTGGCACCTTCTCGGTGCGCATCGTTCCCATAATGGGGCTGTCGTTCATGGCGGTCGGAGCGGTCGCGCTGCTGGGACCGCGCGAGCTGGGCAATCCGTTGCTCATCGCCGGCTTCGGCGGTCTGCACATCATCTTCGGTTATCTCATTGCCAGGAGGCACGGTGGCTGATTCGGGAGCGCTGCGGCGCAAGCGCGCGGACTCCAGCGATGCGCCCACCGGACAGTTGCGCGGCGTGCAGGGACAGGCGTCGCGCGAATCGCTGGAGCTCGACAACGTCATCCATCACCGCATGCGCCTGGGGATCGTCAGCGCGCTGGCGGCCAACGAGTCGCTCACCTTCAACGAGCTCAAGGCGCTCCTGAAAACGACCGACGGCAACCTCAGCGTCCACGCCCGCAAGCTCGAGGAAGCGCACTACGTCGTGTGCACCAAGTCGTTCGAGGGGCGCCGCCCCAAGACGGAGTTTCGTCTGGCACCCGCCGGGCGTCGTGCATTTCAGCGGTACCTGAGTCACATGGAAGCGCTCATCCACGCCACCCGGGGCACCCTCGCCCGGTGATCACTCTCTTTTTTTCTCCCTTCACTTTATGAGACCAAGTGCTTTGAAGGAGTCGCTCCACGTCGGCATCATCATGGACGGCAACGGCCGGTGGGCGATCGCCCGCGGCCGCCCACGCGTGGCCGGCCACATCGCCGGCGCCGAATCGGTGCGGCGCGTGGTGGAGCAGGCCCCCCGCCTCGGCATCGCCACCCTCACGCTCTACGCCTTCTCGTCGGACAACTGGCAGCGACCCGCGCGCGAGGTGGCGGCCCTCATGCGCCTCTTCCGCAAGCACCTGGCGAGCGAGACGCCAAAGCTGCTCGAGAACGGCGTGCGTCTCTCGGTGATCGGACGACGCGACCGGCTCTCCCTGCCGCTCACCGCCGCCATCGCCGAAGCCGAGCGCGCCACCGCCAACGGCCGCACGCTGCACCTCCGACTGGCCGTCGACTACTCGGCGCGCGACGCGATCGTGCACGCCGCGCGGCTCCTCGGCGGTACGAGCGAGACGTCGCGCGAGACGTTCGCCGCCAGGCTCGCCGAAGCGTACGGCAGCGAGGCGGCGCCCGACGTCGACCTCCTGATCCGCACCGGTGGGGAGCAACGGCTGAGCGACTTTCTGCTCTGGGAGTGCGCCTACGCCGAGCTATACTTCACGCGCGTGCTCTGGCCGGACTTCGGCGCCGAGGAGCTGACGCGCGCGGTGGCGGAGTTTCATGGACGAGAGCGGCGCTTCGGCGCCATTCCGCGCGCGGCCGCGGGCTGAGGAGCGAATCACATGGAGACCGTGATGACCAACAACGCACTCGACGGGTCGGTCCGACGCGAGACCAGGGCGGCGGCGAGCGCCGCCCCGCGTGAGATCGGCGCGCTCTGGCTCTTCGCCCTCGGCACCGCCGCGCTCGGGACGTGGACGATCTACATGGCCATGCCCGGGCTCAACTGGGGCCTGTGGACACTCGCACTGTCGGCGGGACTCATCGTCTTCACCCGTCGCTCGGGGAGGCCGCTCACCCCGGCGATGCTGATCCCGCTCGTGCTCGCCTGCGCCATCTCGTCAGGCGCGGCGATCACCGCCGATGAGCCGTGGCTCGTGCTCATCGTCCTGGTGACGGCCACG